>JAZBPA010000021.1:0-16774 GCA_036351435.1 Candidatus Competibacteraceae bacterium
CATGTTGCGGTTGACATAGGCGTTGCCGGCCCGAATGCGCTCAGTGACATGGCGCACGGTACGATCAATCCGGCTGTGGATGCCGAAGGTCAGCCCGAAACCAGTCGCATTAACGGCGTCGATGACCTTGTCCAGTTGGTTGGCGGGGTAGCGCACCACGTGTAACACGGGTCCGAAGATTTCCCGTTCCAGTTGCGCGAGGTCCTTGATCTCGAACGCCTGCGGGGCAAAAAAGCTGCCGTGAGTCGTCTCAGGCCCGAGTGGGCAACGGTAGATCAAGCGAGCTTCCTGTTCCATACGCTCGGCATGACGTTGCAACATGGCTTGGGCTTCGGTATCAATGACCGGCCCCACATCGGTAGCCAGATGGCTGGGATCACCAACTCTGAGCTCCAGCATGGCTCCGGCCAGCATCTCGATTAGCTTGGTTGCAATGTCTTCTTGCACGAACAAGACTCGTAGCGCTGAACAACGTTGGCCGGCGCTCTGAAAACTGGAAGCGAGCACGTCGACAACCACTTGCTCCGGCAGCGCTGAAGAATCCACAATCATCACATTCTGACCACCGGTTTCAGCAATCAGCGGCACGATGGGACCGCGACGAGCCGCCAGGGTGCGGTTAATCGACCAAGCGGTCTCGGTGGAACCGGTAAAGGCCACTCCCGCCACTCGGTGATCGTCGATCAACCGCGCGCCGACTGCGCCGTCGCCCGGCAGACAGTGCAGAACATCGCCCGGTATTCCAGCGCGGAGCAGTAGTTGCGCGGCATATGTCGCGATCAGCGGGGTTTGCTCGGCGGGTTTGGCCACCACGGCATTACCGGCCACCAACGCCGCCGCCACCTGCCCCATGAAAATGGCTAAGGGAAAATTCCAGGGACTGATGCAGACAAACACGCCCCGACCGTGCCAGCGCAATTGATCCCGTTCCCCGGTAGGTCCCGGTAGATTCTGCGGTTGGGCAAAGTCAAGGCGCGCACGGTCGGCATAATAACGGCAGAAATCGACGGCCTCGCGGACTTCAGCCACGCCGTCGCTGATCGTCTTGCCGCCTTCCTGGGCGCACAGCGCGAGCAGGGTAGCCATTTCCGCTTCCAGCAAATCCGCCGCTCGATCCAAGCAGGCAGCGCGTGTTTCCGCCGGAGTATCCGCCCAGGCCGACGCAGCGCGACTGGCGATACCCAGCGCTTTGCCGATTTCCTCGACGCTGGCCTCCACCACCGTGCCGACGCAACGGCTTCGGTCGGATGGCGAAAAAACTTCTCTGCCGTCGCCGCCGTGTACTTTGCCGCCGATGATCGGGGCGGCCTGCCAATGCTGCCGGTCGGCATCCGCCATCGCGGCGGCCAGAGCGCTCAGCGCGCTGTTATCGCTGAGATCAATGCCTTTGGAATTCAGCCGTCCCGCACCGAAAAGGTGCCGGGGCAAGGCAATCCGGGGATGGGGGATCTGCGCAAGCTTGGCCACTTTGGCCACCGGATCGGCGATGATCTCTTCGATGGGAGCAGCGCGGTCCACGATCCGATTGACAAATGAGGTATTGGAGCCATTTTCCAATAGCCGCCGCACCAGATAAGCCAGTAAATCTTCGTGATGGCCGATGGGCGCATAGATCCGACAGGGAATGTTATGGCCTTGCGGATTGACTACTTGATCGTAAAGCGCCTCGCCCATGCCGTGCAGGCGTTGAAACTCGAAGTCGCGCCGTTTACCGGCAAGTTCCATGATCGCCGCCACCGTATGGGCGTTGTGGGTGGCGAACTGGGGATAGAACGCGTCGCGCGCCGCCAGCACCTTGCGCGCACAAGCGAGGTAGGACACATCGGTAGACGCTTTGCGGGTGAACACCGGGTAGCCGTCCAATCCTAGTTCCTGAGCACGTTTGATTTCAGCATCCCAATAGGCGCCTTTGACCAACCGAATCATCAGCCGACGGTTCTGACTGCGTGCCAGGTCGGTCAACCAGTCGACGATGTAAAACGCCCGCTTCTGATAAGTGGGCAACGCCAGCCCCAACCCTTCCCACCCCTTGAGCGCGGGGTCGGTGAACAGTCGCTTGAGCAGGTCCAGCGATAAATCCATGCGGAAGGCTTCTTCTGAGTCGATGTTCAGGGCAATATTGTATTGCTTGGCCAGTAGCGCCAGCGCCCGCACACGGGGCAGCAGTTCGGCGACCATTCGCTCGCCTTGAGCCGGTTCGTAACGGGGATGCAGGGCGGATAGCTTGACTGAAATCCCCGGTCCATCGACCGGTCCGCGATCACCGGCGACTTCGCCAATGGCGGCGATGGCCTCCTCATAAGATTTCAAATAGCGCTCTGCGGCGGCGGCGGTGCGCGCCGCTTCGCCCAGCATGTCGAAGGAATGACGGTAGCCTTTTTTTTCGTCGTTACGGCTGCGTTGCAACGCGGTTCTGACCGTATGCGCCATGACGAACTGACGCCCGAGTATGCCCATCGCCTGGGTAATCGCTTTGCGAATTACCGGTTCACCGCTGCGTTGCACCAATTTTCTGAAGGTGCCTTCGCGATCCTTGAGCTTTACCATCCGTCCGGTCAGCATCAGCCCCCAAGTTGAGGCATTGACGAACGAGGATTCGCTATGTCCCAGATGCTTTTCCCAATCGCCGGCGCTGATTTTGTCGTAAATGAGCGCATCGGCGGTGTGGGTATCGGGGATGCGGAGCAGCGCTTCGGCCAAACACATGAGCACCACCCCTTCCTGATTGGATAGATCATACTCATGCATCAAGCCGTCGATACCGCTGGGAAGACCCTGGCGCCGCACCTCTTCGACTAAGGAACGTGCTCGATGCTCAATGCGTTCCTTGAGATCGTCGTTAAATAGAGCCTCTTTGAGCAACAAAGCGACATGCTCGCTTTCATCGACCCGATAGGCAGCGTTAATAGGTGGGTATAGGGAATCGGATGCAAGGCTGGGTTCGAAGAATTTCATCGCAGAATGCCCTCCTGATTATAATCAAAAGCATAGATCAGTTAGGCAGAAAATCGCTCGGGCGATGCGCGACGTTAACCGAATATTTTTCCTAGCAAATAAATCCTGTAGTTAAAGCAAGCAATACAGCAATGATCTGTGACTCGTTAGGAGGGCGAACCGATCAGAGCTTATAATGGTTTTAAAGCAGGAAACCACATCCGGGAAAAGTTAACGTGAATTTTCTTCCTGTAAATGCATTAAGCGTTCAAGCAATTGTCCGATTTCCTCTTCTAGTGCTTGTTGGATTTGCTCTGCATGGTTCTGCTGGGTGGCCAATTTATCCTCCAGCATTTTTTTGTCTGCTTGGGTTTTGCTGAGTTGATTACGTGCATCTTCCAGTTCATTTTTCCAGGTATTGTATTCTGATCCCAACATGCCTGAGGCTAGCTTCCCTTCCAGTCTTTGCTGGGCAGTTTGCGCTTCGGCCAATTGAATATCGAGTTCTAGGCGGGTTTGTTCCCAGTCGTTGCGTTCCGTTTCTAGTCGACCTTCGGTAGTTGCTTTTTCCTGTTGTAACCGATCGCACCAAGTTTGCATATGGGTAATATCTTTATCCAAGTTTTGTCGTTCTCTTTGCCAACGCGCTGTTTGCTGGTTGAGCGTGTTTTCCAACGCCGTCTTTTCTTGTTGCAGCTTTTCCAGTTGAATACGGAGTTGTTTTAATTCCTGTACCCGCATTTCACGCTCTTGATTCCAATGTGTCGTTTGTTCATTGTGGGTTTTGTCCAGCTCATTTTTCTCTGTTGTAATTTTTTCAAGAACCGTGTCGAAATCTTCCTGATTTTTTGCGGTTGCTTGCTGTTCAATTTGTCTTTGCAATTGCTCTTTAGAAAGATCATGTTGCAGTTCCTCACGTTCCGCGCTGACTTCTGACAATCGTTGCCTGATGTGTTGTGCTTTTCGGAAAGTGGCCAGGTAGAAAGTAATAACTCCAACAATTAAACCAACTACACACCCAACGATTAATGGCAGTATACTGTCTGTTCCCATGCTATCTAACTCTTAGTGAGATGAAAGAAATTTCGCTTATCTTGGATAGAAAAAAACAAGGCCAATAGCGACAATACTAGCAACCAGAGCTAAACTGGACAGTATATAAGCAGTGCTGTTATTGGGCTTTGTGGATGAGGCGGCTTGTTCAGTAATGGTGGATTTAATTCTATTTTCCAGGTTATCGATATGCTTTAGCAATGTTTCTCTGGATCGGGTAGTTTCTTGTGAGGCGATATCTCGCATTAAGTTTGGTATATCTTGTTCTGGATTTTCTAGCGTTTGTATTCTCGTCCTGAGTTCGGCGATGCGTGTGCCGACTTGTTGGGCTAAGTGACGATACAGCGTACTGAAACGGGTATCGTAAATTTTGCTCGCCACATCTGAGATTTTTTTTTCAGTATTCTCTAAAACTTCTTCTTTTGCCTGAAAAAGCTTCTCATCAAGCAGTGGGATGATTTGAGTACGTAAAATTTCGTCGATAATAGACTCTGTAGTGCCTCTGACCAACTCTTGTATAGCCGGCATCGGAATAGTGGCTTGACTTGCGATTTTTTCTTTTTCGGTTGCTGTCGATTTAACTCCCATAGCAGCAGTGGTAGCATTCAATTTATCCATAATATCTTTTAGTGCATTTGTGGTGGCCGGCTTCAGCAGAATGCCGGCAACACCGTAACTTTGCACTTGTTCTATATAAGCCTCACCTTCCTTAGAGGTGTACATGGCAATCGGTATGTCGGTCAGTTCGGGATTTTCTCTTACAGCCTTGACTGTTTGTAATCCGGTCATGCCGGGCATGGTGTGGTCCATAAAAATAGCATCGGGACGGTGAGTAGCTAAATAATCCAATGCTTCCTCTCCAGAGGCTACGGCATCCACGTTCAAGTCCATGCTTTTTAACATGCGGGTAAGTACGAGGCGAGCGGATTTTGAATCGTCGACGATCAACGTATTTTTGATTGACATAAATCCCCCATAGGGGTCAATAGAAAAAATGTAAAAAGATGTTAATTTTTGGATTCGACCAGCCCTGTATCGCTATAGAATCATTTTTACTATGACAGGCATTTTCTATATTGCTGGACGCATAATTAATCTTGGAAGCACAGCAGGCAATTGTCAACGGTAAACCTATCGGAAATGGGCTGGCCCACCGGTTATGTGCGCGCCTAGCTTCGAACTGTGGCTTGGGGTGCATATTCCAGGACAAATGCCCTAATTTCTCGCAATAAGCGTTCTGTAGCCCGAATGGCTGCCAGGACGCCGCCATTGGCATCCTCGCTGGGCGCCAGCTCAATTGCTTCGAACAACTGAGTCGCTAGAATATGACTGGTTGCCATATCGATCAATTTAGCGCGCAAGGTGACCCGTACCCGGCTGGGTTGTTGCAAAAATTCCTGCTGTAACCGAATCAGGTTAACATCCAAACGCAAGTCCACCGGGACCAAGGCGGGCGGTGTCAGCACTGCTGCAAACGCTTGGCTGTCTTCCAAGACCTGCACTAATAAGGGTAATAACATCCTGGCCGGCGTGTCGATCCAACTGCTTTGGGTGTAATAGGTCAACGCCGCGGGTGCTTGGCTATAAGCAATGCTGGGGGTATCGAATCCAGCTTCGGCACGCGGTTCGGCGACTAACAAGGTCTTCCGAGTGGAAATTTCAGCTGGCCCCATGGCGAGCTGGGCATCCAACAAATATGTGCGTTGGACAGACTCATTGCCGAGCAGATTGGAAGCGCAACCCGTCAACGCCCAGCTCACCAGCACCATGGCGAAAAGAAGCAAAGGGTTTCCTTGCGAAGTAGATTGAGTTCGTTTGCAGCGCCGAGCATTCATCATTTCACCTGTTACTTTTCTCCCGGTCCCGGCTCATTGGTTGGCTTGCCAAACAACAACATACGGGGATTGCGTTCCAACGCTTGTACAAAGCGCTCCAATGCGTTGGCTAACCGATTCAGATCGTACAGCAAAACCGGCAACTCCGGTGTTGCGCTGCGTGTCAGCTTTTGCAAGTCTTGCAAACTTCGGACAAAAGCCAACCGCAATGCTTCGCTGGTTTGCGTCACGCTGTTGACCATAGTGTCGGCATCGACAAAGGTCTTATTGACTTGGCCTAGTAACGGTTTTAGCTCAGCGGTGGCCTGCGCACTGTTGGCCAAGATGCCGGCGGTATTGTCGATGGCTTGGTTGAGCTTATCCGAGCTAGCCACTAAGCTGCCGGTGAACTTTTCTAAGTTGGCTACCGTTTGGTCGATGGACTGGGCGCGACCGGCTAAAGATTGACTCAGAGTCGCCAAATTAGCGAGAGTTTGACTGACTGCTGACAGATTGTCATTGCTTAACAAACGATCTACCTTGACCGTTAAATCTTGAAAGGCGCTGGTGACCTGAGCAACCAAGGACGGACTAGTTTTGATGATCGGCATGGGTTCATCTGCCGTGGGAAGTAGTGGTGGGGTGTCGGTGCCACCACTTAATTCTACATAAACCAGTCCGGTAATCCCTTGTACTACCAACTTCGCCGTGGTGTCTTCCCGGATGGGTGTGCCGCGTTCGATACGCAGAATCAATTCCACCCAGTCGGGAAACTGCTTGTCCAACTTGATTGATGTCACTTGGCCGACATCTACACCCTTGTATCTAACGGCGGCATTGACATTCAAGCCTGACACCGACTCTATGCTGTAAACCCGATAAGAATCGTAGACGCGCTGATCAGTAGCGGCGCTTAGCCAAGCGATCACAGCGAGCGCAGCAGCGCCTAGTACGACCACGAATAAACCGGCTAAGGTGTAATTGACATTCGATTCCATTGTTATCCTTGCGCCGCTTGTACTGCCCGACCACGCGGGCCGCCTAGATATTCTTGGATTAAAGGATGTTCAGACTGGGTCAGCTCCGTCATGCTGGCATAACCGATGACTTTGCGTTCGCCCATAAAGGCGACTCGGTCAGTGACCCGCCACAGCGAATCCAAATCATGGGTCACCATCACCACAGTCAGGCCTAGCGAATCTTTGAGTTGTAAGATCAACTCGTCTAAAGCATTAGCGCTGACCGGGTCCAACCCGGCTGAAGGTTCGTCCAGAAACAGTAAATCCGGGTCCAGCGCCAAAGCCCGTGCTAACGCTGCGCGTTTGATCATTCCGCCGCTGAGCTCAGCCGGATAATTATCGGCTGCATGAGCGGGTAAGCCCGCTAAAGCGATTTTCAAGTCAGCGATGGCATTGATGGTATTGCGATCCAAACGGGTGTGCTCTAACAAAGGTACCGCCACATTCTCGCGAATGGTCAATGAGGTGAACAGCGCGCCTTTTTGAAACAGCACGCCGAACCGTCGATTTAGTTGCTGGCTGTGCTTGCGGTTAGTGCCGACCACCTCCCGACCGAAAACCCGAATTGACCCGGCAGCAGGCTTGGTCAGCATAATAATCTCGCGCAGCAAGGTGGTTTTACCACACCCACTGCCGCCGACTAAAGCCACTATTGCTCCCCGCTCTATGGTCAGGTTGAGCTGTTCATGCACCACCAGCGAACCGAACTGAGTCTTGAGGTCGCGGATTTCGATCACACTGTCTGGGGCTGTCATAAACCTGTGCCTCCCATCATGACCGCGAAAAACGCATTGGCGATAATCACCAGAAAGATCGCTTGGACCACGCTTTGGGTGGTTTGTCGGCCCACGCTGTCCGCGCCACCGCTGACTTGAAATCCTTGATAACACCCCACGATAGCGATGATGGCAGCGAATACCGGCGTCTTACCAATTCCGTAGAGGAAGGATGTCAAGGAAACGACTTGAGGAATACGATTGAGAAATTCCCGAAACCCTACATCCAGTTGCACGCTAGCGATAACCATACCGCCCAAAATACTCATCGCGCAACCAAACAAGGTGAGCAAGGGTAACACCAGGATGAGCCCAAATAATTTAGGCAAGACCAGCACATCGAAGGGATGAATACCGATGGTGCGTAGCGCATCGACCTCTTCAGTCACATTCATGGTGCCGATTTGCGCGGTGTAGGCTGAACCGGTGCGCCCGGCAACGATGATGGCAGTTAACAGCGGAGCCAGTTCCCGGACCATGGACAGTGCGACTAAGTCAACAATGAAAATATTAGCGCCGTAATAACTGAGTAGATCCCCTCCTTGATAGGCAATCACCACCCCGATGAGAAACGTCAGCAGGCCAACGATCGGTAGTGCATCCAACCCAGCGCGTTGAATGTTCGCAAACAAGGCCTTCCAACGGATGCTGCCAGGCCGTAACAGCGTGCGCAACAGGGTAGCGGTGATTTCTCCCAAAAAGGCTAACATGCTGAGCGCATGTTCCACTTTATTCCAGGCTTGATAGCCGATTCGTGCTAGCGGATTTAGCTGTGACGAACTAGGAGTGCGGGTTGTTGCGGCGGTTTGCTGACGTTCTTCGACCAGTGTCAGCAAGTCGCTGTATTCGGGACGCCAGTCGTGCCATTCAACAGTGCGTCCGGCCTGTCGCCACTCAGTGACCAGATTGAGCAGCATTAGCGCGCCCGCCGTGTCTAAGGCGTCGATCCGGGTACCACTCAACTGTATCGTACCGCTTGGCCAGTGCCGCGCACTCAGCCGTTGCGATAAGTCCACGATACCCAGCAGGGTCCAGGCTCCGATACAGAATAACTGACCCTGCTCGACATCGATATTGGCAGGGGCAGCGGTATCGGTCAGGTTAGCCATCAATCAACGCGGATTAAGCTTACGCCATTCCCAAGGGGTCTGCTGAGCGCCGGGCGTAGCCCAGATCCCGAGTTGTCCGCGTTTGGCTTCGGCTTGCGCCTGTTGGTAAATGGGGAAGCGGTTGTATTGCTCGTAGACTGCTGCGTAACCCTGCCGCACCATTTCCAATCCCACGTCCTGATCGCTGACATACAGTTGTGCAACAACCCGGTTATAGCGATCAATGTCCTGAACGGCTAAACGTACCGAACTGCTCGGCAGCAATGCCTGCAAGCCCTGGCGCGACTCATCACCCCAGGGTTTTTGGCCCATTTCCGGCGCATCAATGCCGTAAACCCGGATAGACAACGTACCGTTTTCGCAACTCACCCTGACGGTATCACCGTCGGAAACTTTGCTGACGTCGCAAACCAATTCAGACCCTTTTGCAGGCAGCGGTGCTTTAGGTTCTTCCAATAACCTGCTGACAGCAAACACGGCGATTACTAGAACAGCGATGATGATCGGACTACTACGCTTGCGTCGACGCGTATTACGCAACTCTTTGCGCAGAAAGGATTGCACCCATTTTAAGATGTCGCGTTTCACGCTTTACGTCCGTATTCCATAATGTTCTAGTGATCAGCGGTTCTCCGCAAAGGAAAACCGCCGCAGGATTCTGTTAGCGTGCCGCCGCCAGGGCCTGTTCAATATCGCTGATAATGTCGTCGATGTGCTCCAGCCCGATGGATAGTCGCACCAAGTCTTCAGACACCCCCGCTTTCGCCAATTCATCGGGTGATAACTGCCGATGGGTAGTCGTTGCCGGATGACAGGCCAACGATTTGGCATCGCCGATATTGACTAAGCGGGTGACCAGTTGCAAAGCGTCGATGAACTGCGCACCCTTTTCTAGCCCACCCGTGATACCGAAACTGAGAATACCCGAGCCTTTGCCGCGCATGTATTTATCGAGCAGCGGTTTTTCTGGGTTATCGGCAAGGCCGGGATACCTGACCCATTCCACCTGGGGGTGACCGCGCAGATACTCAGCCACTGCCAGCGCATTGTCGCAATGGCGATCCATACGCACCGGCAAGGTTTCAATACCCTGCATAATCAGGAAACTGTTAAACGGTGAAATCGCTGCTCCCATGTTACGCAGCGGCACTACTCGGGCGCGGGCAATATAGGCAGCCGGTCCCATCGCTTCGGTGTAAACCACGCCGTGATAAGAGGGATCGGGTTCGTTCAGCTGGCGGAACCGCTCTTTGTGCTCGGCCCAGGGGAAGCGCCCGGTATCCACTAACAAGCCACCGATAGTGGTGCCGTGACCACCCATGTATTTGGTCAAAGAATGCACGATGATGTCGGCGCCGTGCTCAACTGGCCGACACAGATAGGGGGTAGGCACGGTATTGTCCACAATCAACGGCACGCCGTGGGCATGGGCGACACTCGCCAGCGCACCGATGTCCACCACATTAGCAGCGGGATTGCCGATGGACTCGCAGAATACCGCCTTGGTTTTGTCATCAATCAGCGCTGCTAGCGCGTCCATATCCCGATAATCGGCGAACCGCACTTCGATGCCGAAACGCGGCAAGGTATGGGCGAATAAATTATAAGTGCCGCCGTATAAGGTGCTGGTGGTGACGATGTTGTCGCCGGCGTCAGCAATGGTCATGATTGAATAGGTGACCGCCGCTTGGCCTGAAGCCAGCGCCAAACCGCCGACACCGCCTTCCATTTCGGCGACTCGCTGTTCCAAAACGCCGGAAGTGGGGTTCATTATCCGGGTATAAATATTGCCGACCACTTTCAGATCGAATAAATCAGCGCCGTGCTGGGTGTCGTCGAAGGCGTAAGAGGTGGTTTGATATATCGGCACTGCAACCGCTTTAGTGGTTGGATCCGGCTGGTAGCCACCGTGAATCGCCAGGGTTTCAAGTTTCATCGCGTTAATCCCAATGTGTTAGTCCGCTGTTGGTTTTTGTCAGCGGTTGGTTAACCTTTAGTGTTATGTGGAATCATCTAAGCAAAGTGATCATAGCCTAACCGTACGGGTTGATAGACTGTCCCATCGGCCCGTAGGTGGCGTAAACCGAGTTCAGTTTCAATGACCCCGATTTGGGTGCAGGCACAATCCCAGCCAGCCGCCAAATCGAGAATACGCTCTACCTGTGCAGGCGGTGCCGTAAAGCATAGTTCATAATCATCCCCTCCCGCCAAGGCCATAGCGATGGCTGTATCCGCATAAGTGGCTAATGCTGGTGAATACGGCAGTTGGTCGACCTGCAGACTAGCTCCGAGACCGCTACTTTCCAGAATATGACCTAAATCTTGGGCCAGCCCATCGGAAATATCGATTGCGGCGCTGGCCAGCCCACGCAGTTCTAGACCTTGACGAATCCGGGGAGTGGGTTTGTCCAGCCGAGTTTGCAGATAGGTGGCCTGTTCCGAATCACTGGGGGGTGTTAAGCGACCCTGTAAAATCGCCAATGCCATCCCGGCATCACCGGGGGAACCGGTAACAAAAATCAAATCCCCCGGATTCGCTCCATCTCGCCGTAATGCCTGATGTCCTGGCACGAAGCCGTGGGCTTGCACGCTGATGCTCAAGGGGCCATGGGTGGTATCGCCGCCTACCAACTGAACTTGGAACTGTCCTGCTAAGGCAAAAAAACCCTCGCAAAAGGCCGCCAGCCAAGACTCATCTGATTCCGGTAAGGTTAACGCTAGCGTGGCCCAAGCGGGGACAGCACCCATGGCCGCCAAATCGCTGAGGTTCACCGCCAGCGATTTATGCCCGATACCGACAGGATCGGCATCACTCGCAAAATGAATGCCGGCCACCAACGTATCCAGAGTGACTGCCAAGGCAGCATCCTGGGGAACCCGGAGCAGCGCACAGTCATCGCCGATACCCAGCAGCACATCCGCTCGCTGGGTAGGGCGGGATGCCAAGTAACGACGAATGAGATCGAATTCTGACTGCACCATCAGGTTATCGCGTGAAAGCCATCAATTGTCCGGGGCATCGGTACTGAGCGGCTGACTGCTTTGGCTGTAGTGAATTTTTTCTGGAGCTACCGCGCCTCCAGAGATAATAAAGGTCATCGCCTCATCAATGCTCCAATCAGTCGAGATTAGCCGATGCCGGGGAATGATCTCCAAATAGCCGGAGGTCGGATTCGGGGTGGTTGGTACATACACCGCCGCCAGTTCTTCACCGCTGTCTTCATCAACCAATAAGCGGGTGACGAACCCCACCGCTTTCATTTGAGGCGTGGGAAACTCAATCAGCACCACGCGTTGCAAACCATCAGAACGGGGTTGTAGTGAGGTGATCAGTTTCTTGGCTGAACCGTAGACCGTTTGCACCACCGGCAAGCGGTCGAGCGCCGATTCGAAGGCGTGGATGATCCGCCTGCCGAGCACGAAGTTGACGCTCCAGCCCAACACATAGAGCGCAATCAGGGTAATCAGAGCAGCAATTATATCCTGGAACCAGTGATTCAATAGCCATTGCGCGAGGGCTGGGGAGTCGTGTTGAATGTTCTTGGACAGTGCACGGACCCAAGGCATACCAAACTGAGACAATTGCCCCAGAATGAAATCGAATACAACCCAGGTAAACCAGAGTGGGATAACGGTCAACACGCCGGTCAATAAATATCTTCTCGCATGGGGTACTTGCGGAACTTTTGGTTTTTTGGCCATCGGCTATTCTCAAGTCGGAACGGGTCTTGTGAGCTTAAGTCCTTCCTGTTACGGTTCGCTAATCTACATCATTCAATCATTCTCTAAGGAATTGCTATGTCTGCGTTGAATCTTCCCGTACTCATCGAATCCGAGCAACTCGAAGCGCATTTACAGGAAACGGGTTTACTGATTGTGGACTTGCGCAATCCCAATACTTACCTGCAGGGTCACATCCCCGGAGCGGTGAACTTGGGTTACGCTAACATCATCCAAGCTGTGCCGCCTGCTATGGGGATGTTGCCCGATGAGGCACGGCTGAGTGAGGTGCTTGCCTCGCTCGGCCTGACCGCAGATACTCATGTCGTCGCTTATGACGATGAAGGCGGTGGTCGCGCCAGTCGGTTGCTATGGACCCTGGATACTTTGGGGCATCAACATTTCTCGTTGCTAAACGGGGGTTTGCAAGCATGGGTTGCTGGGGGGCATGCCTTGTCGCAGCAAGCCACTCAACCCGTGGCTGGCGCTTACCATGCCGAATTCACCAATGGTCAGGCCATTGCCGACAAGGATTACATACTTTCACGGTTGGGCCAACCGGACCTGGCTTTGCTGGACACCCGTTCCCCCGGTGAGTATCAAGGCTTGGATGTGCGGGCGGCGCGCGGCGGACATATTCCGGGGGCTGTGAATATGAACTGGATTACTGCTATCGATCAACCGAATCAGCTGCGCTTCAGACCGGATGCGGATCTGCGCGCTGTGCTGGAAGGTCTCGGCGTGACACCAGACAAAGAAGTGATCGTGTATTGCCAGACCCATCACCGGTCGGCCCACACCTACATGGTACTTAAGCACTTAGGGTACCAAAAACTGCGTGGTTATCCCGGGGCTTGGTCAGAATGGGGCAACGATCCGGCGTTACCTTGCGAGCGGTGATGCGTTAAACCTAACTTTCGTTCTCTTCCTCATCTTCCCAGGCATAGCGTTTGCTTGGTGGCGCATCTAAGTTTCGAAAAGCGATCGCCGCCAGCAAACCGATTATCGCGGCGGCTAAATGAGTCTCCCAGGACACGCCTGCCTTAATCGGCAATACTCCCCAGGCTAGCGTGCCGTACAGAAAATACACCAGCATTGAGGCCGCGATGGCGCGCATATCGCGGCGTAAAATACCTGCCACAAAAATATAGGTTGCTAACCCATAAACCAGTCCACTCGCCCCAATATGTATGGAAGCCCGACCAAATAGCCATACCCCGAGTCCGCTGCCCAGATAAACGGCCGGAATCACCCGGAATGCCCCAGCCGGATACAGATACAAAATTCCGGTGCCCAGCACCAGCAGTGGTACAGAGTTGGAAAACAAATGAGCGAAGCTGCCATGCAGCAATGGTGCAAACGGAAGTCCGATCAGGCCATCAATATGGCGAGGAAAAATACCGAACCGCTTCAACTGCAAGCCCAGCAACCAGTCCAGTCCAAAAATTAGCCACAATAACGCGACGAAACAAAATGACAATTTCAACGCCAAGCGAAAGTTGAGCTTGGCACGTTCAGAACCGGTGTAGTTCGGGTCAGGTAAGGAGATCTTCATAATGCCTCAAAAGCGGTATGCCTGCTCATCTGGCAACTTTGCGAGCTGGAGCCGATTTGGAACTGGCCGGGGTAATCGAAGGGAAGCACAGCGGTCGGAAGTAAGGATCACGCATTACACGTTACTTTCATTCATGCATCCTACTGGGTTTTGCTAGATAAGATTCTGTAGGAGTTACCCCATGCCCACTTGGTTTGTTAAATTATCCATTTGATGGATATGGGTATCTCCTTAAGCTGAAGGCTGTTTAGTTGTTATTCGTTTCTTGACAAGGATTGTTGCGAGCTTTGCTAATATCCAAAAGCTATGCAGAGCGTAAAGCGCAACAGGCATCCAGATGAGCCAATCGTTCGTTACGAGATTTGAAAGTACTGCGAAAGCAATGACCCATACTAAAACAAGGCAAACATTCACAATCCCGGATAAGAGACGTCGTTCCAGCCAGCCAAGAATCCCTGCAAGCAATACGACAAATATGGGAGAGAGCGCGGCGAGAGCGATTGCGTTTGATATATGCTGCGCATGTGCGGCGGGTGACACGATGATTAGCAGCAAAGTGTATGAAATATATCTCAAGGCAGAAATCATGAGAGGGGGGCAAGCAACATATTTTAAGTTGTATCGCCTTCCTGCTTTAGTTCATTCACCTGCCTAATCAGTTTTTTAAAGACCGCCCAGCTAAATCCCCGGGCGGTCTTCCCTCTGCTGATCAGATCCTATCAGCCAGCCCCGAAGCTCGACCTCCGGGGTCTGCGTCAAGCAAACAGACTAGTGTGCTGAAGCAGTAGCCGCGCCCACACCGGTCTGAGCCCGCACGTACTGATCCCCGAATGCCTCGCGCTCAGCTTTTGCCTCTGCGCTGTTATCCATCTTCGACACCACGATCGCCGCCAGGAACGCGATCGGCATGGAGAAGAGGGCTGGTTGAGTGTAGGGGAATATCGGCTCAGCGTAGCCCAGCACTGTCACCCACACAGACTTGGAGAGCACCACCAGCGCCACCGCCGAGAAGAGGCCTAGAAAACCTCCGGCGAGGGCGCCCCGAGTGGTCAAGTCTTTCCAGTACATCGACAGGAAAAGCACCGGGAAGTTGGCCGAAGCCGCCACACCGAAGGCAAGCGCCACCATGAAGGCGACGTTCATCTTCTCGAACAGTAGGCCCAGTACCACGGCTACTATACCCAGTCCGATGGTAGCCATTCTGGTGACGCGTAGTTCCGAGCTTTCCGAAGCAGTCCCCTTCTTAATCACCTGTGAATAGAGATCATGAGATATGGCAGATGCCCCAGCCAGTGCCAGTCCAGAGACCACGGCGAGGATGGTTGCAAAAGCTACCGCCGACAGGAAGCCGAGCAGAAGATTACCGCCAACGGCATTGGCCAGGTGCATGGCCACCATGTTACCGCCGCCGATTAGAGTGCCGCCAATCTGCCCATCCTCGAAGAAATCAGGATTCTGTCCCACGATGATGACCGCGCACAGCCCCATCAGCGCCACCACGTTGAAGAAGTAAGCGACGAATCCCGAGGCGTAGAGCACCGACTTGCGCGCCTCCTTAGCATTGGTGACGGTGAAGAATCGCATCAGAATATGCGGCAGACCGGCGAGGCCGAACATCAAACCAAGACCGAGGGAGATAGCAGAGATCGGCTCAGCCAGCAGATTACCGGGGCTCAGCAGTTTGTCACCCAGCTTATGCACCTCCATCGCACGGTCGGTCAACTCCTCGAAGCTGAAGCCAAATTGCGACATAGCCAGCAGCATCACCAGGGTACCGCCAAACAGCAGCAGGCACGCTTTGATGATCTGTACCCAGGTGGTCGCCACCATGCCGCCGAAGGTCACATAGACCATCATCAGTCCGCCGACCAAGAACAGAGCGATGCCGTAATCGAGGCCGAACAACAGCTTGATCAATTGCCCCGCACCCACCATCTGGGCGATCAGATAGAAGCAGACCACCACCAGCGAGCTGATCGCTGCCATAGTGCGCACCTTACCCTGATTCAGACGGTAAGAGGTGATATCGGCAAAGGTGAAACGGCCCAGATTGCGCAGGCGCTCCGCCATCAGGAACATGATGATTGGCCAGCCGACAAAAAAGGCGATCATGTAGAGATAGGCATCCACTCCTCGAGCATACATCATCGCTGTCAGACCCAACAGCGTTGCAGCCGACATGTAGTCACCGGCAATGGCGAGACCATTCTGAAAGCCGGTGATGCCGCCACCGGCAGTGTAGAAATCTGACGTGGTTTTGGTCCGGTTGGCAGCCCAGTAGGTGATACCCAGAGTGAGTATCACAAACAGCACAAACATGCCGATGGCAGTGAAATTGATCGATTGCTTGGCCGTCTCCCCAATTGCGTCACCGGCCAGTGCAGCGCTAGAGAGGAGTAGGAGTGTCAATGCCAACGCGCTGAGCCGGGCAAAACTGCTTGATCCTTTCATCACTTAACCCCCAATGCCGCATCGACGATCTCTTTATTCAATGCATCGAATTCACCGTTGGCACGACGCACATAGAGCAGTGCCATAATCCAGAACGCGATGAACTGGAACAGGCCCGCTAAAATACCGATGGTCAGATTGCTTCCCTCAAAGGGCCTAATCGACATAAAGCCGGGGGCGAAAGCCACCGCCAACACGAAAAGGTAAAAGATCACGAAAACTATCCCCGACAGTCTCCAAGCAAAGCGTTCGCGACGCTCGACAAGTTCTGTAAATTTAGGGTTTTTTCGTATAAGTTCGTAAGTAGCGCTTGACATTAAACCTCCTCGATTGAAGGACGATC
>JAZBPA010000022.1:0-3091 GCA_036351435.1 Candidatus Competibacteraceae bacterium
CGGAGTTTCCGTTGTCCCTTCAATTTCGGCGGCGAGCCGTTGGCTTTCCTTGAGCTCTTCTTGCTCAGCTGTTGTCATTTCGTCGCTTTCCATTGCTAGCGGGGTTTCGTCGGTGGGCGCCATAACGACCCGGCTTTGCAGTAGACTGGCGTAGGTGGAATCGATTCCAACGGGCGCCGTATCCGTTTCCTGAACACGGCGGGCCAATCCCCGAGCCAGGATGGAGACCCGACGAGTTGTACGCAGCAGCCAGAAATAGAGCTTCTGATTCCCGTCCAGTTGGCGGCGGGCGTTAATCAACCCGTAATACCAGGCCATATCAATACGCTGGGCGACGTTATCAAGCAATTCCAACAGGGCAATATAACGCCGACCGAGCGGTGTGCGGGTTTGCAGTACCACGGGTTTGGGATGGCTGTAATCCAAGTCGGTGTTTGCTAAGTCAACGTGCGCATTGCGCAAGCGGTTTTCGTAGAATCGCTTGGTATCCTTGAGGGCGGTCTCAGCTTGGTCAAAGCAACTTTCAATGGCGACGATGACTTGATCGGTTTCCTGATCATAAATCCGACTGGCTCTACCACGCACCCGTACCACAACATCGGCCAGGTAAAGGAACCACTCCATACTCTCGTAGGTTCGTTGATAGGTCTTGATACTTGTTATGCTACGTAGTATCAGTTCGCGGCGGATGACCGGCAGACTCTTCGGTGCAGTTATTGTCGCCATGGGGTATTACCTCCGGTAATCAGGTCACTGGCGTGTTTTCGCGATGAGGTGAGAGGATTTCGTGAATAACGGCATGGTCCGTTGATCCGTTTAAGATCTCCAGCCAGACTTTGAGCACAGACCGATTCGACCAAAGCCATTCATGACCCTGGCGGGGCATGAGATAGGGCAGAAGCAACGGTGTCCAGTCTGCTATTGAGACTGGTGTGTCGATACGTTCGGCGCGATAACTGTAGACACCCTGCTCGGCCATCGGCCCGCGCCACGGTTTCCAGATCCTGAGCGTCTGGCTTAGTTGATCGAACAACTCGACCTGAATGCTGGACAGCTCAACGCCAAGACCCTGGAACAGGCTGAGGGTGAAGATGACGTAGGACCACAGGTCGGCTTCCTGAACCAATGTTTCAGGCTCTGCGCCGGGTGGCAGAAAATAGCCTCGACGTCGTCGCAGGGCACTTTCGGCGGCTATCAGCCGTGATTCAAGCAGACTCGTTGCCGACCTGCCGGATGAGGCAGGCAACTGCTGCAAGAAGGTTCCCAGACGCGCAATGACTGGCCGGTAATAGTGATCGAAGTGCACTTCTGTCGCATCGGCCAGCTCAGCCAAATGAGCCAAATGGGCTGCCAGTGGTTCGAGTAGAACTTCCGGCGTTTCCACCGCTATACGGTCGGGCGGAATTGATGTCGTTCCCGACATCTGCTTAGGTTGGCGATGAAGTAAACCCAACCTCACTTACCGGGTCTCCAATCCATAGCGATGGCAGAGCGCCGTTAATCCGCCGTCGGAACCCTCGCCCATCGCTCGAAATCCCCACGCCGCAACGTCGCGGTACAGTTCCGCAAATACCACCGCCGTGACGCCGCGACTTTGGGTGCTAAGATTGAAACGCACGATCTCGCCGTTATCGGCATCATCAATCAGCGAGATCGATGCGCTGTCGACCAGCCCAAAGTGCTGACCGCGTTCATCCCCTTCATGGATGGTGACGGTAAACACAACTTTTTGAATCTCAATCGGAAGCTTGTGCAAATCGACCCGGATGGTCTCACCGTCTCCCCCGCCGACCCGGTTATCACCGAGATGCTCGACGGCGCGACAGAGCGAACGTAGCTGATGGTAGAACACCAAATCCTGATCGAATCGGACCCGGTCGTTCTCGTCCAGCAAGAAAGCGGAAGCGTCGAGATCGAAATCCATGCCCTCGCTGACCCGTTCGGCCCAACAAAGGTGAACTCGAATCTGCGCAAGTTCCGTTTGCTTGTCCGATTTCAGCGTTAACGACTCACCCTTTTGCAACAAAATAGCCATGATGATCTCCTCGGATAACACTCTCTACAGACCGCAGCGTCCGCTGAAGACGCTGTTTTCCGAAACAACAGCAACCGTCTGGAACTCATCTCGACGCAGTGCTAGCATCAGAAATAGAAGAGGTCTTTTCGGTTTGAAGACTCAAGCTCATCAAGATGTCTTTGAAGACATTTTGAAGTGATTGGAGGTGTCCCATGTCCGGCCGTATCGAGTTGTTGAGTGTGCTTGCGCTGGCTGGCTTGCTGGGAGTCGGGCTGTATTCGTACATTAGTCGCTGCCTCGTTAAGCATCGTCGGCTTTGCCGAGTATCCCGAATACTGTTTTCGAGCTTGATGTTCGCCCTGTTAGTGCCCGTCATCATCGTCGCCCTCAATCCTGCCGTTTCTTACGGAACCCGCGAGCAACTTTTGCCCTACGTTTACACGTTCTACGTTGGCGTGGGTGTCGCGCTGGGTATCTTGGTCGTCTTGGCCGCCATTGCCGGCGCGAATGCAATGCAGCAAGGAAATTTACGGAAACTTCCGAGGCGAAGCGTCGAGTTTGCGCAGCGCGTCGCTGGAGCGCTGAGACAGGCGAGCGGAATTTGGTTGAGCAACCAATCGGTTCGGGGCAATGTGAAGACCCAGACGACGAAATCTTCTTGCTGGCGGGAATTACAATCTCCGCATGATGGCCAGCCACCGGAACAAGGTACGTGCTACGATCCTTTGGAAAAATGGATGAATCCAAACCATCCTGCGCATCCGGTCTTATATGAACTGCTGGATGAATAGCTTTGCGGACTGTTGAACGTATATCTGCGTAAATCATCCGTCCCTCTTAACGTATCGCTCTACCTTTCCCCAAATCGGCTCCGGCTCGCCCTGCCTGTTGGGTCGGGCCTAATAGCTGCCCCATAACCGCCGATATACCGATAAACACCCGAATCCCCGCCCAACCCACGACAGTAAAGAACACCATCGGCAGGAACAGATACAGAAACGGCAGCATGAACTTGAGCACTTCGGCTTTGAGCGCCCAATGGGTGTTGGTCAGCGTGCTGAGGGTATATTTCGC
>JAZBPA010000023.1:0-18642 GCA_036351435.1 Candidatus Competibacteraceae bacterium
GTTGCATTTGGTGCGAGGGGAAAAGATTGATCAACGGGCTATGTTGCGACGGTTGGCGGAATTGCAGTACACCCGTAACGACATTGAATTAGCCAGAGGGACTTACCGAGTGCGCGGGGAAGTAGTCGATATCTATCCGGCCGAGTCTGAATACGAAGCGGTGCGTGTGGAGCTGTTCGACGATGAAATCGAAGCGCTCAGTTATTTTGACCCACTGACCGGGCACACGCTACGCAAAGTCCCACGATTAACGATCTATCCGAAAACCCATTACGTAACGCCTCGTGAGAAGCTGATGGTGGCTATAAAGAAGATTCGTGGCGAACTCAGCGAACGGTTAGCAGAGCTCAACCACGATAACAAACTGCTGGAAGCGCAACGGCTGGAGCAACGCACCCGCTTCGACTTAGAGATGCTCATGGAACTAGGATATTGCAGCGGTATCGAGAATTATTCTCGCCATATTTCGGGGCGCGAGGCCGGTGAGCCACCGCCTACTTTGCTGGATTACTTGCCGCCTGATGCGCTGTTGTTCATTGATGAAAGCCACGTCACAGTGCCGCAGTTGGGTGCTATGTACAAAGGTGATCGATCCCGCAAAGATACCTTGGTGGGTTACGGATTCCGTTTGCCGTCTGCTTTAGACAATCGACCGCTGCGGTTCGATGAATTCGAACGGTTGATCAGCCAGACGGTTTTCGTTTCCGCCACGCCCGGTCCTTATGAAAAGGAACATGCCGGGGCGATCGCGGATCAAGTGGTGCGTCCCACGGGCTTGATGGACCCGGCGATCGATATTCGTCCGGCGATTACCCAGGTTGACGATTTGTTGTCTGAAATTAACGCCCGCGTCACTGTGAATGAGCGGACATTGGTCACGACCCTGACCAAGCGCATGTCTGAGGATTTGACTGAATACTTGCGTGAACACGGTGTAAAAGTACGTTACTTACATTCGGATATCGATACCGTAGAGCGGGTGGAAATTATCCGTGACTTGCGACTGGGGGAGTTCGATGTATTGGTCGGGATCAATTTGTTGCGTGAGGGTTTAGATATTCCGGAAGTGTCACTGGTCGCCATTTTGGATGCCGATAAGGAAGGCTTTCTGCGGTCCGATCGTTCACTGATTCAGACCATGGGGCGGGCGGCGCGCAATGTTCGCGGTAAGGCGGTGCTGTATGCCGATAAAATCACCGGATCGATGCAACGGGCGATTGAGGAGACCGAACGGCGCCGGATCAAACAGAATGCTTATAACGAGGCGCATGGTATAACACCACAGAGTATACGTAAGGCTGTGGTCGACGTTTTGGAAGGCGTCTATGCCGACGCGCCTGCGCCGGCCACGCAGTATGCCAAGGTGGCCGAGGAGACAGCTCAGTACGCGGTTTTACCGCCGGCTGCGGTCCTTAAGAAAATCAAGCAACTGGAACAGGCCATGTATCGCCATGCGCGTGATCTGGAGTTCGAACAGGCCGCAAACGTGCGCGACGAGATTCAGCGGATCCGCAGGCTAAGTCTAGGGATTGCTGAGGTTTAACGGAGAGCAGACAGAAAAATAACCGAGTAAGAACGGAATCGTTGAATATAACCAATTAAAATTGCTATTATTTCCTGTTCTAACGGTGCCGCTGCTACAGATTGTGAGGGGTTTTACATGAGAAAAGATATACATCCGGAATACAAAGAAGTGGTTTTTCAGGACATTTCTACAGATTTTTCGTTTCTGACCAAGTCGACCATCAAAACCAAGGACACGATCCAGTGGACCGATGGCAAGGAATATCCGTTGGTCAAAGTAGAGATTTCCAGTGCTTCCCATCCTTTCTATACAGGTAAACAGAAGATTATCGATACCGCCGGTCGGGTTGATCGTTTTCGGCGTAAATACGGGATGTCTTAGTCGTCGATCCCCTCCCCAAAACTTGAAGAGTAGGGAGGGGATTAGTCTCGAATGGCGGATTTTTAGTCTTCCAACCTTTCTTGCTCCAGTAAAGCGTGTAGTTCATCCAGACCCGCTCGCCGCATCGGTTTACCATCTATCGGGCTGCGAGGCGCCTCGCGTTCCACATCACGCTTGAAAATGGTCAGCTCAACAGTCGCTTCTCCTGCACTGAAGCTGAGTACCGGCAGGTAGGCATATTCTCCATTACCAAACCGTAAACGCCGTTCTCCCGCCTCGGCAGGTATGTTCTGTTCCAACAAAAACAACAACACGTCTTCCGAGGTGTCGGCAAACACGTGCAAATTGACGTTGGCATGAGAGTACGCCGTGCCGGTTAATACTGGCCCGACTAAACGAGGATGAAAACAGGCCAGAAATTGCATGGCTTCCCAGGCAGTTTCGCGCAAAGCCCGCAGCTGAATGGGCTGAGTCGTGGATTTGAATAAACGTTGATATTCCAACAATGCCTGCTCTATTTCCGCATTACCCGGCAGCAACGCTTTGTTCGTTATTCTGAGCCGGGCAGCTGCCTTGCGCTTGGCCGCTAGAAAATCTTTGATGCCTTCATCCACCATGATGCGCGCACATTCCTGAGTCAATAGCGACCTGAGTCTACTTTCATCGCGTTGCCGGGTAGCCATTGAAAGGGCCTCTTACTGTGGTTGCTATTTGCGTTGAATCCGCCCACTCGCTAGAGCGTTGATGGCCACTATCAGCTGATAAGGTGGCCCAAAATTTAACGGGTGAACGAAAAGAGTTCAGAGAAATTGCAACTGTGTTGTTGCCGCTAGCCAAGATAAGGATTATGCTTAATCCGAAAGATGTATCAAAAGTTTACGGATAGCATTTTGATGTAATTTGACCACAAAAAATTCTAACCGCTCGCGCATATTTTGGATAACTCTTTGGTTTTGTGGTTTTTATAAGGCTTGGCCTGAGAAAAATAATGACTGAGCAAATTGCCGCAAAGCGACTATGCTTAATATATACTACTGAAAGCGGCGATAGCGTGTGTCTTTAAGGATACTTTTGCTCTAGTTTACTAAGCCCCAACGTTGAGGACTGCATCTTGGCCCTATTCAAAACAAAAGAACGCGTTCTCGGTATTGATATCAGCGCTTCCGCTGTGAAGCTGATGGAGCTTGGTCGCAGTGGTCAGCGTTACAAGGTGGAAGCCATGGCTATTGAACCTCTTGCAGAAGGTGCCATGGAAAATCGTAACCCTGCCGATTTGGATGCTGTATCTGCTGCTATTAAGCGTGCGCTGAGAGCTTCCGGTTCGCGGCTGAGAAAAGCTGCTGTTGCTGTACCAACCTCCAGCGTCATCACGCGTACTGTCCCGGTGCCGATAGAATATGATGAGGACGCTATCGAAGCCAATATTCAACTTGATGCGCCCAATTACATTCCGTTCCCATTAGAAGAAATTTATTTGGACTTCCAGCTTCAAGGTCCGTCCAGAGCAAGCAAGAGCGTTCAGGATGTGATGCTAGTGGCTTCCCGCCAGGAAAACGTTGACCTGCGCCAAGAGGTATTGCAGGGTGCCGGTGTCAAACCCATTATCGTTGATGTGGAAGCCTATGCCCTAGAGAATACTGCCCATCTTATGCTGCAGCAACTCGCACAGCAGGGGGGCGATGAAAGCGTTACGCTGAATAAATCGAAAGGCAGTGGGTTAGTGGCTTTGGTCGATATCGGCACCTCCATCACGACCCTTTACGTTCTCAAAGATGACCGGATTATATTCACTCGGGAACAATCATTCGGCAGCGAGCAATTGACTCGGGCTATTGCCGATGCCTACGAATTGCCAAAAGACAGGGCGGAGTTGGCGAAGCGTTCCGGAGATTTGTCAGATGATTATCCAACCACCATCCTCGCGCCTTTTCAGCAATCTGCCGTAGAGCAAATTAGCCAGGCCCTCCAATTTTTCTTCTCCGCAGATCATTATGACATCGGCCAAGCTAACTCAGTAGACAGTATCGTCTTGGTAGGAGGAGGAGCTATGGTGGCTGATCTTGACAGGATTATTACCGATTTGTTGGGTATTCCAACGGTGGTTGGCAACCCCTTCGTGCATATGGGTAACGCCACTCGAGTCAATCGCCATAGTTTGTTGCGTGATGCACCGTTATTTGCGGTAGCCTGCGGGTTGGCGCTAAGGAGCTTTGACTGATATGACTCGCATTAATCTTCTACCCTGGCGTGATGCACGCCGCATAAGTAAGCAACGTAATACTCTGGTTTTGTTTGCCATTACGGTGGTTTTTGCAGGGGTTGGCGTTTTTGGGGCGTATTTGTATGTTGAGCAGTTAATCGCTAATCAAGAAGCTCGTAATCAGTATTTGCAAGGCGAAATTGAACGCCTTAAAAAGGCCGAGCAAGAAATCAAGGCCTTGGATGAGACCAAGGCTCGGTTGTTGGGTCGATTGCAAGTCATCCAGGATCTGCAAGCTCGACGTCCTGGTGTAGTGCGGGCTTTGGACTCTTTGGTGCGGTTATTACCCGAAGATATTTATTTATCCTCAATGGATGTGGCGGGCAACACATGGACATTGAGAGGTACGGCTAGCTCAAATAATGTAGTGTCCGATTTCATGCGTAGACTCGCAGAATCGCCCTGGTTTGGTGAGCCTACCTTAAAGCTGATTGAAAATGAGGATGTTGGCGAGATTCGAACCAGTGCGTTTGAGTTGTCGGTTAGCCGGACTGCGCCTAAAAGTGGCTCGGATAGCGGGGGTCAATCATGAATTTTTCTGATCTCAGGAATTTGGATTTTACCAATATGGGGGGTTGGCCGAGCCTGGCCAAAGCCATTGCCGTCATTATCATCGTGGCGGCCATAGGTGGTGTTGGGTATTGGTTTTTGACCCGCCATCAGCTCGAAGATTTAGCGAAGGTTGAAAGAGATGAGCAGGAATTGCGGGCTGAGTTTACCCGCAAGCAACAAGTGATGGCCAACCTCGACGCCTATCGGGCGCAAATAGAGGAAATGCAAGCCTCACTCGATAAACTGATTAAACAGCTTCCTACCAGCACAGAAATGCCCGATTTGATTGATAATATCTCCAATACAGGGAAGCGAAACGGGCTTGATTTTGCGTTGTTTCAACCGCAAGCGGAACAACGTCAGGAATTTTATGCCGCCAAGCCCATTGCCATCAAGGCGAGCGCTACCTACCATCAGTTCGGCGCTTTTGTCAGCAGCATTTCTGCTTTGTCCCGTATTGTGACGCTGGAAAAGGCGAAACTTGTAGAAGTCGATTCGCGAGTGCAGTCGGGTGGAGATAACAAGCCCTTGACGATTGAAGCGACTTTGCAGACTTATCGTTATCTGGATGCTGGGGAAGGGGAAAGCGCTGAGGCGCAAGGTTCAGCGGAGAATTGAGGAGATTATTGGATATGTACCCGCGACTTTGTTTTTCAGACCGCCCAACGCGCTGGTTGCAAAGCGGTCCTTTGTTGATAACGGTTCTGTTGGTTGCTGGTTGTATGGAACCTGACCCTAATGATCTGACTCGCGATCTGAAACAATTTGTCGCAGAAACCAAGGCTAAATCGTCTGGAAAGCCGCTTGATCCACCGCCGAAAATTGAACCTTACCAACCGTTTACCTACACTGCCGAGGGATTAAAGGACCCGTTCCTACCTTCGCCTTTCGTGCAGCAGGAGCTCGCTGTCATGGACGAAATACCCGAGGAAGAACTTCCCGATACCGGTATTCGGCCCGACTTTAATCGTCCCAGAGAAGAGCTGGAAAAATATGCTTTGGGGTCTTTGAGCATGGTTGGGACTTTCTTACAAGGGGGAGATTTATGGGCACTGGTTTTAGCCCCTGATGGGATTGTGCATCGTGTCCAGACAGGAAATCATTTGGGGATGGACCATGGCAGGATAACGAATATTACAGAGCAGCGCATTGATCTGACCCAGATCGTCGCAGAGGGGAGACGCTGGATGGAACGTGATGCTTTTCTGACACTTACTGAGAAATAGAAAGGAAACACCGTTAAGGGGTGCGCCCATGAACAAACAAAAATATCGACAGTACCGACGGTTACCAGGAATAGCCCTAATGCCGCCGTTATTAGGGGTGGGTCTGATATTGATGGCCTTGTGTTACGCGTCGGTGAGTGTAGCGCAGCAGGCTGTATTGCAAGCTGTGGATGTCGGCTCCTTGCCTGGTAATCAGGTACAGCTGAGATTCAGGTTTTCGAAACCGGTGGCAGCGCCAAAGAGTTTCACAATAAACTCACCGGCCCGAGTCGTGTTGGATTTTCTTGATACCAGCAATGGGTTGAACGCCCGCCAGCAGCCTATTAACACCGGCGTCGCGGAACGTATCAATGTGTTGCAAGGCAGTGACCGTACTCGTGCGTCTATCAACTTAGCGCGGTTAGTGCCCTATAGTGTTCGTGCTGAGGGCAGCACGGTATTACTCACCCTGGAAGCCGGGGCGAGCGTCGGTGTTACAGCTGATTCGCCGCCAGAAGCTCGCACTACCCCAGGTTCGATTAGCAATATTGATTTTCGTCGTGGTCTGCAAGGGCAAGCGATTATTAACATTAAGCTCTCGACAGCCAATATTAATGTAAATGTAAGAGAGGAAGGCAGCCAGATCGTAGCCGACTTCAATAATGTCAATCTGGCCCGAGGTCAGGAACGCCGTTTGGATGTTACTGACTTCGCAACCCCCGTCAGTCGAATAGATGCTGTTAACCAAAATGGTAATGCCCGGATTGCAGTTCAGCCTACGGGACGTTATGAGTTTTTGGCGTATCAAGCGGATGATGTCTACACGATTGAAGTTAAGCCTATTCAGGAGGAAGAAGAAGAGGATGTCGATCCTCGCAATAAAAAATTTGAAGGGGATTTGTTGTCGCTTAATTTTCAGGACATCGAAGTTCGTGCAGTCTTACAAATCATTGCCGATTTTACCGGCTTGAATGTGGTGGTCAGCGACACTGTGCAGGGTAACTTGACTCTGAGGTTGCAAAACGTACCCTGGGATCAAGCGCTTGATATCATCATGCGCACCAAGGGTTTGACGATGCGGCAACAGGGTAATGTGATTTACATCGCGCCTACTGAAGAAGTAGCAGCGCGAGAGAAACTGGAATTGGAAGCGCAGCAAACGGTGGAAGACCTGATCCCCTTGCGCACTGAAATTATCCGTGTGAACTATGCAAAGGCTTCAGAATTAGCAACAATCATTGAGGCGGATAGTAGCGGCGGCGGTGACGGTGGTGAAGAAGGTTCCCTCTTATCACCTCGGGGCACCATCCAATTTGACCAGCGAACCAACAGTCTGCTGATCAAAGACATTCCGGAAAATATCACCGCAATACGCGGCCTAATCTCTCAATTGGATATCCCAGTCAGGCAGGTAATGGTAGACAGCCGAATAGTGATTGCCAGCGATGACTTCAGGAAAGAGTTGGGGGTACGATGGGGATTTTCCGGTGTCCGTCAGCGTGACGGGGGTATCGCCACCACCAGCGGTTCTCTGCAAGGAACCGATTCTGTTGTTAATGATGCTATCGGCAACCTAGTAGATACCGGCCAACCGTTCCCTGTCGGAGTTCCAGCCCTAGCTGATCGCCTGGGTGTTGATCTCGGTACTGATTCGTTTGGAAGCATCGCCTTAGCTCTGCTAGGTAGAGATTATTTGGTGGATCTAGAACTGACAGCTTTGCAAGCAGAGGGACGTGGTGAGATTCTTTCCAATCCTCGCATTGTGACCAATGACCGAATTGAAGCCAGCGTGTCCCAGGGGTTCGAGGTGCCGTTTATTACACAGGATGAGGGAGGTAATGCTAACGTCGAGTTTAAGGACGCATTGCTGGAACTGGTGGTCACTCCCCAAATTACTCCCGACAATAACATCATCATGGATCTGCAAGTCAATAAGGATGAGCCTGATTTTGGTCGTGCAGTGCAGGGCCAGCCTTCTATCGTTAAACGAGAAATTAAAACTCAGGTGTTGGTGGCCAATGGTGAGACGCTAGTGTTAGGTGGGGTTTTCGAGCACACTATCAATCGGGGAGTGGACAAGGTGCCTTTGTTAGGTGACATACCGGTTCTAGGCTATTTGTTCCAGCGTAATGTCAATAGGGACCAAAAGCTTGAGCTATTGATATTCGTGACACCTCAAATCATCACTGACGGAATCGCGGCGCGTTGATGATTTTAAGCAAGATTGATTATAAACCATAACGAGGGAGTTCCCGGCGTGCGAGCGATCATTACTAGAATCTGTAGGGTCATTGGTCTGAGCAGTTTGGCCCTGTTATTGTTGAGTTGCGGCGGCGGAGGCGGTGGTAGTAGTGAAGGTGGGTTTACCGGAACGGCGGATCTTAATATCAGTATCACGCTCTCCAAAAACCTCTTGCCAGTCAATTCTTTCCTTGCCCCCCCCCAGGTCGGCGGTATTTTCACCAGCACCTTCACGGTTAAGGTCGAAAGAGCTGATGGATCATTATTCCCGGCTGAGTCTGTCGCGGTTGATCTGCTTTCGCCTGACGATACGGGTGCCTTAGTGTTCCTGGATGGTGATTCAGAAAATCAGGATGATGATGGCAATGAGTTGCTTTTCCGGCGTTTGGTCTTCGAGGAGACTACCGGCATAGTAACTGGTCATTTTCACGCTCTTAGCAGCCCAGGAACAGCGAATCTTGAAGCTTCAGTGACCGATCCTGACACTGGCGTTGTGGCATCTGCCCGGACGCAAATTACTGTGGGTTCGGGTGCCAGTACCGGTCAGCCTTCGTTGATCGGCTTCCAATTTGATCCGGGACCGCTGTACATCACCGGTCAGGGACAGATCGACGTCAAACTCATGAATATATTTATTTTGGATGACGCCGGTATTGAAGTTCCCAACCCAACTGCCAACAATGTCCGCTTAGAGTTGTTGCCGGGCCGTCCCAATGGCGGGGAGATTCTGACAGCAGTGGGCGTGGACGGCAATCAGGACGGTACGATTGTCAATACCAGCACGATTAATGGCGTTGCCCAAGCAACCCTGCAATCCGGCACCCTACCGGGAACCGTGCGAATTGCAGCAACGACGGATCGGGCAGACAACAACGTCGATAACGGCATTCAAAATGCTGTCACTGACGTCGTTGCAATCCCCATCAGTAGTGGTGAGATAGTGTCGTTGACGTTTACGGGGCCTTACCCCGGTGCTGTCGCACAACGCGCTAATAATCTGGGGCTTGGAGCAGCGGATGCCATTAATAGTGGGGTTTATTTCCGTGATATTACAGTTATCGCTACCGATGAATTTGGTAACCCGCCGCCTCCCGGGCAACCGATTACTTTCCGTTTGATCGATTCGCCGGCTTCAGGATATCCAGATGAGGGACGCGGTGTATTCGATATCGCTGGCGATGATGGCAATCCTGAAGAAGAAGGGCTGACTTTCACGACCCAAACCAGTTCTCTAGCCGGTGCCAGAGTGGGCTGTGAACTGTTCTTTGGCGGTATTCCACCTGAATTTATTGATTCATCCGCGACCAATCGTCGTGAATTCCGTCCTAATCAAGAAGGCAGTAGGATTGTTACTGGTGTGTCTGGAGCGAGCTTGTTAAGTGTCAATACCGCTTTCAACCCAAATCCAGATACCGGATTTGATGTGCCGTATATTGTGGGATGTGCTCCGCATGCCGGTAATGTGGAAAACAACCCTGGCGGGGTTAATGTGTTGACCGATGGCAGCGGTGTCGCTTCTACGGTAATGAATTATGCGGCGACCCAACTAGGACGGCATTTCTGCATGGCAGCCGAAGCTAACGGGGGTAAAGCGGGTTCTGTGTTGTGCCACTGGTATTTGGGTATTGCTGACGGTAGCACCTTGACGCTTATTCCAGAGGGCGATGCTCAGTTAACTGCCACCACTGGGGAGACCTTAACCCAGCAACTAACCTTGCAGCTGCTGGATGGTGGTGGGAATCCTTTGCCAGCCGAACGGATTGCGGTTCAGATTGTAATTACCGATCCTGACGCTACCGATGTCGTATTGGCTGAGATTGAAGTAGCGGTAGCGGAAGCTAGACTAGCATCTGCAGAGCAGATCTTGGATAATTTTATTACTGAGAGTGGTGTGAATTTGACACCGGTTATCGTCCCCGAAGGCAATGAAAACTTCGTTGACCCGTTGATTTGTTTCATCCAGGTTAGATCTGAGGATGAGGAAGGTAACGTGACGATTGGTCCAGTAATAGCCAATCCTAATGCCTCACCGGATTGTGCCATCGTCGCGGAATTGGAGGCTAACGTCAGAACAGCTCAGACAGCGTTGAATGAAGCCATAGCGGCTTTGGCTGAGGCTCAAGCACGTGATGACTTCTTCACCCCCACGGCTACGGTCGAACCGGAGAATTTGCTGACTGGTCCAGATGGGATTGTCATGCCGATCATCACGGTTGAAGATCTACCGCCTAACGGTTTGGTTGAGTTCTTCTTCTCCACAGTGGGACCAGAGATTCGCTCTGATACGGTGACGGTGACTGTTACGCCGGCAACGGGAGACGATGGTTAAGAACTTAGTCAGTTACTAACTTCCGCGTTCTCTAATACCCCTGGCAAGCCAGGGGTATTTTTTTTCGGGCAGGCATGAAGCACTCTAGTAATCTATTCTTGATTGGCCCCATGGGATCCGGCAAGTCTACAGTGGGGCGCCGTCTGGCAAGAATGTTGGGCCGTGTGTTCATAGATACCGATAAAGAAATTGAGCAACGAACAGGTGCCAGCATTTCGTTGATATTTGAAATTGAGGGAGAAAGCGGTTTCCGCGGACGGGAAAAAGCTATCGTTGCCGAACTAACCTTACGCACGGGGATCGTATTGGCTACCGGTGGTGGCGTGGTACTAGATCCCGACAATCGACGTTGGCTAGTACAGCGGGGCTTGGTGGTTTTTCTTAGCGCCTCGGTGGATGAACAACTCCGCCGTACTCGTCGTGATTCAGGGCGACCTTTATTGCAAACTGTCAATCCACGAAAACGACTAGAAGAACTGTTTCTAATTCGTGATCCACTTTATCGGGAAATCGCTGATTTGACCGTCCACACTGATGAAAGCCCTTCGCGGCGTGTAGTTGAAAATATTGTGCGCAATTTGCCCGACTGTTGGCAGTCTGGCCAGCTTGAGTAAGACAGTTAACCCGCCATGAAAGACATGAGCTGATGCAAACATTATCGGTAAAGCTGGATGAGCGCAGTTATCCAATTTACATTGGGGCAAACTTATTAACTCGTCCTGAATTACTGCGTCCACATATTCCAGGCCAACAGGTGTTATTGGTCAGCAATGAAACGGTGGCTCCTTTATATCTGGAGAGAACCAAAGCAGCTTTGCCCGGTTTTCAGTTAGAAACCGTTATTCTGCCCGACGGCGAGCAATACAAAACGCTGGATGTGCTAGGGCAGATATTCGATCAGTTATTAAGTCAGCGTTTCGAGAGGAGTTGCACCCTCATTGCCTTAGGTGGCGGGGTCATCGGTGATATGGTTGGCTTTGCCGCGGCGTGCTATCAGCGCGGCGTACATTTCATCCAAATCCCTACAACGTTACTGGCACAAGTTGATTCATCCGTGGGTGGCAAGACCGGTGTCAATCATCCGTTGGGAAAAAACATGATCGGGGCTTTTTATCAACCACGTTGCGTGTTAGCTGATACCACAACGCTAACCACACTGCCAGACCGCGAGCTCAGCGCCGGTTTGGCCGAGGTGATAAAATACGGGTTGCTAGGCGATTTGCCATTCTTGGAATGGTTGGAACAGTCCATGGAAGCATTGGTCGAAAGGGATCCGCAAGCACTGACTCACGCCATATTGCAATCCTGCCGTAACAAAGCACAAATTGTTGCTACCGATGAACGGGAAGGTGGCGTTCGTGCGTTGCTGAATTTGGGACATACGTTCGGTCATGCTATTGAAACTGGCTTAGGCTACGGTGTCTGGTTACATGGTGAGGCCGTGGCTATGGGTTTGTGTTTGGCGGCTGATCTCTCAGCCAGGCTGGGCTGGCTGAGTGTCGAACAGGTGGACCGGATCAAAAAGTTGATGCAGCGTGCACGTTTACCGGTGCATTCACCCACCGCATTGAGCATAGAGGACTTCTTGCGCTTAATGGCAGTGGATAAAAAAGTGCAAAGCGGTCGGTTGCGCTTGATTCTACTGAAAGAGCTAGGCCGTGGAATTGTCGTCGATGACATCGACCCAGCATTGCTCCATGCAACTCTAGCTAATGGATACGCCGCCGCTTAGCAGGAATGACCGCAAAACAGTTGTAGCCGAGTTAAGGCAATTGTCTAAAAACCCTTAGTATTTTCAGTATTTACTAGAACCGTTAGTGGTCGCTATACTGCAAACTCCCCTGTAAAACGGGAGTTTCGAACACCTCAAGCACGAATTATCAACCCACCCTTAGTAGTCTCGGGTAAGTTCAGAGGCCGTTTTTTCAAGAGAGAGTAACGAGTTGCCCGCACGGTTGGCAATTCGTATGGTTTTTTTAGCGCGTGGAGTGGCTGTTATGCCTATGATCAATCATGAAGGCCTATATCGGTCTGAATTTGAAAAAGACAGTTGTGGCTTTGGCCTTATTGCACAAATGGATGATCAAGCAAGCCATGATCTGGTCGAGGCATCTATTCATGCGCTGGCTCGGCTGACCCATCGCGGTGCTGTAGCAGCCGATGGTAAATCCGGTGATGGTTGCGGGTTGTTGCTGAAAAAACCCGAGCAGTATCTGCGTGCCGTGGCAAAAACAGCCGGTATTGAGCTGACCGAGCAATTCGCCGTCGGCATGGTCTTTCTCAGCACCGATCCCCATCAAGCCGAAGCTGCACGCACTCATTTGGAAGCGGAGCTGACTCGGGCTGGCTTGCTACCGGCAGGGTGGCGCACGGTGCCGATCGATCCCGATGCCTGTGGGGAAGAGTCACGGCGTACCTTGCCGTTGATTGAGCAAATGTTTGTTAACGCACCAGACGGGTTAGATGCGGCTGATTTTGAGCGGGCTTTATTTATTGCCCGACGTCGGACTGAGAAAGCGCTCGAATCCAACGACCCGGTGTTTTATATCGCCAGCTTGTCGGCTCGCGTTATCTCTTTCAAAGGATTGGTTATGCCGGCCAATTTGCCGGTGTTTTATCTGGATCTCAACAACCCCGGCCTGGAGTCCTCCATTTGTGTATTTCACCAGCGGTTCTCCACCAATACCCTACCGCAATGGCGGCTGGCTCAGCCGTTCCGCTATTTGGCGCACAACGGTGAAATCAATACCATCCGCGGCAATCGCAATTGGGCTTTGGCACGCGGGTATACGTTCTCCTCACCGCTTATTCCGGATATGGCTGACATCCGGCCTCTGGTTAATCTGACCGGCTCAGACTCCTGCAGTCTGGATAACATGCTCGAAGTGTTTTTGGCTGGCGGTATGGATATTTTTCGGGCCATGCGGTTACTGATCCCTCCCGCTTGGCAGAATGTCGGCAACATGGATCCCGATCTACGGGCGTTTTACGAATACAACAGTCAGCACGTCGAGCCCTGGGACGGTCCCGCCGGCATCGTGTTGACCGATGGTCGCTACGCAGCCTGTACGCTGGATCGCAACGGTCTACGGCCAGCCCGCTATGTTATTACCCAAGATCGGCGCATTGTCATTGCTTCCGAAGTCGGGGTTTGCGATGAGCCTCCAGAAAACATTGTCGCCAAAGGACGGATGGGCCCTGGCGAGATGTTGGCGGTAGATACCGAGACCGGGCGCTTGTTACAAGCAACTGATATCGATAATGATCTCAAGAACCGCCAACCTTATCGACGTTGGTTGAGCAATAGCATTCGGCGCTTGCGTTCGTTGTACGTCGCAGAACCCGATACGCCCCGGTTGACAATGGGACAGTTGGCAATTTACGAAAAACTGTTTCAGGTCAGCTTCGAAGAACGCGATCAGGTGTTGCGGGTACTCGCTGAGTCCGGTCAGGAAGCGGTAGGCTCAATGGGCGACGACACCCCTTTCCCGGTTCTGTCTACCCGAGTGCGGTCACTCTACGATTATTTCCGCCAGCAGTTTGCCCAAGTGACCAATCCGCCGATTGATCCGTTGCGCGAATCGATCGTAATGTCGTTGGAGACCTGCTTGGGAGCCGAGTGTAATTTATTTGTGGAGAGCGAAGATTATGCACCGCGCTTGACCTCTAATTCCCCGGTGTTGACCGAGGGCCGGTTCAAGGCATTATTAGAGAATGCCGGACCACGTTATCCTAATCAAACGATTGAACTGAATTATCATCCTGCTGCAGAAGGTCTGCATGCAGCAGTGGAACGGATTTGTGACACTGCCGTAGCTGCAGTGCGCGCCGGTACGGTACTGATCGTTCTATCCGATCGCGCTATTGGCCGGGATATGCTACCGGTTCATGCGTTGCTGGCAGTCGGTGCCGTGCATCATCGCTTGACCGCTGCGGGGTTACGGTGCAACACCAATCTCATTGTGGAAACCGCGACTGCTCGTGATCCGCATCATTTCGCGGTGTTGCTAGGCTATGGCGCAACCCTGATTCATCCTTATCTAGCTTATGAAAGTCTACAGGGCTTGGTAGATCGAGGCGAAATCAAAGGCAAAGATATTGCTACGGTGATTGAGAATTACCGCAATGGCATCAACAAGGGTTTGTACAAGATCATCTCCAAAATGGGGATTTCCACCATCAACAGCTATCGCGGTGCGCAGCTGTTCGAAATCGTTGGGTTGCACGACGAGGTAGTGAACCTGTGCTTCAAGGATACGGTGAGCCGCATTCAGGGCACCCGCTTTGCTGATTTGGAAGCTGATCAACACGCATTGGCTAAGTTTGCCTGGAATCCGCGCAAACTAATCGAGCAGGGTGGGTTATTGAAATACATTCATGGCGGCGAGTATCACGCCTTCAACCCGGAAGTCGTGCAAACCCTGCAAACGGCGGTCAATAGTGGCGAACAAGCGGATTATCAAAAATTTGCTGAGTTGGTGAATCAACGCCCAGCAGCGTCCCTGCGTGATCTATTCCAATTCCGCAAGGTAGGCGTGCCTATCCCTCTTGAGGAGGTAGAACCGATAGAGACTATTCTGCCGCGTTTCGATTCGGCCGGTATGTCGTTGGGTGCATTATCGCCGGAAGCTCACGAATCCTTGGCGATGGCGATGAATCGACTGGGCGGCCGTTCCAACTCGGGCGAAGGCGGGGAAGATCCAAAACGGTACGGCAACGAACGGATGTCCAAAATCAAACAGGTCGCATCCGGCCGATTCGGCGTAACCCCGCATTATCTGGTTAATGCAGAAGTGTTGCAGATCAAAGTCGCTCAGGGTGCCAAACCCGGTGAAGGCGGTCAGTTGCCTGGTCACAAGGTTAATGAGATGATCGCTCAGTTGCGCTTCTCCAAGCCGGGTGTGGCGCTGATCTCGCCACCACCGCATCACGATATTTACTCCATTGAGGATCTGGCTCAACTGATCTTCGATCTCAAACAGGTCAATCCCCGCGCCCTGGTCTCGGTCAAATTGGTATCCGTGGCCGGAGTAGGTACGATTGCCGCCGGGGTTGCCAAAGCCTATGCGGATTTAATCACGATCGCCGGTTATGACGGCGGCACTGGTGCTTCGCCTCTAACCAGCGTCAAATACGCGGGTTCGCCCTGGGAATTAGGCATCACCGAAACTCATCAAACCCTGCGTGCTAATAACTTGCGCGATAAAGTGCGCTTACAAGCCGACGGCGGCTTAAAGACCGGCGTGGACGTGATCAAGGCAGCAATTTTGGGAGCAGAGAGTTTCGGCTTCGGTACCGCGCCGATGGTCGCATTGGGATGTAAATACCTGCGTATTTGTCACTTGAATAATTGTGCTACCGGCGTTGCGACCCAAGATAACGTATTGCGCATGAAGCATTTCCGCGGTAACGCCGATAAAGTGGTGAATTACTTCCGGTTCGTTGCCCAAGAAGTGCGGGAAATCATGGCCAGTCTGGGGGTTCGGCGTTTTGCCGACTTGATCGGCCGAACGGATTTATTGGAAATTTTGCCGGGTACGACCGACAAACAACATAGCCTGGATTTAGCCCCTATTTTATCGGAAGCGGGCTTGAGCCGCGACTTGCCACAATACTGCGTAGAGCCGCACAACCAGCCCTTTGATAAAGGAGAACTGGCCGAGCAAATGGTGCAGGATTGCCTGCCTGCGATTGAAGGCAAGCTGGGCGGGGTGTTCCATTACCCGGTGCGCAACATCAATCGTTCCATTGGCGCGCGTCTATCCGGTGAAATTGCTCGTCGTTACGGCAACTATGATATGGCTGATCAACCTATCGTGGTGCGCTTGACCGGTACCGCCGGACAAAGCTTCGGCGTATGGAATGCGGCGGGTTTGCATCTACATTTGGAAGGTGATGCCAATGATTATGTCGGTAAAGGCATGGCCGGAGGCAAGCTAGTGATACGACCGCCTCAAGCCAGTCGCATTGTCAGTCGCAACACGCCGATTATTGGTAATACCTGTTTGTACGGCGCTACCGGCGGCAAACTGTTCGCTGCAGGAGTGGCCGGTGAGCGCTTTGCTGTGCGCAATTCCGGGGCTCATGCGGTGCTTGAAGGCGTTGGTGATCATGGTTGCGAATACATGACAGGTGGCGTTGTGGTGGTGCTGGGTCAAACCGGAGTCAATTTTGGCGCCGGTATGACCGGCGGGTTTGCCTATGTCTTGGATGAACAAAACGTGTTTGTTGATCGCTATAACCATGAACTGATCGATATTCACCGGATTGATACCGAACACATGGAATTGCAGCGCAATTACCTGCATGGTCGCATTGAAGAGTTTGTTCAGGAAACCGGTAGTGAGTGGGGTCAAACAATCTTGAACGATTTTTGGCGGTTCGCCAGCAAGTTCTGGTTAGTTAAACCCACTGCAGCGGAACTAGCCACTTTGTTGGATACGTTGCGGGAAGCTGCCTAATCTCTAATCTGTTTGCGAATGCCTCTGCACTTGAGGTGCGGGGGGATAATTTATCGCGCATCTGCTGAATTTAGTGATTTTCTATGTCGAAAGCCAAACCAATGATGTTCATCGACGTAGGCCGCCAAACTCCAGAAAAAATGGCGGCCCGTCAACGTATTACCCACTTTAAAGAAATTTACGGCCAATTTGATGCCAAAACCGCCGCCGATCAAGCCGGTCGCTGTCTGCATTGCGGCAATCCGTATTGCGAGTGGAAATGTCCGGTTCACAACTACATTCCCAATTGGCTACAGCTGATAAACGAAGGCAATTTGTTTGAGGCGGCCGAACTGTCGCATCGCACCAACTCTTTACCAGAGATGTGTGGCCGGGTTTGTCCCCAGGACCGGCTGTGCGAAGGCGCCTGTACTCTTAATGACGGTCCGGGCTGGCCGGACAGCGAAGCCGATGATCCGGGCTTAGGTGCGGTCACTATTGGTGCTATCGAAAAGTACATTACCGACGAAGCGCTCAAACAGGGCTGGCGCCCAGACATGTCTAATGTCGTGCCTACCGATAAGCGCGTCGCTATAGTGGGTGCCGGACCGGCTGGTTTGGGCTGTGCCGATGTGTTAGCGCGCAACGGCGTGCAAGCGGTAGTTTATGATCGTTATCCACAGATCGGCGGATTATTGACCTTTGGTATTCCGCCGTTCAAGTTGGAAAAAGAAGTGGTGCAAACCCGCCGGGAGATCATGGAAGGGATGGGTATTGAGTTTGTGTTGAACACGGAAATTGGTGGCGATATTTCCTTTCAGCAGTTGATGCAAGAATACGATGCCGTTTTTCTAGGTATGGGTACCTATACTTATATGAAAGGTGGTTTTCCCGGTGAAGACCTCAGCGGTGTGTACGACGCACTGCCGTATCTGATTTCCAACGTCAACCGGGTGTTGGGATTGGAGCAGGAACCGACCGATTTTATTGACATGCAAGGACAACGAGTGGTGATTTTAGGTGGCGGCGATACTGCTATGGACTGCAACCGCACGGCTGTGCGGCAAGGCGCTCGCTCGGTGACCTGCGTGTATCGGCGCGATGAAGCCAATATGCCTGGCTCCCGGCGCGAAGTCAGCAACGCTAAGGAAGAAGGGGTGGAATTTCTCTGGAACCGGCAACCGATAGAACTGGTTGGTGATTGCCAAGTCGAGGGTGTCAAAGTTTGTGCCACCCGTTTGGGTGAACCGGATGCGCGCGGTCGGCGGAGTCCCGAAGTGGTGCCGGGATCCGAGGAAATTATTCCCGCTGATCGGGTGCTCATTGCGTTTGGGTTCCGGCCCGACCCGGCGCCTTGGTTCGACGATTTCAACATCGGGATTGACGAGCGAGGCCGGGTAAAGGCAGTTCCCAGCGGCAAATTCAAATATCAAAGCAGCAACCCCAAAGTCTTTGCTGGTGGCGATATGGTGCGCGGATCGGATTTGGTCGTCACCGCTGTGTTTGAGGGTCGCGAGGCCGCTGAAGGCATCTTGGATTATCTCGGTGTCTGAGCGCCGTACTCGAATACCGCACTATTAGGACTAAAACTGTCGTGTATCCGTTACAGAATGATCGGTTGTTGCGTGCGTTACGGGGTCAGCCGGTGGATGTCACCCCAGTTTGGATTATGCGCCAAGCCGGTCGTTATTTGCCCGAGTACCGAGCGA
>JAZBPA010000024.1:0-31610 GCA_036351435.1 Candidatus Competibacteraceae bacterium
GACGACGGGAATCACCCGCAATACCTTGCCGATGTCCCCTTCCAGAAAAGCCAACGGCCCGAACACCGCCACAGTAGTGAGAAAGGAGGCCAAGACGCCCGGCGCGACTTGGCGGGTTCCGTCAACTGCGGCTGCGAGCGCGGTTTTGCCTTTGCGCAAATGAGTGGCGATGTTCTCGGAAATCACGATAGCATCGTCCATCAACAGACCGAGCGCGATCAGCAAGGCCACCATAGTGAGCATATTGATCGAATAGCCGAATACGGACATAAAGAACAACCCACCCAGAAACGACACCGGCAGGCCCATCGCAACCCAAAAGGCAAAGCGCAACCGGAAGAACAGCCACATCACCAGAAACACTAGGGCCAAACCCTGTATCCCGTTCTTAGTCAGCATTTGCAAGCGGTCACGAACGATGGACGACAGGTTTTGGGTCAGCGCAAATTCTACGCCCGGAGTCGCCCGCTGCCGTTCGCGATCCAGAAAAGCCTGCACACTATCCATGACCGTCAGGGTATCCTCAGCCTTGGTCTTGGTAATCTGCAACAGTGCTGCCCGCCGTCCGTTGAATAAACTCTTTTCCTCATCCAACTCAAACCGGTCGGTAATAGTGGCGATATCACCGAGCCGCACTTCTGCGCCGCTTTGGCCGCTCACCACGATGAGGCTTTCCAATTCCGCTGGGGAACGGCGCTGATCGGTGAAACGAATCAGTAGCTCACGGTCCTGGGTTTTGAGACTACCGGCGGGTAAATCGATACTTTGGCGGGTGATGGTGTCGGCAATGTCGTTAGGGCTTAAACCGTATTGGCGCAGTATCTGAGCAGGTACTGCGATGCGCAATTGCCGTTCCGAGAAGCCTTTGATATTCACCTGGGACACCGCCGGTAATTGCTGTATCCGGCGCTTCAAATCCTCGGCATAGGCTTTCAAATCGTTTTCCGCCATCGGCCCGGTTACCGCGACTGAGACTACTTGGTCAGTGCGCCCCAACTGTTTCACGATAGGCCGTTCGGTCTGTTCCGGGAAGTTATCGATAGCTTCCACTTCAGTCTTGACGTCGTCGAGAAAGCGGTCGACATCGCCACTTTCGGTCATTTTGACGACGGCCACGCCCGCCCCTTCCTGGGCATTACAACGCACTTCTTCTACATCGCTGATGGCATCGACGGCGTCTTCCAACCGCTGACAAATCGATTCTTCCACGTCCAGCGCGCTGGCACCCGGATAAGGCACCCGCACTTCCACTTCTTGCGCAGCGAAATCAGGAAAGGTTTCTCGTTTGAGGGTGGGCAGGGTTACGATGCCGAGCAACAGCAAAAACAGCATCAATAAATTGGCAGCGGTGGGATGGGCGGCGAAATAGGCGATCACTGGGGGATGTCCTCACCGGTAGCTTCGCGCAGCAGCAACGCCAGCGCCTCCTCATCCAACACGGGTTGCAACAACATGCCTTCGATAGCCGGCACCAGATCGGAAATCACCACCTGATCACCGGCTACCAGTCCTTCTGCAATCACTACGAATTCCGGCTGGGTCAGCTTAACCGTCACCGGTCGCAGTGTTAGTCGACTCTCGGCGTCAATGAGATAGACACTATCGTTGTGTACAGCGGAGCGGGGTATCACCAATTGATCGGATCGGGGCCGACCACGAAGCTCCACTTCCACGAACATTCCTTTGAGCAGCGGCGGGCGCACGCCGGGTTGCAAATCCTTGTAGGGATCGTCCACTTCCACGATCACCCCAACGGTACGGGTCTGGGTGTCGATGGTATCGCTGAAGCGAGCTACCCGGCCCTCCCACACGACTTGCAGCGGATCAACGCGCAGCCACACCCGCGCCGACAAACCAAGCGTCTCGCTCAGTGCGCTTTCCACTTCTGGGGTCAAAGTAAGAATCTGTTCGGAACGTATCAGGGTGCTTATTCGTCCGGTGGGGAGCTGAGCGGAAACCTCGGCCACAGCGATGTCGTCGATGATCGCGAGCACATCACCTTGGCGGACAAATTCGGATTCTTCGATTTTGACTTCAGCGACCCGTCCGGTAAAGGGAACGGTGATTGTGGTCCGCTGCAAATCCCGTTTGGCACTTTGCAATTGGCTCTGAGAGCGGGCCAATTGGGCTTCCAGTAAACGGCGTTCAGCGGGGATTAAATTCAGGGTATTTTGCAGCGATTGCAAAGTTTGACGCTGAGCCAGTGCGTTCCGTTCTTCTTGATCGAGAGCGGAACGAGTGACTGTGCCTTTGTCAGCCAATTGGCGTATCCGCGCTAACTCTTTCTCACTCAAAGTCAGCGCTTCTTTCTCGATAGCCAGCGAGGCACGGGTATTGGTTTCCTTGACGGCCAGCTCAGCCAATTGGGCTTGCAGCGCTTGGATGTCGGCCTGGATCTGTGCCGCTGCCAATTCAAAATCGGTCGGGTCGATGCGCAATAATTCCTGACCAGCACCAAGCAGCGCGCCGCGCTTGAGCTGCTTGTTAAGCGCAATGATTTTACCGCTAACTTCGGCCACTGCTTCCCAAGTCTTGCTGGGTTCTACATTGCCATAGCCCAATGCGCGGGGTACAACCGTAGTCGTTGGCACTGAAATAGTACGAACGGGGCGAGCCTGCTCGGTAATAGGGGCTTGTTGAGGTTGGTCAGAATGTCGAACTAACCAGACGAAAAGGCCCACGCCTAGCAGGATGGGTAACAGGATCAACCCTTTTTTCAGCCGTTCTGTCATTACTTGTGCAACCTATGGTTAAGCGCCTTTCTAAAATGAAATGCTGGCTTTTGCTAGCCTAATGCCCAAGACAGCTATTCGAGTTAGGATAGTGGGATCTTTGATGCATGGTTTAACAATCATCCTATTCTATCGTGGAAAACTTGGCCAAGTTGTCGAATAGCGGCGTAGCTTCCAACGCTCCAAGACATTCTCTGATGCGGCAAACGTTGTTCCAGATGGCGATTCGTATCGCCATCGTGGTAGCGGTTGCCACCGTGATCAGTTACTTCCATGTCAGCAACAGTCTACAAATCCAGGCCCTGGAGCAACTGCGCAATTACATCGAACAGCGCGGTATGCGGGAAAGTAATCTTTTTTTATGGGCGCGGGATAATCTGCTGACTTTTAAAGAAGAGTACGTGCAGCGTCTTGCCCAACTCGGTGATCTCGACCCGCAAAACCGCTTTGAAGAGCTATTCATCAAATACCCGGACGGTAGTCTGCGTTTGCAGGAAAACTTGTTTGAACAACATGATGTGACCGGCATCGTCGGTAAATACGCCGTGATTGATGCCGCATTGAGGCGGCAATTAGTCACCGCTTTCGATATGTTGGCCCAATACGGTCCAGCCTGGCAAAACCGCTTCGTTAACCTGTATATCACGACCCCCGAAAATGCTGTGTTGATGTTCTGGCCGGACGAGCCTTGGGGGTTACGTGCCAATTCCTGGGAAATCTACGCCAAACTGGCCCTGCACAATTCCACGGATGAGCCGGTCTTGATTCTTGATGCTGACCACGGTGAACGGGAAGCGGTTTGGTCAGATCTGTATTTCGATTACGCCGTTAATGATTGGATGGTGTCCGGTGCCGAACCGATTAATATCGATGGTCGTTATTTTGCCTCGGTCGGCCACGACATGTTGCTTAGCCAACTGATAGACCGCACCATTAACAACCGCTTGGACGGCACTTACAACATATTGTTTCACGAAGACGGCCGAGTGCTTGCGCATCCCCGGTATATGGATGCTATCCAGGCCAGTAGCGGCAGCTTACCCGTCTCCAAGGCGGGTGATGAACAATTGCTGCGTATTTTCAATCTGGTCAAACAGTGGCCTACCGAGGCCACTATCGTGGACAATGAACGGGATGAGGAATATCTTGCCGTCGCCCAATTGCAGGGTCCAGGCTGGTTTCTGGTCACCGTTTTTCCCAAGGCAATCATTGCCAAACAAGCCTTTAAAACCGCACGCCTAATTCTGGTGCTAGGTGCCATTGCGTTGCTGTTAGAAATCGTCATGTCACTGGTAGTATTGAGAGAACAAATCGCCCGTCCCTTATCCAGCTTGATGGTGGCTGCCAACCGTGTGAGTGCCGGGGATTTCAATACCCGCTTGGACGAACAGCGACCCGACGAGATCGGTCGGCTGGGGCATTCGTTTAATGCCATGTCCCGCGAAATCGAGGCGCGGGAAACCGCGCTTAACGAGCGTAATATCGAGCTTTCCCGTCTCAACCAACAACTGGCTGAGGAATTGGAGGAACGCAACCGCGCTGAGCAGGAAATCATCCGTCAACGTGAAGCGTTGAATCAGAGTGAAAAACTCAATGCACTGGGTTCGCTGCTAGCCGGTGTCGCCCATGAACTCAACAATCCGCTGTCGGTTGTGGTAGGACGAGCGATCATGCTGGAAGAGAGCAGCGCCGAGACCAAAACCAAAGACCGGGCGAAAAAAATCCGCCAAGCGGCTGAACGCTGTTCTCGGATCGTCAAAACATTTTTAGCCATCGCTCGCCAGCAACCACCTGAACGCACCCGGGTACAATTAAACGAGGTGATTAATGGAGCGATTGAACTCATGGCTTATAGCCTACGCACTGCTGATATCCAAGTGGTGCAGGTACTTGATGCCGATTTGCCGGAATTGTCGGCGGATGGCGATCAATTAACTCAAGTATTCACCAATTTGGTCGTCAACGCGCAACAAGCATTGGCTGAAGTAACGCCTCCCCGCCGCTTGAGCATTTCTTCCTTCCGGCAACCGACTACTGGGACGGTACGTGTCGAAGTCACCGACAACGGTCCAGGGGTGCCTGTTGAAATGCAATCCCGCATTTTTGAGCCGTTTTACACCACTAAACCGGTCGGCGTGGGTACCGGCATCGGTTTATCTTTCAGTTACAGTGTCATAGAGTCGCATGGTGGCAAGCTGACCCTAGAAAATCCAACGGAAGGTGGTGCCTGCTTTGTCATTACCCTGCCTGTTCTGGAGGACGCAGCACCTATCTCTGGGGACCCGCTTGAAGTCGGGGTTGAGGCTAGACCGCAGATGGTTTTGGTGGTCGATGACGAGATCGATATTGCCGAATTGCTCGGCGAGATTTTATCCCGTGACGGTCATCGCATTGATTTCGCCACTAGCGGCAATGCGGCCCTGCGGGAGATCTATGAGCGCGATTACGACTTGATTCTCAGTGATTTAAAAATGCCCGATTTAGATGGCCCCGGCCTATTCGAGCAATTGCAACAGTCCCATCCGCATTTGTTGGAACGGGTCATATTCGTCACAGGTGATACATTGGGGATAGCAGCGAGAGAATTTTTACATCGCACCGGCCGACCCTTGATCGAGAAACCGTTCATACCCGATGAAGTGATGCAAATAGCGCGACAGGTGTTAACCCAGGTTAAGCAAACTGACGCTCCAACAGAACGATAATCAAGGACGCAACGCGGTCAGCGCATTATCACCCAACCAGTCATTGCGCACGCGAGTGATCGTATCCGGATTGAGATAATCGGCTACCCGTTCAGCGACATGTCGAACCAATTCATTGTGGCTTAACCTCGTCGACCAATCTTCGGTAGATTCCAAACGATGCTTATCGCCTTTCTCCGCTTGTGCCGATAACACCCGCCATTTAGCGCACCAAGTCACCGACCATAACCACATGACCCGTCGTAGCGGCAGCAACCAGCTTCGGCTTGCAAGCGCCAATGATTCAGGCACGCTGGCCAGCCAAGCACGATAAGCGCCTGCCAGCTCATCGGTAGTTAATACGGCATAAGTAGCCACATCCCAGGTAGTAGACGTGTACAAGGTGGCGTGAGCTAAATCGAAACCGGGAAAGCTGTAACGGGCTTTTTCCAAATCCACCAGGTAGGCATGAGAATGATCTTGCACGATGAAATTACCGGGATGAGCGTCGAAAGCAATGAGCGTGGCCGGGGGGCGCTGCGGTTCATGAAGCAAAGATCGGGCACTGTCCAGCTCATCGTGTATTTGCCGGAGTGCATCCGCGTGCAAACCGGCGTTATCCAAATGTGTTGCTTGGCTGAGCACCTCGGCGACCGTATCCGCGAGCGGATCGGCGGGATTTTTTAACGGTGGCCGATCTTGCTCGGACGGTAAAGGCAGTGCATGTAGCGCAGCCAGTGAGTTGATCAACAGCGGTAACTGATCCGGCAAGCGGATCACCGGGCCGACGATTTCATCGACCAGCAGCGCACCCATCGGCAAATCCACGTCGGGTTCCAGCACGGCGTGGATTTGCGGGGTATGACCGCTGGACGCAGCGCGTCTAAAACAAACCGCTTGATACTGTAAATTCGTGGCCGCATCCAAACCCAGCTGGCTTTGCTTGGGAATCCGCAACAACCGCCCGGTTCCCTTGATGCGGACATGATCATGGGCTAATCCGGTAGTGGGCAGGGGTTCCAGCTCGCGATCGGCAATACCGGCATTGGCGCGCAACCGTTCGCGTAAAGCAGGAAGTAAGTCTTGCAGATGCATGGTGTTTTGCTGGAATCCAGATGAAATTGTTGCTTTAAAAATAATTGAACACGCTCAGCAGCACCGTGTTCTCCCCCGCTTCACGTTCAAGTTCAAAACGCAGCGACCAATCCTTGCTTAGAGCATAGCTTTGTCTTAAGCGCAGCCGTTTTTCCGTCCCGGTATCGCCCCACGGATAACGCAAATAACCGGCCGAGGCTAAAACCTTCCAGCGATCGCTAACACTCGCCAATACTCCGACCGTTATGCCCGCCCCAGCGCGATAATCATCGGCAAACGCCCGACCGTAATTCACGTCGAGTTCCGGCAGCAAAAAAAAGACCTCCCGTTGCAGGACAGTGGATTGCCACGCCAAACCGATACCGCCGTTGAGGTTGAAGGTTAGACAATCACGGCAGTCTTCCCCATCAAACGTATCCAATCCCGCTCTCACTTTCCAAGACGGGGAGAACAACAGGCTATCCAGCGGCGTCAGAGAAACAATGTCGACCAGGGTGAGTTTGTCTAGAACAACTTGATTGCGCTGCGGATAATAACGTAAGGCGACATCCAGCGCTTGAATCTGCGCATCGGGCGTATAGCCGGGTTCGGGGTCAAGCAAATCATGGTAAGCGGCGCGGGCACTGATTTCTTGAAATGGCTCGGTGTCTCGCCAACCGAACCCAAATCCCATTCGGAATGAACCATGCCCCGATTCCGGTTGTTTGGCAAAAGGAACGACTTGGAAGGGTTCGTATGCAACAGGCAGGCGGCTGCGGACAGTCAGTAACTGATGTAGTTGTTGACGCTGTTTACCGACGTCGCGTTCCTCATCTTCTTGATCTTCTTCACCGTCCTCCTCGTCCTCCTCCTGAGCAATACGGTATTGCAAAACATTGATCGCGGTATCTAACAAAAATGCCTGTCGTTGGTGGGATAATCGGACAAATCCAGGTTCAAACGTTACGTCGGGATCGTGAATTAGAGCGGACAAGAGTGGCTGTTCTTGCTCAGTTAGGTTCTGTAACTGCCGGCGAATGTGGGTGCTGCGGGCCGGTCTTGCCGTCACGTCACTGATCAATCCGGGTTGATCGGTTAACAAACGGACCGTATCAGGAGGGATTGCCCAACCGGTGAAAGCGTCGGTCAGCCGTAATTCGGGATTGGCCACCTCCAATAAAGCCAGTAATCGGTAAGAGCAATTTTCCTTGAAAAAATAATAATCTGAATAAATATCCTGCAATTCCCACACATGCAGCAATAACCGGTTGACTTGCTCCATTGTTAGATTTAACCGGTATTCCCATAAATCGCGGTTTTCGAAATCCCCATACTCCTTGACCAACTCGTAATAGGGTTTGATGTCGAGATAGCCTTTGAATCCCCCACCAATCCCTGACACGACGTAGTCTAGCGGGCCGGTGCTGGTATCGTGGGCGGCATAATTGATGGTATAGGCCAGCAAGTGATCGGTTCGTCCGCGTTGGTCGATACGCAATAACGTGTGGCCAAACATGGAAGCCGGGTTATTCATGTAAGCAGAGGCGAAGATCAGCGTTGCAGACGCCGGATCAAGTGCCTTTAACCAATCCGCCAACTGTTTACAGCGCGCGGCTGGGAGCTGTTGCTCATCTAATGCTAGGACAGATTTCAACCATTGATAACGCGCCGGAAACGCGCAACGTGCCGGTTGCTCCGAATCGTCTACTGGGTTGGAAGAGAAGAAAGCCTGTAATGTGGCGGCTAATTCGGTAAATGGGTTAGATTTACCGTCCGCTGCCAGAAAAAAGCGTGGATCGTCGATTTCACTGAGAATGTTGCCGTTACGCGCCGGACGATAATGCAGCAGCACATGCCATTCGCGCCGCTGCGCTAGTTCGGTTAGCTCGCTACGCTGCAGCAGTTCAGCGAGATAGGGTGGCTGCGTATCGGCTCCCGCCACTTTGGGAGTAGCGAGGAGCCCTAACGCGGCCAGCAGAACAAGAACAGGGCGAAACAGAAACGACTAACTCAGCGCGACTAGACGGCTGAACTGCGGTTGTGCCGCTAACTGCCGATATAAGCTGGCTAACATCTGATCAGCGGTAGTGTCCTCGGCACTGAACAGAATCGCAAAATGTTGTTGGGTGAATGCAAAAAAATCGGCCTGTTGCTCACGTTCGACGTCCAACAGAGTTGCCAGAGAGGTCAAATATTCCCCCTGACCGGCAGCCATGTCTTCTTTCAACCGGGAAAAATTAGCGGCTACGAAGGCGCTGATCTGTTGGTGTTTATTCAACGCCGTCGATGGCGCTGACTCGCCTCCACTGGTGCTGCGCGAACTGGAACTCGGATCAGTCACCACCGTACAAGCTAATAATGAAAAACCACACGATAATAAAACCAGCATACGACTAATACTTTGCATGTTCTTTCTCATCATGAAACCCATCAGCTAGATCACAAAACACATCAATTAATCGGCAAATCTTAACAGAGAAAAGTGCCAGTATGGAGGAACTTTTATCGTTTGCGCGCTTGGGCAAATGCCTCTGCCAATGCGCCGGGTTGAGCAGATTCGGAACGTTGTGGGCGCACCGGTTTACGTCCTGCTTCGCTCCTGCTGGGCGGAATATACTCACGGCTGGCGTCGGTTAACCGCATGGTCAGCGCAATCCGCTTACGCTTGAGATCCACTTCTATAACTTTCACTTTGACTACGTCACCGGCTTTGACCACTTCGCGCGGGTCTTTGACGAATTTGTGCGACAGCGCCGAGATATGCACCAACCCATCCTGATGCACGCCGACATCGACGAATGCCCCAAAGTTAGTGACGTTGGTGACGACCCCTTCCAAAGTCATATCGGGTTGCAAATCTTCCATTCGTTCTACGCCGTCTTGGAAGGTCGCGGTTTTGAATTCGGGGCGTGGATCGCGGCCGGGTTTGTCCAATTCCGCTAAAATATCTTGCACCGTCGGCAATCCGAACCGTTCGTCGGTAAACAACTCCGGTTTCAGCGACTTGAGCACGGCGGTATTACCTAACACGCCATTCATGCCGCGCCCGGTCGTTTTCAGAATACGTTCCACCACCGGATAGGCTTCCGGATGTACTGCAGAACGATCCAGCGGATTCTCTCCATTCATGATGCGGAGAAAGCCGGCGGCTTGTTCGAAGGTTTTATCGCCCAAGCGCGGTACTTTTAATAATTGACGGCGTTCTTTGAATGAGCCATTGGCATCCCGAAACGCGACGATATTACGTGCCAGTGTGATATTGAGTCCGGCCACCCGGGTCAACAACGGCGCAGACGCGGTATTCACGTCCACCCCAACGGCGTTAACGCAATCCTCCACCACCGCATCCAGCGAGCGTGCCAACCTGATTTGGCTGACATCGTGTTGATATTGACCGACGCCAATCGCTTTAGGATCAATCTTGACCAGTTCCGCCAGCGGGTCCTGCAAGCGGCGAGCGATAGAGGCCGCGCCGCGCAAGGACACATCCAATTCAGGAAATTCCTGCGCAGCCAATTCGGATGCGGAATACACCGAGGCGCCGGCCTCCGAAACCATGAGTTTCTGCATATGGAGTTCGGGATGGCGCTTCAATAGATCATTCGCCAACCGATCGGTTTCCCGAGAAGCCGTGCCGTTGCCAATACTGATTAACTCTACCCGATGCCGCTGGGCCAGTTGTGCCAGGGTGTGTAACGCTTCGTCCCAGCGCTTTTGCGGTGCATGAGGATAAATCGTCGCCGTATCGACCAGCTTGCCGGTGACATCCACCACGGCGACTTTAACCCCGGTGCGCAACCCTGGATCAAGGCCGAGCGTTGGTCGGGGACCGGCCGGTGCCGCCATTAACAAATCGCGCAGATTCGCGGCGAACACCTGAATCGCTTCCTCTTCGGCGGCTTCACGCAAGCGTTGTTTCAGCTCCAGATCCAAATGGGTGAATATTTTCACTTTCCACGCCCAGCGCACCGCATCCCGCAACCAGGTATCCGCCGGTCGGCCTTGATCGCGGATGTTGAAGCGCGCCGCGATCATGCCTTCGCAAGGACCGGGATTTTGCTGCGGATCGCCGACCTCCAGAGTCAGTTGTAAAATCCCTTCGTTACGTCCGCGAAACAATGCCAACGCCCGATGGGAAGGAATTTTGTTCAGTGCCTCTCGATATTCGAAATAATCGGCGAATTTTGCCCCAGCATCAGTTTTTCCTTTCACCACTTGCGAGCACAATACCGAGTTTTCCCACACGTAATCGCGAAGCTGTCCCAGCAGTTCGGCGTCCTCAGCAAGTTCCTCCATGAGAATTTGCCGAGCCCCTTCCAGGGCGGCTTTACTATCGGCGATATCCTGATCAGGCTTGATATAGGCAGCGGCGGCTGTTTCAGGTGTTTGGGTAGGATCGTTCAATAACCCGTGCGCCAATGGTGCAAGTCCCGCTTCACGGGCAATCTGTGCTTTGGTGCGGCGCTTAGGTTTGTAGGGCAGATAGAGATCTTCCAAACGAACCTTGGTATCGGCAGTACGAATGGCGGTTTCCAAATCCTCGGTCAGTTGATCCTGCTCCGCTATGCTTTTCAAGATCACTTCGCGGCGTTCTTCCAGTTCTCGCAAATACCCCAGCCGTTCATCCAATAAGCGCAGCTGAGTGTCATCCAAACCGCCGGTCGCTTCTTTACGGTAGCGTGCGACAAAGGGGACGGTGGCTCCACCATCCAATAAATCAATAGCCGCTTGTACTTGGCGATCATGGACGGCTAACTCTTGAGCAATACTTTGGGTAATAGTCATAGCTAAATCAGCGCTTCTTCACAAACCACCAAGCCATCCTCATCGGCATACACATAATGGCCGGGAACGAAATGAACGTTGGCAAATCGCAGCGGCACATCCTGTTCGCCAACGCCGTGTTTGACCGAATGCAGGGGGTGTACGGCCAATGCCTTAATGCCGAAGTTAAGTTTGGCTAAAGTGGCGGCATCGCGGATACAGCCATTCACCACCAGTCCGTGCCACCCGTTTTGATGGGCCTGCTCAGCCATGAGTGCGTCTAACAGCGCACAGCGCATAGAGCCGCCACCGTCCACAACCAACACCCGGCCCTGTCCGGGTTCTTCCAACGTCGTTCTTACCAATGCGTCGTCCTCGAAAACTTTGAGCGTCGTGCATGGGCCACAAAAGCTGATCCGCCCCCCAAAATCTTGGAGGATCGGGTCGGCAATTTGCAAACGCTCGGCATGCGCGTCGCAAAGATCGGTCGTTTTAAATTCCATCGTGTTACCCTTCGGCTTGGCGTTGTCAGCAGTGTAGCGTCGAGGTCGCCTTTCAGGCAACGCTCTTCCGACGCCAAATTTTTATCGGCTTGCGACGGAGATAGCATGATTGGCTTGTTGCAACGGGTTCGAGAAGCCCGCGTTGAAGTGGATGGGGAAACTGTGGGTGCGATTAGCACCGGTTTACTGGTGTTTGTGGGCGTGGAACACGGTGATGGCGAATCGCAGGCACGACGCTTATTGGAACGTATACTGGGTTACCGGGTGTTTGGCGATGCGCAAGGACGCATGAATCATAGCGTTCGGGATATTCAGGGCGGTTTGTTATTAGTCCCTCAGTTTACCCTAGCGGCAGACACCCGTAAGGGATTCCGGCCCAATTTCACGCCCGCAGCCCCTCAGGAACAAGGTCAACAACTGTTTGAGTATCTAGTCAACCAAGCCCGTGCCGAGTATACGCCGGTTGCAACAGGGTTGTTTGGCGCCAACATGCAAGTGAGCCTGCTAAACGATGGACCGGTCACTCTGTGGTTACAGACTAAAGCTGGATAGCTAAGCTGCAGTTGAACCGGGTATCACTCCCTAACGCCGATCACGATTACCGTCACATTATCACTGGCACCACGGACTAGCGCTAATTGGACGAGACTCTCAACTACCTCTTGTAAATCGGCGGCACTCATTAAACGAGTAATTTCTGGATCGCTGACCACTTTATTGAGACCATCGCTGCAAAGTAAAAACACATCACCGGTCTGCAAAGGATATTTTTTCACCTCAATATCCAACGCCTCTGCGGAACCGACTGCACGAGTGATAACGTTACCCAACGGATGGTCATGGGCCTGCTCGGGATCAATCAATCCCTGATCAACGAGTTCTTGAACATGGCTATGATCGCGCGTCAGCTGCTCCAGTTGCCCCTTGCGCAACCTGTAGATACGGCTGTCGCCAGCCCATAAACAGGCACATTGGTCATCACGTGCCAGCATTACCGCGACCGTACTACCAATGGTTCGCTGTTGATAACGTTGATTCGATTCCTCGCGCAACTGCTCGTTGACTTGATGCAATTGGTCTTTGGCTGCCTTAATCAGGTCATCCCACCCTAGGTCAGCGGCAACCTCACCAAGCGCTTTCACAATCATGCCACTGGCGACTTCGCCGGCCTCGTGTCCGCCCATACCATCGGCGACCGCCCACAACCCCAATTCGGGCAACGATATGCAAGCGTCTTCGTTGACTTTACGAACCATGCCCACGTGAGTACGGTCGGCGGACGACCAATGAAAGCGTCTTGCTTTGCTCATGTATTTCTCAAATCGATGGTTTTGTCGGTGGCGCCTAACCGGGGCTAAGACTTATGTGACCGATGTTATACGTTATTATGACTTTACTGAGCAACAAAATTGTTCAACCGAGCTGCTCTACAGTTCCGTCGTCACAGGAATAATTTTCGAGCTGCCTTTACTTGGCGTGCAGTTGCTTTTCATCCCATCCCCAGCGACGCCAGTCTCCTGCCAGCAACGAGGCAAAACCTTCGACCGCCGGTAGGCCGGGGCTGATCAGTAAACCCGGTTTAATGTGTTCGGAACCTTGACTCCACCATAGGCTGTATTGCGGAAAACTGCGCGGCAGTAACTCGTTGGATAGAGCGGTGCGCATACCCGCCAGCCCATCAAGATGATCCAATGTGCAATACCAACCCAACCGCCCCTCACCGTCTGCCGGAGTAATGTCCGGCTGTTCTGTCAGCCCTACCGGAGAACCTAATGCTTGCACCCGTTCTGCAAAAGTTTCCAATTCCAGGTTATCATCTTCAAGACCCCATAGGGCAATGTGCTCTGCCTCTTGATACCAGGGTTCTCCCTCTTCCATCAAGCCCAACAGACTGGCGGCAGGATGAACCGGCACCGCAATCAGTAAAGGATAGTAACGCCCCACCCGGTCCATGCTGGGCATCAGCACACCGGTATACGCTTGTTGGCCACAGGACCCCGGACTGAGAATCAGTCGCCAAATAGGACTGGTCAAATAACAATCCAGCCAGTGTTCTGCTAATTGCTCGCGACTTTGAGCAATGGCTTGTTGTAACCAATCATCCCAGGGATCAAGAAAGCTACGCGGTAATACCCGAGAGATAAAATCCCCCCTTGTTGGCAGTTTGCCGAAAAATCCGGGGGTTGATCTTTGTTGCTCCGGCCACGCTACAGTTCTTGCGGACACCGAAAACCCTCCAAAACTTGCAGGCGAAAGGGGTTGATTGCACTATTCACACGCATTTCATAGAGCGCTTGCCGTCTGCCAAGATTAAAGGTGATTTGGAAACTGCCGGGCTGGTTGGTCGAACGGATTGTTGCTCGATCCAGCAGTCTGAACCAAGCCCATGCCCCTTGTTCTTGCAATGCAGAACGGCTTCCCGGCAAAGCCGGCGCGAGCTGTAATTGTACTTGCCCGGAATTCGGCCCCGGCCATTGCACGGCGGTCGCACGCGCGGACTGAGTACGACTATAGCTGATCTGTTGCCCATCAACGGTCAGCACCGCACTTGCGACGGTGCCATCCATGGTGAGCGGGGTTAATTCGAACCGAATCTGTGGTTGTTGACCACCGCCTGCGAATAAGGATTGCTTAACTGCGGCTGCCTTTTGAAAGGCGATCAAAGCGTCGGGGGCGACGGCATCCTCAGGTCCACCAGGTCCTCGCCACCGCCAACGAGTTTCAGAAGTGTCTACATAAGGCCGCAGATGCTTCTGGAAGAAATCATCCATCAAGCCATTTGGACCGAAAAAACGCCCGAAGGCGTCCAGCTGCATATCGGGGGGGCCGGTTAACCCCGGATTGGGATCGGCACCACTTTGAGCTTGCCCACCACCGGACCATTGGATGGCATTGGTCGCTGGTTGCGGTGGGCTGGTTGCGGTGGGGTTCCCACCTTGCCAGATCCCACTCCGCGCTAACGGGTAACGCTTTTCAAGGTTGTTTTTGAAGTATTCGGCAACGCGGGCAGATTTCCATAAGGTATTCAACCGGTCGCGCAGACTGCGAATGCTGTCGGTGCTGTCACGGGCTAATTTTTGCAGCATCGCATTCAAGGGTTCGGGTTTGCGGGCGGCCTCGACTTCCAGCCGATTGGCGACTTCGTTGACTTTATCTTTCAAGTCCTGCGATACCGGGGCGCCTTCGCCAGCTCTGACAATGGCATTCATAAAGCCGAACAGATCACCTAAGGTGGCTACCGTCGTATCAAGCGGCGGAATACCGCCGTCTTGGCCTTCCACTTCTCGTTGAAAGGCCGCGAAACGGGCGTTGAACCCATCCAGATCACATATTGAGGTTTCTACCTCGGGCGCTGTTACTTGCTGATCGGTAACTGTCTCAACAGCTGAGGCAGCTGCCGACTCTTGCGGAGTCAGATTGGTTTCGCGAGCAGCGGCGCGGACTAATTGGCCCAACGGCGAATCGAAATTGGACAGCACTTTCAATTGCTCGGCTGCTTCGGCGGGACCGGCAAAGTTCTTCAATTTCAAATCGGTCAGCAGAGTTTCCCACTGCTGCACATATTCTTGCAGATAAAATCGGCACACTTGCGCGGTAACTTGTTGACGCTCATTCGGGCTTAACGGTTGCTGTGCGCCTAACACCCAACTTTCATCGGCTAACCGATTAATCATGCTTTCGCTTTCTGGAGCAAAAACCTGGTAGTAGCCGGCGCGAGTATACAGCCCCGGAATGCCGGTGGTTAGCGGTTGGTTGCTTAACCGTTCGAGCACCCTAGGTGCATCGGGACCGGCTGCATCGAGCAAGCGAAATTCAGGGACGATACCCGTTTGATAGTTTTGTTTGAGCCGGTCATAAATCCGCTGCCCCAGCGGAATGTTACGGATGCGGGCGCGGGTATATTGGATCAGATTGCGATCCAATGGCAGGGGCGGTTTTACCGGCCCCCTTTCCAACAAAGCATCCAAATGGGCCATTAACTGGGTTTGCTGATCCCGATCCAAGCGCCCTTCGGCATTGCTTTGCCAATCCTTCTGCATCCAGGTTTTAATCGCATCAGCATTGAAATACTGTGATTCATCCAGCATCAAGTACACTTTGAGCGCCTCGTGCAGGAACCCCGAATCGGCCGGGTCTTGGCGCAGTTGTTCTTCCAAACGGACAATCAAACGGGGCAAAAAGGCCCGATCCAACAGATAGCGATAGACAACGCGCGACTCCGAGCCGAGTTTGTCGCCCTGATACAGACCAAAGCCCATTAACCAAGGTGCGCCTTTGTTAAGGTCGTTATATCCGCCCGGCACATTGCGCGCCGCATTGAGCAACGGCAGAGTATCAATCAATGCACGTTGTGTCGGGCTCAGCTCCTTGGCTAATTTCTGGACTTGTTCTCGTTGTTCTTCGACCTGATTGACATAATATTGGTTGCGGGCGTAGCTGGTGACCCAAGCAGTGGCCACCCCAGCGGTTACCAGCAACGCCAGCGCATAAGCACCGCGTTGTACCCAAGTGCGCCAACGCTCGAAGCGCAGATTGGTCCCGGCCAGATCCGATTCTTCGAAGATAACATCGCGAAACAAGCGGGTAATAAAATAACTTTTGCCTTTGCCGGAAAACCCGGTAACGACCTGACGATTCAGGTTAAATGTAGAGGCAAGCGCACCCAGCAACCGATCAATGGGATTGCCTTCCTGGGTGCCGCTGGTGAAATACACTCCCCGCAACAAGGAGCGTTCTTCATAGACGCTAGGCCGGAAAACTTGGTGTAGAAACTCACCGGCGATGTCCTTCAACGAACTGAATTGTTGCGGGAAGGTGTAAATGAGATCGCGCCGCAGCGGATCCTTCTCTTGGTACAGGCGTTCTACTAGGCGTTCGTTCATACGCTGTTCTAAAGCGTCGAACTCCTCGGCGAACAAATCCACTACACCCTTGGGATTAGTGGGATCATCAATGGGATACGTGGTACCCCAAACCTGAGTCCGCTCTTCGCGTCCCAAATCGTTAAAAAATTCAACGAAGCCGGCTACTAGATCGGTTTTAGTAAAGAGCACATAGACAGGGAACCGAATCCCCATATGTTCGTGCAGTTCCTGAATACGCTCCTTAATCGATTGGGCCTGGTATGACCGCTCCGACTCGCTCTGCTGCATCAAATCCGCTAGGCTGATAGCAATCAAAGCACCGTTGATGGGGCGCCGCCGACGGTGCTTCTTGAGTAATTCGAGAAATCCCCGCCAAGCCGCCTGATCGACTTGTTGCTGGCTGTCCTGAGTGGTGTAACGGCCTGCCGTATCCAGCAACACTGCCTCGTCGGTAAACCACCAATCGCAGTTTCGAGTACCGCCCACGCCGCGCACCTTGTCGCGACCCATCGGAAAGTTGAGTTCGGAATTGACCAGTGCTGTGGTCTTACCCGAGCCGGGCGGACCGATGATGATGTACCACGGTAATTGATACAGGTATTGCTGTTTGCGACCGCGGCGATCACCGAACTTGGCTTTGCGCAGTGTCTTCAGCGCATCGTCCAATCCCTTTTTAAGCGTGGACAGTTCCTCATCCGAAGCGGCTTCCGCTTCCCGTCTGGCTTGTTCCTCGGGACTGGCTGCGGCGCCGCCCGCTCCGGCTGCTCCACCACCACCACTGACATCGCCCACCAAATCGCCGAGCATGCGGCGATTGTTGCGCAGCGTGAACACATAACTTTGGATTTGATACAACGCGAAGGCCGAACCCAATATCCCGACTGACAGCAGTCGCATGGGATCGGAGCCCAGCGGAGTGCTACCGCCTATGCTGATCAGCGGACCGACGAACCAAATCAATAATCCGATGGCCACCAGACCGAACAGCCCGATGACCCAGGGTTTTTTTAGAAAGCCCAATAATTTTTTCATAGTCCCGCTTCTACCTCCCACGGCTCAGCAGGATAACGTCCACCCGGCGATTGAGGGCGCGATTACGCGGCGTGTCATTAGGCGCGATCGGTTCGCTCTCGCCCCGCCCCTCAACGATAAAACGGTTCGGTGTGCCGGTCGCATTGATCAGGATCTCTGCCACGGCTTCAGCCCGCGCTTTGGATAAATGCCAGTTAGAGGGAAACCGGATGGTGCGGATTGGAATACTGTCGGTATGGCCGGTCACCAACACCTGACCAGGCACCGTTTTCAACTGCTCGGCGATGCGCTGTAGTAACGGTCGGAAAGCTGTTTTGACCGTGTCCTTGCCAGAGTCAAATAAACCATCGCCGAGAATGCGCATAATGACTTTATCGCCATCGGTGATGACTTTGACTTGTCCCTGGCGGATTTCTGGAGCCAATGCAGTGCGGAATTTATCAGCCACCGGCGGGGGCGACGGTTCAGTCGGCGGGGGTTGTTCGGGCAAGGGTAAGGGTTGAGCAGGGGTAAATGAGGTCCGCTCAACCATCGCCACAGCATCGCCGCGGATACCGCTTAATGCGACGAACACCGGGTCGGAGGTGCGGTTCAATAGCAAGCTGAACAAGACATACAGACCTAATAACAATAAGCTGGCTATCGCCACGATGACCCATAATGGGACGTAGCGAATTAGTGGATTGCTATATTCGGTCAGGCCCCGCCAACGGGGTGATAATTCGCGCTCGAAGTCCCCGTGATAGTTTCGAATAGCCCGGTATAGGCGTTCACGCTCCCACTCCAATTGGGTATGGCCGTCTTTCAAGACCCGATAACGGCCTTCGAAACCGAACGCCAAACAGACATACATCAGTTCCAATAAACCGATATTGCTGGCTGGGTCTTGAATCAGACTATCGAGCAATTGAAAAACTTTATCACCGCCCCAGCGCTCCCCATGGAATGTGGATAGCAGTGTTTGGTTGCGCCACACGCCGCTCCCCCACGGGGTGGAAGCCACCATTTCATCCAGCACGGTACAGAGCATGTAACGGGCTCGGGTCACGGTAATTTCGCTGATTCCTTGGGCGCGGGCCTTGCTTTCGAAATTACGGATCTCTGCGACCAGCTGACGACGCAACCCCTCAATGTCGGGATGGGATGGGGTGTTCTTTAAGCGGGTGATTAGTGCAAGCAGTTCGCCTGCCGCATTCTCTAATGGATTCAAGCCTCGCCGTGCCGGCAAAGCAACGGGAACCGGCCTGGGAGGAGCAACTGAAGCTGCTTCAGTTGGTCGCCGTCCTCCGGGACTAGGTCTTATCGGGCGGATGACTGTGCGGTCGCCTTCACCATCCGTCGGTTCAGCAAAAGGGTCGTCTTGAATCACCACATGTTTTGTCCTGGGTTAGCTCAACTAGTGGGACACTGGGCGCTTGCGGCTATCTGAAAGCGAATCAACGCGATTCTTCTTTAATAGCCCAGAACGCCATGTCGATGCCGGGAAATTCATCGCCAATGTGGAAAGCGAATCCGCCCGAGGTGTCCAGCGGTTTCCAGTAATCACTGTTGCGGTCCAGTTCGAAGTAAACTGATCCGGCATGATAAGGGATTTGCCGAGGCGCAACCGGCAACGGATTCAGCGGAACACCCGGCAATTGCAGATTGACCAATTCGCGGATGGTCTCCACCGTGCCGACTTTGGCCTGAGTCGGAAACCGGCTGCGCAGGATTTCGGCCGGCACCTCGGCGTTGACTGCCAATACGAAACTGGCTGATTTAAGCAACGAACGATCCGTGATCGGCGACACACGTATGCCATATTTGCGTTCCTGCAACGGCAGTTGGATGGCGTTTTGCTCGAACACTAGGCTTAATGCTTGGCGCAGGTCTTGGATGAGTGGCGCGAATGTGGCTTGCAAATCATCGTGCTGATAGGCTGGAAAGTTGATTGGGCGGCGTGTTTTACTCGTAAAGACGGACAATTCGCCAGCCAATTGCAAGCCGATTTGATAAAAATCTTCTGGATGCAGCCCACTCATGGTGGACAGATGCGCGAATAGTGGCTCGAAACGGTTGACGACCTGCAGCAACAGAAAATTGGCGACTTCGGCGACGCCGCCGCGCCCAGACATGCTGACTCGAGCGGCTAGTGCTTCACCGCGTTGGTGGAGCAAGCCCAGGATTTCGCTAATGAATCCAAGTAATACCGATTCCCCACGGCAATCCATGCAAGGCGGAATGTAGTCCTCATCCAATACCAACATTTGATCCGGGCGTTTCTCCACCACTCGGGTAATGCCGACGGTGGCGTATTCTCGTTGATCCCCTCTATCAGGAATTAATCGCAAGCGTCGCTTACCGATCTCCAGCGGTACGCTGGTATCGAACCCGGCGTTGTTGTCTCGTACTTCAGTGGCTGTGGTGCGGTACCGGGCGCTGGTGTGGGGCGTTTCCTCACGATCAACCTCGGCGCTACCGGCGCGTTTCAAAGGCAGGGCTAGCAACACCCGCATATTCCGCCAATCGGCGTCGATGTCCAAAGGCGGAGGAGGATCGTCATCGTAAGGGATATTAAAGGGTGTTCCATCAGGCAACGTGCCCCGGCAAATGGCCAAAGCTAGCTTGCCGAGCGCCAACGCTTCCTGATCCAGACTCAAGGTTTCTATACCCCAACCGTAGGATCGTAAGGGCCTGCATCGATCTCGGATCAGGGCTTCGATATAACGGTCTTGCTGTTGGAAGTGTTGAGGGCGTAAAAACATTCCCTCGGACCACACCACCTTGCAGTTCCAAGACATGTTGGATTCCTTAAGTTAGGTCGGTTTGCCATCACCTTGAGCCGGCATCACAGTCGGTCTGAGGGTGTTATGGCGCTGACAGTGCCGAATAATCGGTCAAGTATGATAGAAATAATAGACCCGCTGACGAGCAATGCATGCTGTGCGCAAAAAAACGCGGGCTACAGTTTATTGATTTGTTCCTCATACGCCTTCGCGAATTCGCGCCCGAATAATTCCTGAAAATCGTCCTCGGCTTCTTTGGCAATTTCACGGTAGAGCAGCATGAACAGCTCCCAATAACGGGCTTTGCGCTTGCTGGGCATGATGTTGTCCAGCATTGATCCTTCTCCTAGCCGACTTTCCAGCGCTTCTGGATCGAAACGCCGCAGCAATTTGATCAAAGCGGCTTGCACGCCGGCCATTACCGCTATTTGATGCGCCTTAATATCGTCAAAGCCTTCCTTGACAGCCCGCACTGCCGGCAAGAAAGCCGGTCCTCGTTTGGTTAGCAGACAGACCATAGCGTCATCGACATTCGGTGAAAACTTCAATGGATTGTTCTCCACCGGCTTGATCATGGTTTGCGCCAGGCGGAATTCGCTTTTGATGTTGGTGCGGGTTGACAGCACCTCCATTAACCCCTGGGATGTCTGTCTGAAAATGGCACCTATTTCAGCCATGAGTTTGGGCACATCGGCATCATCAATGTGTACATTCGGTAACCCCGCGCCATGCAAAAAGGCGTGCATTGCCAATCGCCTACCGTTATCTGATGGTGCAGCAGGGCTAGCCAATTCCGACTCACCGGCCTTAGGCAGCTGTGATACAGCAGGGCGAGGACGCAGAGTTGGTTCGGGACGAGGCAAGTCCGGCGCAATATCTTGCAGACCGATGAGGGGTTCAGTGGCCTCGCCGGGTAGGGTTTCAGCGGGATTAACCCGAGCAGAATCATTGAATAAGGGCGACTCAGACCGCGACGCAGGAGGCGGCGGTTCCATGCCTCCTGCAGCAGGCAAATGCGGCTCTGGAATAAGCGGTTCCCCGCCCACCGTTGGAGATGCCGATGGCTCTTCACCAAGTTCGGGGAATAGTGGGTCTGCAGCTGAGGGCTTGTTGTCAAGCTCGGGGAACAGCGGATCAGCCACTGGATCTTTAGACATTCTTTCCAGTGGCGTTGTCGGTTGAAGGGAAGGTGTTGGCGATTCCGGGGTATCGACCGCAAACGGGTCATCCAAACTCGCATCCCAATCCGAAGGTATTATATTCTGCGTGTCGGGTGCACTCGGTTCGGTGGCTTTCGGAGGCTTTGCGGGGTTTTCCGCGACAGGGGTGATTTGTACCGGTTCCGGGGGTTGGAAGAATTCATTTTCGACCGGCACATGGTCGGCTTCGGTAGTTTGCCACCAAGGCGGTGGTTTAGGCGTTTCGATGCCCAGCAAATCGGCATCGTCTGGAATGAGGTGCTTGCCTGCTCCAGCTTTCTCCGGCGCGGGTAACCCACTAAACAGATCCGGCGCATTAGCATCCGGTATATCGGTAGCAGGCGCTTGTTGACCGAAGTGATTCGGTAAGGGTTTGGCATAGGCATCGGTTTTGTCGAAATCATCTTCAAAAACCGCTGAGTCCGTTTCGAACGCACTGTCTGCAGTATCTTGTATGATGTTGACCTGAATCTCATAATCGCCGAGTATCAGTTCATCGCCGTCATTGAGTTGGACGGTATTACCTTTGCCGAGGCGCTCCTCGGACTGATTGATAAAGACGCCGTTGGTGCTGGTATCGGTGAGGTAATATTTGCCATCCCGATAAGCAATAGCACAGTGCTTACCGGAAAGCACTCGCTCAGGATCCGGCAATAACCAGTCGTTATCAGGTCCTCGACCAATGTCGATAGCCTGCCGGTCCAGAACTTTGGTCACCTCCTGTCCAGGTGATAACCGTTGATAGCTGGTGATAGTGAGCGTTAATGACATAGGCTTGACTACAAATAATTCCGCTTAAAGTCCCCTGCAACCAAGCAATAGCAACTATCCTCATGGTAAGCGTCGGATAATAAACTATTGGCGGTGTCCAGGACGGCTCCAACTCTGCTTAAGTTATTCTAACGATGCTACCATATAATCTTGTTGGTATTGAGCGCCCAATTTTAGCATTCGAATTGCAAAGCACTCTACCCTAACGCTGAAAAACTTAACCCTAACGTACGCTATTGCACGTGCTTTGGAAATAACGACAGTCTGTTGATGTTGACTTACCAATACACCTTGACTAGTAGCCGCCGTCACCCACAGGATTGCTGCTGACAGCCCTTATGCGATTAACTAAAGTCAAGCTGGCCGGTTTTAAATCCTTTGTCGATCCGACTACGTTCCATTTGCCTAGCTCTCTGGTAGGTATCGTCGGACCGAACGGTTGCGGTAAATCCAACCTTATTGATGCGGTAAGGTGGGTGATGGGCGAAAGCTCCGCCCGGAATCTACGCGGCGAATCCATGGCGGACGTCATTTTCAACGGTTCCGCGTCGCGTAAACCGGTGGGGCAAGCCACTATCGAATTGGTATTCGATAATAACGAGGGCCGGTTGGGTGGTCCCTGGGCGAATTATAATGAAATTGCTATCAAGCGGTTGGTGACCCGTGATGGCCAGTCCCAGTATTTTCTCAATGGTACGCGGTGTCGCCGTCGTGACATCACCGACATTTTTCTCGGTACCGGATTGGGGCCGCGGAGCTATGCAATCATTGAGCAAGGGATGATCTCCCGCATCATCGAAGCTAGACCGGAAGAATTGCGGGTCTTTTTCGAAGAGGCTGCAGGAATCTCCAAATACAAGGAACGTCGCAAGGAGACGGCAACCCGCATCGCGCACACGCAAGAGAATCTGAATCGACTAAATGACTTACGAGACGAGCTGGCCCGGCAGTTAAACAATTTACAACGGCAAGCACGCGCCGCTGAGCAATACAAAAATCATCAAACCGAAGAACGACGCCTAAAGGGAGAGTTGTTGGCATTGCGCTGGCGTTCCCTCAATCAAGAAGTGAGTGATCGACAACGGTTGTTGCGCGAACAAGAAACCCAATTAGAAGCAGTGTTGGCGGAACAACGCAACGTGGAGGCCCGGCTCACTGCCAGCCGAGAACAACAAGTCGAATTCAATACGGCGTTTAATCAGGCTCAAGCCCATTATTATGAGCTGGGGACGGAAATTAGCCGACTGGAGCAGCAATTTACCCATCAGCGAGAATTACGCCAACGCCAACAGGCCGAAACGGAACAAGTCGAACAGGCACTGACCCAGGTCATGCAGCAAACTCAGCAGGATGAGGCTCGATTGACCGAATTGCGACAGGCGTTAGCTGCAGCGAAACCGGAGTTGGCGATAGCGCAGGCTGCGGCAGCGGAAGCGCAAACGCAGTTACAGGAGGCGGAGTCAGCTCTGCAAGAGTGGCAACTGCAATGGGACGACTTCAACCGACGCGCTAATGAACCTCAGCGGCTAGCTGAAGTAGAACGGACTCGAATTGAACATCTAGAGCGGCAGTTACTCAACTTGGAGCGCCGCGGCGAAAAAGTCCGGGTGGAACGGGAAAGCATAGCCGAGGCTGGCTTGACGGAGGAACTGGAAGTTGCCCAGCAAGAACAGCAAAGCGCCGAAACAAGTTTACAGCTCCAACAGTCGGCGCTTGATCAAATGGAAGAGCGAATAGCCGAGTTGCGCACTGCACAACACCAACTCAGCGAACGCTTACACGCTAGCCAAGCACGCATTCAAACTCATCAAGGACAGCTGGCTTCCTTAAAAACCCTGCAGGAATCTGCTCTGGGCGATCACCAAGGCGTTGTACAAGACTGGCTGAATAACCAGAATCTGGCGCAAGCACCACGATTGGCCGAATGTCTGGAAGTAGAACCTGGTTGGGAAGGTATTGCAGAGACCCTGCTGGGGGATTATCTCGACGCGATCTGTGTGGAGAATTTGACCCCAGTAGCGACTCACTTAACGCAATTAAAACAAGGACAGTTACGACTATTTGCTACCGCCGCCAACCAATACGATACCCCATCTTCTTCAGAAACAACCCCGTTGCTCGGCAAAATCCAAGCGCCCGGCACTTTGACCGACTTACTGGCCGGTGTCCAGGTAGCCACCGATTTGGACGAAGCCATCGCGCGCCATAGGAGCTTGGGTCCTGGAGAATCCCTAGTCACCCCTGATGGTATACGAGTCGGCCGCAATTGGCTGCAAGTGAAGCGCGGTACCGATGCCGAAGCAGGCATCCTGGCGCGGGAGCGGGAGATTCATCTACTGGAAGCGGCGTTGAGCGAGACTGTTGCTGAACTGGAGCAACACTCCGAACAAATGACTCGTGTGCAAACGGAGTTACACGATCTGGAACAGCAACGCAGCGCACGCCAGGAAAACGTCAACCAAGGGCATCGAGAGCAGACCCATTGGCAAAACCAAATCAATACCCTGAACACCCGAATGACGCAATACCAGGCCCGCCGACAAGCGCTTGATGAGGAGTATCAGGAACTAAGTTATCAACTCGAACAGGATCAGCATGACCTCTACGAAGCACGGTTACGCTTGGAAGAAGCGCTTCAGGCTATGGAAGAACTGCATGAGGAGCGGGAGCTTTTGCAAGAACAACGAGAAACGTTACGCAGCACGGTAACAGAGTACCGGCAGCACGCTCACGAAGCCCAGCAAGCGATGCAGCGTCAAGCGCTAGCAGAGGAATCTTTACGTACTCAGCAGACTTCCGCAAATCAGGCGTTAGAACGATTGCATTTGCAGCGGGAACAGTTAGAGTCACGTCACACAACCCTACAAGCGGAACGGATAACTGAAGACACTCCAGCTGAACGGGAAAAACTAGCGGCTTTGTTGGATGCCCGAGTTGCGGCCGAAACCCAGCTCGCTGCCAAGCGCCAAGCGTTAGAGCAGCAAGATAACGAATTGCGCGAACTGGAACGGGCGCGATCTGAGCGGGAATCTCGCACCCAGGAACTGCGTCAACAACTCGAAAGCCAACGATTGACCGTCGGTGAAGCAAAGGTCCGTCAACAAACCTTTGCGGACCAGATACGCGAATTGGATATGGAGCTGGAGTCTCTGGTTGAGCAGCTACCCACCGATGTTGTGGAAGCCCACTGGCAGGATCAATTAGATCAAGTGGCGAAACGGATTCAGCGGCTGGGACCTATCAATTTAGCCGCCATTGAGGAATTCGCACAGTTGTCAGAACGCAAGCAATATTTGGACGCCCAGCATGAGGACTTGATTGAAGCGTTAAACACGTTGGATAACGCAATGCGCAAAATCGACCGTGAAACCAGGGAACGCTTCCAAGAAACTTTCGAACGGGTTAACGTGGCAGTTCAACAGTTATTCCCACGCCTGTTCGGCGGTGGCCAAGCCCACTTGGAACTCAATGACGCGGAGCTATTGAATGCGGGGGTAGTGATCATGGCACGTCCGCCAGGCAAGCGGATCAGCCATATTCAATTGCTCTCCGGTGGTGAAAAGGCGCTTACTGCAGTAGCGTTGGTGTTTGCGATATTTCAGTTGAATCCGGCTCCATTTTGTATGTTAGATGAAGTTGATGCCCCACTGGATGAAGCAAATGTAGGACGTTTCGGCGAATTAGTGCGGGAGATGTCGGAACGGATACAATTTATCTTTATCACTCACAACAAAGCGACGATGGAAATCGCGCAACAACTTTCAGGTGTAACCATGTTAGAGCCCGGTGTTTCTCGGTTAGTAGATGTAGACGTTGGAGAAGCGGTGCGCTTGGCTGCGGTGAGCTGACAGGAGTAATACGGGTATGGATCAATTACGTTGGATACTAGCGGGCCTTGGTGTTGCTATTATTATTCTGATTTATCTCTGGGGTATGCGGGCTCGCATTAGAGAGGAGCTGCGAAGACGTCGTCGCGCTCAGCAGGCCAATAACGAGCCATTTCTAGAATTACCTGAAGACGATGAATCCCCCCCTGCAGATGCAGGCGGCTACGGGTTTGACAAATTCAGTTCTATTACCCCGGATCACCCGCTGGCCAACCAATTATTAGTGGATGTTGAAATCACTCCGGTTCAGCGTCCTGCAAGCCAAATGGCGAATACTGAGACAGTTGCCGATCAACCCGAAGAGAACACGGGAATTGGAAGAACTGAGCAAAACGAAGCATTGGCAGCAAGTGAATTCCCTACAACGGAACCTAAGTCCGCGGAAGTGGAAAACGTTTCGGAATCTACACCAGAATCCATCTTGGACAGGCAATGGCAGGAGCTTGCCCCCGAGCCGTCCCTAGCAGGTCCGGATGCCGCTGAAATTGGCGAGGATCCACCGCCTAATAACTCTTTTAATGCGTCTCGCCAAGAGCCCGGTCTGGATGAACCACTCGAAATGACTGTGGTATTGACTGTGCTTGCTAATCGTAAAGAGACCTTCAGCGGCACTGAAATTTTCACAACGGCGCAAGATATGGGGCTTAAGTTCCACAAAAGCGGCGTATTGGATTGCCTCTCCGAGCAGGTATCTGGGAACAAACCGGTTTTCAGTATTGCCCAGTTGCGCGAACCCGGCGTGTTCGATCTGGACAGTATAGAAACCTTAAATACACCGGGGTTGCTGCTGTTCATGAACCTGCCGGGTCCTTTGGAGCCATCGGAGGCCCTCAATTTTATGCTGAGTCATAGTCAGCAGTTGGCCCAGGAATTGGGAGGAGTTGTCTGTGATGAACAGCATAATCGCTTAACCACCCAACATATGGGTCATCTGCAGAGCAAAATCGGCGAGTTCGAACGGCAATTACGCTTGCATCAACCACGCTACTAACTATGGCCAAACCGGCTATTGCCAGGATCGTTGAGCTACACAAGCAGCTTAATAATCACAATTACCGCTATTACGTGCTGGATGATCCGGTCATCCCGGATGCCGAATATGACCGTTTGTTGCGCGAACTACAGGATCTTGAACAAACTTATCCTGAGCTTATAACCGCAGATTCCCCCACCCAACGGGTCGGGGCGGCACCGATCAGTGCTTTTGCGCAAGTGCACCATGCGATACCCATGCTATCGCTGGATAATGCGTTTACGAATGAAGAAGTGGCGGATTTCGATCGTCGTATCTGCCAACAATTGGATACTGATGAGGTCGGCTACGCTGCCGAACCCAAACTGGACGGTCTTGCCGTTAGCCTACGTTACGAACAGGGGGTATTGGTACGAGGATCCACCCGTGGGGACGGGTTCGTCGGTGAAGACATTACTCACAACATTCGCACGCTCAAGACCGTCCCCCTTCGATTGCTGGGCCAGGATTATCCGCCAGTCTTGGAAGTGCGCGGTGAAGTCTTTATGCCTAAGCAAGGCTTCGAAGCGCTGAACGCTCAAGCACGCCAACGCGGCGAGAAAACCTTTGCTAATCCGCGTAACGCCGCTGCCGGTAGTCTACGCCAGCTTGACCCAAGGGTCACCGCAACTCGACCGCTGGATATGTTTTGTTATGGTGTCGGCGTAGTAGAAGGCACCGTACTGCCGCAACTCCATAGTGAAATCGTCAACCGCTTGGCCGCGTGGGGTTTACACATTTGTTCTGAAGTACAGTTGGTCTCGGGTGTTCAAGGGTGTCTGGACTATTACCAAGAATTGTTGGCCCGTCGGGCATCATTACCGTATGAAATCGACGGTGTCGTATACAAAGTTGATCGGTTAGACCAGCAACGAACGTTAGGTTTTGTTGCTCGTGCGCCGCGTTGGGCTATTGCGCACAAATTTCCGGCCCAGGAAGCGTTAACCACAGTGACGGATATCCAGATACAAGTGGGACGAACCGGAGCGCTGACACCGGTCGCCCGTTTGGAACCGGTGTTGGTCGGTGGGGTAACAGTGACCAATGCGACCTTACACAATGTTGATGAGGTACACCGCAAAGATGTGCGGGTTGGCGACACGGTTATTGTCCGGCGGGCTGGGGATGTAATACCTGAGATCGTTAAGGTATTGCCGGAGCGCCGGCTTGATGGAGCTGTTTCCTTCACCTTACCGGAATGCTGCCCCGTCTGTGGGTCTCAGGTTATCCGCCCTGAGGGCGAGACGGTAGCTCGGTGTATCGGCGGGCTATTTTGCAGCGCTCAACGAAAGGAGGCCATTCGCCATTTCGCTTCCCGACGCGCCTTGGATATAGAAGGACTGGGCGAGAGGTTGGTGGAACAACTGGTTGAACAAGCAGGCGTACGCAGTCCCGCCGATCTCTATGACCTGGACACAGCCAAGCTGGCCTCGCTAGAGCGCATGGGGCCGAAATCTGCTGAGAATCTATGTCAAGCCTTGCAAGCAAGCAAAACCACGACCTTGACTCGCTTTCTGTATGCGCTCGGCATCCGGGAAGTAGGCGAAGCGACAGCACGGATTCTAGCTCGCCATTTCGGAACGTTGGACGGGTTCATCGCCGCCGATCAGGATCGTTTACAGCAAATTCCGGATATCGGCCCAGTGGCTGCCGCGAATATTCGAGCCTTTTTCAGTGAGCCCCATAATCGCGAAATAATAAGTCGGTTGCGGCTGGCTGGGGTGCATTGGCCGGAATCGGACGCCACGCCAAACACATCTCAAGTGCTAGCGGGTAAAACGTTTGTACTTACCGGTACTTTAAGTGGTATGAGTCGGGATGAGGCCAAAACCCGCTTACAAAGCCTGGGGGCCAAAGTTTCTGGCAGTGTGTCTGCTAAGACAGCATATCTGGTTGCTGGTGCTGAACCGGGTTCTAAATTGGCAAAAGCCCAGGCGTTAGGTGTTACGGTCTTGGATGAAGCAGGCTTGTTAAACCTATTAGACCAGGCTTCCGAATAATCTGCTGTAGACCTGTCCTGATAAGCGGGTAAGCTGAGTCTGCTACTGGATAAACACCAGCAACAGACTCAGCCGCAACGTATCCTATGTATGCGTGTTAACGTTATTCAAGCTCGGAAAGCATGTAACCCACCGCTGATCTTATCTCTCGATTGGGTATGTCCAATCGCCCTCCTTTCGGTGGCATGCCTTTATAACCCTTGATCGAGTGTTCCACCAACGTATCGAAGCCTTGCGCCGTACGAGGTGCCCATGCTGCTTTGTCGCCGAGCTTCGGTGCTCCTGCCACGCCGGCTTGATGGCAAATCACGCAGGCGGTGTTGTATAGCTGTTTACCACGTGCCAAATTGATATCGGATGGCACTGTAATCTTAACTTCAGCCGGAGTCGCGCCTTCAGTTGACGGCGGAGTAGTAGCGGCTTGTTCTTGGGGCGCAGCTGCTGGATCAACCACAGGCGCGGTGGATGCTGCTGGTTCAGGCTGCACCTCAGCCGGCGGCGCAACTTTTTCTACCGGTACCGGTACCGCAGGTTTGGCTTTTACCAGAGGAGTCGGCATTTTCGGAGCATTGGCGGCAGGCCCAGATAAAGTGCGCGGAATTTCTGTCGCTTTCTCTTTTGGAGCCGAAGGTGCAGGGGCTGGTTCAGCTTTTTCGGCTGGCCCTGACACAGTTGATTTGACTTGATCGGTCGCCGATGCTGCGGCCATTTCCCTCAGCATATCAATAGCCTGTGAAACGGCTGCCGCTGCTTGTGATGCCGCCGCCGCAGCCTGGGACGCTGCAGCTGCTGCTTGTGATGCCGCCGCCGCAGCTTGAGATGCAGCGTTAGCTGCTTCTGCAGCGGCCAAGGTGACTTCTTGCACTGACTGCGATTTGTCAGCAGTAGGAGCTGGTGCAGCCGCTTCCACCGCCGCAACGGCAGGTTGGGCAGTAGTAGCTTCTTGTGCGGGCGCAGATTCTTGCGCAGGAGCAGCGGGTTCAGCTGTTGCTGGAGAGGGTGCTTCGGCAACTTGGGTCGTTGCCTCAGCCACTTCGAAACCGCTCTCGTTCAGCATGTAGACGATTGAGCTTCTAATATCGTCTTCAGTCAAATTGGGATGTCCCCCTTTAGCCGGCATAGCGCGGATTCCATTGACTGCATTGTGGACTAGGGTATCTAATCCCTGCGCGAAGCGAGGCTCCCACTGTTCTTTACTACCTAACTTCGGTGCTTGCAGCACACCAGCAGTATGACAAGCAGCACATGCTTGGGTATAAACGGCTTCGCCTGAAGGCGTTGCGGCAACAGCAACTTGCTGAGGAACGGGGCTCGCACTAGCCGTATCACTACCAGCTGGAGCAGGTGAGCCGACCACGGCAACTTCACCGACCTTTTGAATACGTTCTGCCACAGCGGCCACTCGGCGCGAGCCATCATCGGGTTTCGCAGCCAACACGGCCACTAACCGAGAAATCATGAATATCGCGACCGCTAACATGACCAATACCGCCATGACAGTGGTGAACGTGGTTAGGAAAGATTTATCTTGTTGATTCACACTTTTACCTCACCAAAAGTATCCGCTCCAACCGGAAAGCCTCTGCTGCACCGAATACATTGCTCCAATTCGAAAAGATGGTACGGATTAACTATCTTTCCTAGCCGGAGAAACGTACCGAAGCTGGGAACTGCAGGTAAGCGCTGGCTTGAACTGATGATTCATTATAAGTTTCTAAGGAATGGTTATTATAGCGGTGTGAGCGTTGCTGTGGAAACAGCGCATTTCACCTTTTAGTTTTTCAAAGATGGACGTAACAGATTAACAACGGTATAGTTCCTGCCCAAGCGCCCGTAGCTCAGGGGATAGAGCGTTGGCCTCCGGAGCCAAAGGTCGCAGGTTCGAATCCTGCCGGGCGCGCCAATGCTGCTTTACGCCCCTCAAGACCCCCTAACATCCTAAAGGGAATTGACTTTTTTGGGTTCGAAAAACCCTCCCCCCGATGATAGATCATACGCTAGAAAAGGCTAATCTAAGCACTGTTCCGGGCAAATGCATTTGCCCGGAATCCCAGAGATTCCAAGGGTTCGCGAGGAAATTTAGGGCGAGTTCGAACAAATCCTCAAAGGCATGCCTAAGTTTGCCCTGTTGTTGCAGTTTCTCGGTGGCAATCAGCTTTTGTTTTTCCAGCGTTGCGATTTTTTCTCGTAGGCCGTAATGACCGTCAGATTTTCGGTCTCGACGATCCGATCAAGAAACTGATCGATCTGTCTGTCGATGCTTTTCACCTCTTGCTTTAAGCTCAACAGGGCCTGTTTGGTCTGGGTTAAGCGCTGGTTCCA
>JAZBPA010000025.1:0-4222 GCA_036351435.1 Candidatus Competibacteraceae bacterium
AAGCCGCGGCCGATAGACTGCTCGATAAGGGTGCGGGCATTGGCGGCGCGCAGTGGCACGATGGTGTAGAGATTGGTTACGTCCCAACCCTCCTTGAGCATATTGACGTGGATGACGATCTCGGTGGGTTCGTGCTCGCTCTCCACCGCCAACAGGCGCTCGACCATCTCGTCCTCTTTCTTGGTCGAGCTGTCCACCTGGATCACCTTGTCGCGGTAGCGCCCCTCGAAGAAGGCATCGGACTGGATCAGAGCCAACAACTGGCCGGCATGGGTGGTATCACGGGCGATGATCAGCACGAACGGCTTGACCGTCCTGGCGCCGTTCTGGCGGGCATAGGTCATCAGTTCCACCTTGGTGGCCTCGTGCAGGCGCACGCCGTCTTCCAGCTTGATCTTCTCCAGCTCCTCTGGCATGTGGCGCTTGGCGTCAAAGTCGCGCTGGGTGACGACGGCAGGTTCCTTGACGAAACCGTCCTCCATGGCGCGGGCCAGCGGGTAATCGACCACCACGTTCTTAAAAGGCACCGGCCCCCGGCTGCTCTCAACGAAGGGCGTGGCGGTCAGCTCCAGGCCGAACAGCGGCTTGAGCTCATTGATGGCGCGTACCCCGGCGCTGGCGCGGTAGCGATGCGACTCATCCATCAGCAACACCAAGTCGGGCAACTCAGCCAGGTAATTGAAATAGCTGTCGCCCAGATATTCGGAAAGGCGCTTGATCCGCGGGCTCTTGCCGCCGCGCACCTCGGTGTTGATCTTGGAGATGTTGAAGATGTTGATGGTCACCGGCGACAACAAGCTCAGGCTACCGGCCCGCTGTTCGTAGTTATCTCCGGTGATGATCTCCGGCGGATAGGCGGCAAACTCGGCGATGCCCTTGAACACATACTTAGGTGTGTTCGGGGTGAAGTCAGCAATCAGCTTTTCATAGATGGTCAGGTTAGGCGCCAGCACGAAGAAATGCTTAAAGCCATAGGCCAGGTGCAGATAGCTGATAAAGGCACCCATCAGTCGCGTCTTGCCCACGCCGGTGGCCAAAGCATAACAGAGTGACGGAAATTCCCGCTCGAAGTCCTCCAGCGTCGGGAACTCGGCCTTGAGGGTATTTAGGATGGCTTCGAGATCGCGCTCATGGGCACGCATGTCGGGGGCGACATCCAGCGCATGAGCAAGTTTTTCCAGCGATTCGGCCTGGGGAGCGCGCAGCGACAATCGGCCCTTGATCGCATTAAGTACGCGGGTATTCATCACTCATCCTCCCCGAACAAGGCCGCCTGTCCTGGGGCGGTTTTCTTTTGGTTTTTCTGCTTTGGCTCCGACGCACGTTCCGGCTCTGGCTCGGCCATGGGCAAGTTCTGCACGTTCAGGCTGTAATCGTCATGGCCCCACTCGCAGCGCGACAGCACCACCTTGGGGATCTTCTTGATCGTGAGGTTCGGCCAGCGCTCTGCGGCCTTCGCGGCGCTCACCCCACGGAAGGCGCTGCACAGCACCAGCAGGCTGCGGCCCTCGCCGACCTCTTCAGACAGCGCCTGGAACTGATCGGCCGACATGTTCTGCGTAGTGACATAGATGAAATCGGTTTCGGTGGAATGCCCCTGCTGCCACCAGACTGTCTCCGACGGCGCGTAGCTAAACCCTTCCAGCTTGCACAACGCCTCGGCCAGCATGGCGGCGTTGTATTCCGGGTTGACCACCCAGTTGCCCCACTTATCCTTCTCCAGCAGCGACGGGGCCAGGCGGTAGTAGCGGAAACCGCCGCCGCCTTTCCAGTCCACGGCCTGGGTGATGCCGCCAGAGTCCTCGCCGTCGATGACCTTATGTATGCGCGGGATAATGTGGGTGTGGCAGTGCTCGCCAAGCTCCACCATGATCCAGCGACGGCCCATCTTGTGGGCGACTGCGCCGGTGGTGCCGGAGCCGGCGAAGGAGTCGAGGACGAGGTCGCCGGGTTTGGTTGAGATTATTAGTGCTCGTTCTAACAGTTTTTCTGGCTTAGGCGTATCGAATGATGGCGCACCGGGGAATAACGCCCTCATCTCATTTTTTGAAGTACGATTGCTCCCCGCATCCTTTTTGGACCATATAGTCCTCGGCACAAGGTCACCAACTTCTGACAGATATCGCTTTATGCTCGGTCGAGCACTCTTGTTCGGACCCCACCAAATTCTACCTTCCTTATCAAATTGCCAAAACTTTTCTTCAGAAATCCTCCAATATCTGCCCGGAGGTGGTGAAAACTTTCGCCCTGTTGGGCCAGTTATTGTGTATTGACCTTTCGAATAAGGCTTATTTGCATAAGGATCCCCAGGCAACCAAGGTCCTTTCGGGTCATCGTCAGGGTTTTGGTATATTGAGTTTGCCTCCTCAGTTCGCGGAAGACGATTTGGAACCCAATCTGGCCGTCTCGAAAAAACCAAAATGTAGTCATGGTCAGTCGAGAATTGGCGAGCAGAATTACGTGGTGAATCGGCCTTCTCCCAGATTGCCGTTGTCACATAACAATCTCGCCCAAACACCTCATCACACAACACCTTCAAATAATGTGCCTCGTTGTCGTCGATGGTGATCCACAACGAACCATCCTCCGACAACAGATTGCGGATAATCTCCAACCGGTCACGCATCAGCGACAGCCAGAGGGAATGCTCCAGCCCATCGTCGTAGTGGGTAAAGGCGCTGCCGGTGTTGTAGGGCGGATCGATGAACACGCACTTCACCTTACCCGCAAACTCCTGCTCTAACGCCTTCACCGCCAACAGGTTGTCGCCAAAGATCAGGCGGTTATCGAAGATGTCGTTCTCCGTCACCCGCTGCCTGGCATGGTAGGACTTCTCCGGATCTTCCAGCAGAATTCGCGGCTCCAACTTAGGGCGCTTTTCTTTGCCTATCCAGGTAAGTTCAAGTTTTTGTTTTTTGTTTCCCATATTTATTTAGGCCGTTTCAGTGGATGCAACCTGCGGGTTTCACCCGTGTTCGCCCAGTAGCTGCCTGATTTATCTTTGTTAGGCCAGCCGGCATCTTCATCAATCAAGCAGTCCATCAGGGACAATACTTCCTGACCGAATGAGATTGCATCTGTATCCAGCAAATCGAAAGATAAAGCGTTGAAGTGGCACCCGAATACATTTCTTGCTTGCGCGATTCTTGTGAGCTCTTCCAGGTGAGGCGCTAATTCCTGCTCGTGATATTCTACAGTTCCGTCTGCACTTTCCTGCTTGTGTTCTACGCGCAATGCGGTTTTCAGCTTCTTATCTATCGCAGATAATAGTTCCCCCAGTGTGTAGAGTCCGTTTGCTCTTTTTGGCAGTTTGCACTCATATAACGTCGTCAAAAAATCCAGCCCAGATTCCAGAATGACACCGGCTTTGGCGCAGACTACCTGAGGATCGGGCGACGGGTCTTCCAACAGTGTTTTAAGTCGTACAATTTCGGGAATACTGTTCCGCAGCTTTATACCGCTTGTATACGCCCATTTGTCCAATTCCACGAACTGACACTCTCCAACCTTGAGTTTTCCCCAGCGGAATTTTTCCCTCCAAGGGCGGTAATGGGTCGTTATGAGGCACTGACGAAACTTCTTGGCTTCCTCGTAAAGCAATCCGATCAACCGTTCCACATGCGGCTCATCAACACTGCCTAATACATCATCCAAAGCCAAGATAGTATCTTCAGGGCTGTCCTTTTGCGCGAGTGCAAGGAATACGCACAGACCCAAGGTGTCGAGGTGTGAATCACTGAAATAGGCCTGTGGTGGCGTATCCGTCTGCCCTTGAAATTCTGTGGAAATACCTAAAGAAGCGCGTTTCTTAGGATCGAGTTCAAGGCTGATTTTATTTAGCCCCTCACTGGGATGGACTTCCTCATACAAGCGCCCAACTTCACCGGCAATTAGACTCAAAACACCATCCGTGTATTTTTTCCTTTCTGCCTCCATAATTTTCAGAGCGGCTGTGAGTTTTGGTATTAATGTTTCCAGATCAGACTGTATTTGACTGTTCTCTTCAAGAGCTTTAACAGATTCCTTGAGTGTCCCAATAAATCGTTTGTAGTCAGCGTATTTATCTGACTCCTCCCGCCATTGTTGAATTAGTGTATCGCTATCCTTTAACCAGTCTTCCCATTCATCAATAATTTTCGGGTATGGCTGACTTGGCAAGGCAATTCCAGCCGGCAGATTCTCATCATTGGCGGCACTGGCATACTTATCGGCAGCTTTCATT
>JAZBPA010000026.1:0-5531 GCA_036351435.1 Candidatus Competibacteraceae bacterium
CTGTTGCAAGGGTTCGCTGATCACAACCTAAACGTCGATCTACTCACTATTCGTCGACCGCCTAACTTGGAAGATGAGCTGCCGCCAACAGTGCGGTTATGGGATTTAGGTGTTGCACACTCGATGCTGGCTGTTCCTGCTTTGACTCGCTATCTGCGAAACAACCGTCCAGTGGCCTTATTAGCCGCTAAAGACCGCGCTATACGGCTGGCTGTGATAGCGCGTCGCTTGGCTGGGGTCGATACCCGCTTGGTCGGTCGGTTAGGCACCCATCTGTCTACCGCCTTGGCCGATAAATATCGGTTGCAGCGCTGGCTACGCTGTCGCCCGATGCGCTGGCTTTATCCGCAAGCAGATCAGATCGTGGCAGTTTCCCAGGGCGTAGCCGACGACACGGTCGCATTGACCGGTTTATCGCAAGATCGGGTGACGGTCGTGCGCAATCCGGTTATTACGCCACGCTTATTGCGATTAGCCACTGAACCAGTTGCTCATCCCTGGTTCACCGATCAGGGCCCACCGATCATTTTGGGCGCTGGGCGACTGACCCGGCAAAAGGATTTTCCTACGCTGTTGCGGGCGTTTGCCGCGGTTCGGCGTGCACGACCAGCGCGACTGATGATCTTGGGTGCAGGCAAACAACGAGCCGATCTGCAAACGCAAGCTACTCACTTGGATATAGCCGACGCAGTGGCATTGCCGGGTTTTACGGATAATCCCTATGCGTATATGGCTAAAGCAGCGGTTTTCGCCCTCTCTTCGCTTTGGGAAGGCTCACCGAATGTGCTGACTGAAGCATTGGCCTTAGGCACTCCTGTCGTTGCCACTGATTGCCCTAGCGGACCAAGAGAAGTTTTACAGAATGGCCAATTTGGGCCTTTAGTACCGGTCGGCGATGCCGCAGCATTAAGTAAAGCGATCCTGCAGGTTCTGGATAGCCCGCCGGACCCTGATATGTTGCGTTCAGCGGTTAGTGAATATGACCTGGAGCACAGTGTCAGCGGCTATCTTCGGGCGTTAAATCTCGCTGTTTAAGGTAACGTAATTCAGAGTACGGTAAACGTGGATCATTTATGACGGTATTAGCAATTATCGGAGGCACCGGCCTCACTTCCCTGGAAACGCTGAAAATCACTCACCGGGAACTGGTTTCCACACCGTATGGCGAGCCCTCGGGGCCGCTGATTTACGGTGAACTGTGCGACAAGCCGGTAGTATTTCTTGCCCGACATGGACAGCATCACACGATTCCGCCGCACAAAATCAATTATCGAGCGAATGTCTGGGCGCTGAAGCAGATCGGTGTGGAAAAGCTAATCGCTATCGCTGCAGTCGGTGGTATCGGCCCTGAAATGGCACCGGGTTGCTTGGCGTTTCCTGAACAAATCATTGATTACACTTGGGGACGTAAACACACCTTTTACGAAGACAATCTAACCCATGTCACCCATATCGATTTCACCCACCCCTATTGTGAAACGCTACGTGCTGATTTGATGGTAGCCGCCCGGCAAGCCGCTCTTGAAGCGCGAGAATACGGCACTTATGCCGCTACCCAAGGACCGCGTCTGGAAACGGCTGCAGAGATCTGCCGCTTGGAACGGGATGGCTGTGATCTAGTGGGTATGACCGGGATGCCTGAGGCCGCGTTAGCCCGCGAAATTGGCCTCAGCTATGCGACTTGTGCAGTGATTGCCAACTGGGCAGCAGGTAAGAGCGAAGAAGAAATCACCATGGAGGTCATTCAACAGCAACTGGTGAATGGCATGGACAAGGTCAAACTCTTGCTACACCAGGTGATTTCCCAGCTGGCCTGACATCACCAGGCCGCTGGGTACGAGCGTAGAACGGGTTGCTTACCAGCGCCCATAAGGATATTCCCAGTAGAATTGAAAACCGGGTCTGGGGCGGTAATAGCGGGGCGGCGGTGCATAATAGCCTCCGCGGTAATAAGGCCGCCGATGATACTTACGGTAATGCTTACGATGATACTTGCGATGGTGCTTGCGATGATAATGGCGTCGGTGTTTTTTATAGTACCGGTCGTGCCGATCATAGCGACCATAATCTCTACCGTGATGGCGATGACCAACCGGCACGATAAAGCCCGTATCGTTTTCGGTAAAGTGTAGAGCACGAGTTTGCGCTGCGTTAACTTCACCAATACCCGACAAAAGCAAAATCAGAATCGATACAGCGATGGATAAAGGGGTGGTCATAACAGAGCCCTCCACATGATAAAGCCTGACTTTATTCCTGGTAGACTGAACCTATCCTGAATGGATAAGTGGTGCGCTGAGTTAGATTTTGGGAACCCTATGCCTGTCTAAGACTTCAAACAGTGAGACCCTTTATTCAAGGCGAATTGCATTTGCGGAAGGCTGATCATGCGTCAAATACTGTCAATAGTGGTATTGAGTAGCTTGTTGCTACCCCTCGGGGTCGACAGTGCGCCGATCTATAAATGGGTTGATGAAGCCGGTCGAACGCACTACAGCAATCAGCCCCCACAAACCGAGCAGAATCCCGAAACCCTTGAATTCGAGGCGATTGCTGGTGATCCGGCACAACAGTTGGCGGCGCAACAGTCGCTGAATGACATAGTTGCCTTGGCTCAACAGTGGGAAGCAGCCCGCTTGGAGCGGCAACGTCAACAACGCGAAGAACGTCTGCGTGCGCTTGAAACGGCCTATTATGAGCGCTTGCTTGATGAACCAGCGACCGTGGACGATGAACCGGCTCAGAGAAAAGCTCCGTACGTTGCCTATTACCCTTACTATCGCCCCTATCCACACCCTTATCACCCTCGCCCTCGTGCCCATAACCAGCGCCGTCACCAGGCTGGATTTAGCGTATCTATCGGTTCGACTAAGGGCCACCATCACGCCAAGCATCGGCCGGGACGACCCGCCAAACCTAAGGGACACCGTCGACCCGAGCGGAGCCATTCTTCAAACCATCGCACACCGCGTTCGGTAGGGTTGACGAATTGATCGGTTAACTGGTTAGGCTTGGCATTCCGTCACTGAATAAGATATACAATAGGTAGCATAATTAGCGTAGGTGCATTGTTCTTCTCAACCGGGTTATTATTAACCGTGATGACCCATAAATTAATCGAACTGATTATTACTCGGTATTAACTGGTAAATTCGTGAAATTAAGCGAACGTTGGTCTTCCTGGATAAATCGCATCGGTGTGACAGCCGTATTGGTGCTGGCATTGGCACTTGGTATCGCCATGTCAATGGCCATCTTTTCCCTTTTGTTAGGAGTAGGCGTAGTTGTCGGTGGTTGGTTGTGGTGGCAGAGTTGGCGGGTACGCCGGCAAATGAGGAAACAAGGTGTTGCCGGCAATGCTGAATTCATCGACGCTGACTATGAAGTACATATCGAATCTCTGCGCTTAGAGAATCAGCATTCTGATGATCATACCGATTGGCAAAGACCTGACAATAACCGTCACCTATAGCTTCTCGTAGGGCCTGCCATCGGGTCTCACTAGGGTATCTTGCGGGTCAATGGAAAATAATGGCATCCCATGAACCTACTGTTTTCGTAGTTGACGATGACCCAGCGCTAATTGGCTCACTGAGCTTGTTGCTCAAAGCATCCGGCTTACGGGTATCGACTCACCTCTCTGCTGAAGCTTTTCTTGACGCTTTTCAACCCGATCAACGGGGTTGCCTGGTGCTGGATATTCGCCTGCCATGCATGAGCGGTTTGGACTTGCAAGATACTCTTGCTGCCCGACAAATCACGCTGCCTATTATTATATTAACCGGCTATGCCGATGTACCCATCACCGCACGCGCCTTTCGTGCCGGTGCTTTCGACGTTATCGAAAAACCCTACGAGTATCCAAAATTACTGCAACGGATCAGAGAAGCGTTACACATTGAGCCTGCCGGAGTAAAAGTCAAGGAGCTTGCTCATCTTACCCTAGCTTCCTTAGGCGAAGGGGTCATCACAGCCAATATCAATGGCAAAATCGAATACCTCAACCCCATCGCTGAATACTTGACCGGTTGGCCGCTCAAAGAAGCTTGGAGCAAATCCTTGTCTGAGGTTTTCAAAGTTTACGATGAAATCACCCGTGAACCGATCTCGCCGGTCCATTTTCTGAGTGAATCAAAGCATGACGATAATCATGATGATGAGCAAACGCTGCGAATGGTGCTGATCGACCGCAATGGCCGGGAATATGCGATTGATGAAACGGTTGCGCCAATTCGCAATCCGAAAGGGGCGGTGTTAGGGACGGTGGTTATTTTTCATGATGCCACTCAAGCGCGCGCTACTGCCGATCAGCTAGCCTACCAAGCCGCTCACGATAGCCTGACCGGGTTAGTGAACCGTCGAGAATTCGAACGCCGGTTACACAAGGCGTTAGTCAGCGCACAGGATAGAAATACCGAACACGTGTTGTTGTACCTGGACCTGGATCGCTTTAAACAAGTCAATGACCACGCAGGTCATGCCGCCGGTGATCAATTGTTATGTCAAATTAGCGATGTTTTAGCAAACCAGTTACGCCAGCGAGATACTTTGGCTCGATTAGGAGGTGATGAATTCGCCATTTTGTTGGAGCACTGTCCCTTTGAGCGTGGCGAACAAATCGCTCAGGACTTATTTCAAGCCGTTCAGGACTACCGTTTGGTTTGGCAGAATGAGACGTTTTCGGTTGGCGTCAGCATGGGCGTCACCCGTATCCTTGCGAATAACGTCAACGCCGGTCAGGTTCTGCAGCTCGCTGACGCGGCCTGTTACACGGCCAAGCAGCAGGGCCGTAATCGTATCCATGTCCATCGGGAGGAAGCCGAACGCTCCCAGCGCTGGAATTGGCTCAGCTATCTGGACCGCGCCTTGAAGGAAGATCGATTACAATTATTCCGCCAGTCGATTATGGCCTTGACCCCGGACAGTGTGGGCGAACACTATGAAATCCTGTTGCGCATACAGGGGCCTGCGGATGAAACAGAAACCGTGGGTGCCCTGCTGCCTACTAACGAGCGCGCTCAGCTGGGACCGGTATTGAATCGCTGGATGCTGCGTGATGTGTTGCGGTGGTTGGTTCGCGACCCACAGCGTACCGCTGAACTGTATGTCTGTTCGCTTAATTTATCCCGCCATACGCTGCAGGATGTTGAGTTCCCGGAATTTTTAAGCAATCGATTGGAGCGCTACGGCGTGCCCGCCGACAAACTCTGTTTTACCTTCAACGAAAACGCGATTACCGGGGACCATGATCAAGCCCGCCGCTTACTGGAAGCGATCAAAGCCATCGGTTGTCGGATCGCGATAGACAGTTTTGCCAGCACCTTGTCGGGCTTTTCCTACCTTAAACGAATACCGGTGGATTTCTTACGCATTGACGGGTATTTGATCAAGGATATTGTGGACGACCCGATGGCGTATGCCATGGTGAAATCCATCAACGAAGTCGCTCATGCCCTTGGGATTGCAACTATCGCTAAGCGGGTTGACGATCCGGCGGTGATGAAGGCGCTCGAACAACTGGGTGTGGATTA
>JAZBPA010000027.1:0-38762 GCA_036351435.1 Candidatus Competibacteraceae bacterium
AGCGGAACGTGCTTCAGCGATTTGTTCTCTGCATTGTGGATTACTACCATTCTACAATCCACCTTGATTCTTCAAAGTAGTCTGCTAGCACTTCCTGGTTTTCAACCCAACTGTCGTCATCAATCAAGTTCTGGAGGTTGATCATCGTCTCAATAAACTCCCCGGTAGCCACCACATAGCCTACCTGATGAGATCTCCGAAATACGACCTTATCCTAGCTGTCCAGAATCCATATAGGGCCTTGATTATAAAAACATTATTGTGCCGCATATCTCCGCCTGTCCTTGTAGGGTTTCATTTCATGCCAGCCACAACCCAAAAGCTGTATCATCCCACCCTGCACGGCAAGCATAGAAGCGCGCATCATAGTCCAAACTCACCTTAACCATACAACACAAGACACGCCAAGTCATTGATCAAAATTGTGAAATATTTCACAATTCTTGTAAATCCGAAGGAAAAACATTACACATTCGCAACAAACGCCGTGCACCGTTTGTCCGAATCACTAACCCCTAAACCGAAACTCGCTATGCCAAACCCTGACCCCACTCAACGCCGTCTTGGCAAAATCATGATTTTTGTCGCCTGGCTGTTGGTGCTGGGCTTATTGACGCTATTTTTCAATCGCTGGCTGGACAGTCAAAACAATCCTAACCGTCAGCTGAATTCCTATGTCACAGCGGATGGGGTCCCGGAAGTCGTGCTTGGACGCGATCGGGTCGGTCATTATGTGGCTCCCGGTTTGATCAACGGGCAACCGGTGCGTTTTTTGGTTGATACGGGCGCAACCCGGGTCAGTATCCCGGCGCATCTGGCAGATCGTTTGGGGTTGCAACAGGGCGCACCGTTACGTTCGCTGACCGCCAACGGCCCGATTACGGTCTACGCGACCGTGGTGCGCAAGATGTCGCTGGGTGAAATTACCTTGTACGGGGTGCCCGCCGATCTCAACCCTTACATGGACGAAGAGATCGTGTTGTTGGGAATGAGTTTTATGAAAAATCTAGAGCTGATTCAAAAAGACGGCACGCTGACGCTGCGTCAGCATTGACCGTCTAAATCTCAACACCGACCGGCGGTTCCAGCGGAAGCTGCGCAAATTGCTCGCGAATCACTTCAGCTAGAATCGCTAAACCGCGTTCCATTTGTTCGGGCGTCGCGTGGCTGAAATTGAGCCGCATAAAGCACCCGCAGTTCGGTTTGGCGAAAAACGGTTCACCGGGCATGAAAGCCACATTGCGCTCCAGGGATTTGACCAGTAGCGCACGCGTATCGCAATCCCGCGTGAGGCGAATCCAGAAGAATAACCCGCCGTGGGGAGGCTCCCAGTAAGCGATGTCATGAAAATACTTCTCTAAACTGGCCTGCATCGCATCGCGGCGTTCCCGGTAATAATTACATAACTGCTCCATGTGCTGCCGGTAGCCGGACGAATTGAGAAACCGCGCACTCCACCACTGACCTATCCGATTAGTGTGTAGATCGGTGCATTGTTTGATCCGCACCAGATAGGGATACACGTTTTCCGAAGCGGCGATATAGCCGATCCGTAATCCCGGCAGGCCGGTTTTGGAGAAGGTGCCCAGCATGATCCAAGTGTTGCTCCGCATCCGGGCGCATAGCGGATCACGATCCACCGATTCATAAACCAGATCTCGATACGGCTCATCCTCCACCAGCGGCGTTCCGGTTTGTTCCAGTATCTCAGCGACTTCGGCGCGGACAGTTTCTGAGTAACACACTCCGGATGGATTCTGGAAAGTGGGTATCAGATAGATAAACGCCGGCTTGGTGTATTGAATCATTTGGCGCAACTGTCCGGGGTCGATCCCGAAACTGTGTAAGGGTAGTTCCTCGAACTGCGCGCCGAACAACCGAAATGCTTGAATAGCCGCCAGATAGCTCGGTGCCTCCAGTGCGACCGGCGTGGCCTTATCGATAAACAGCTTGGAGACCAGATCGATTCCCTGTTGGGAACCGGAGGTAATGATGATTTGTTCCGGTTTACAACACAGTCCCCGTTCCAACAAATGTTGGGCAATGCTGGCACGCAATTCCGGTTCGCCTTCGGTTGCCCCATATTGACTTAAATCCGATGGTACATTAGTAAGATCAAGGGCCGGCATGGCATCACGCGCCGGCAATCCACCCGCGAATGAAATCACTTCCGGTTTTTGGGTAAGTGCCAGGATTTCTCGGATAAGGGAGCTGGTCAGACGAGCGGTACGTTCGGAAAACATGGGTTAGGCCGTTTGCTAAAGCAACTGTTGGGAAACATGCTTAAAAGATAGCATGTCCCTCTTCGCATCCCAATGAGGTGTGGAGAAAAAGTTAAATGATTTACTACAAGACCTGACCCAACCTATTGAGTTTCCTCCATCAGCTGTCGCCAGATTCGCACCACAGCTTCCCGTTGGGATTGCACAGCGGCCAACGGCACTAGGTTGGGTTGTTCCTGTAAGGTAAGTCGATGGATATGACGCCGTAAGTCGCGATAGGCATCGCGCAGCAAGGTCGCATCGGTAACGCTAAGAATTCCGTATTCCTCCAGTCCGTCCAATTGGCGAATATTATCCGTATAAGCCAACAGCGCCGGATAACGATGGGCATGCGCTAATACTGCATATTGCACCATGAATTCAATATCGGCGATGCCGCCGGGGTCCTGTTTCAAATGAAAAGCACCGGATTCCTGGGAGCCGAGTTCTTCGCGCATCCGCTCACGCATCTCTCGGACTTCCCGGCGTAGCTGAATGGGATCGCGTTCCCGACTTAACACATCCCGTCGGATCGCCTCGAATTGTTCCGCCAACGCGGTCGATCCGGCCACCACCCGTGCTCTGACCAAGGCTTGATGTTCCCAAGTCCAGGCTTGATGTTGTTGGTATTCAATAAAAGCATCTAGACTACTGACCAGAAGACCTGCGCGACCGCTGGGCCTTAACCGGGTATCGACCTCGTATAGTTCGCCCGCCGCTGTGCGGGTGGTTACCCAGTGAATAATGCGTTTGACTAGCTTGGCAAAAAAGGCCGCGTTTTCGATGGAGCGCTGACCATTGGTGTGTTGCTGTTGACCGGCGCTGTCATGCAGGAATACCAGGTCTAAATCCGAACCGTAGTTCAACTCAATGCCGCCGAGTTTGCCATAGGCTATGATGGCAAAATGCGCCTCGCGCTGTTGACCGTCCTCAGTACAGATCGGCACGCCAAAACGCGGGAGCAAATCGGCCCAAGCCAGTTCCAATACTTTACGCAACAGCACTTCAGCGATTTCGGTCAAGTGGTCGCTGACCACCATCAAGGGTATAGCATCGCTGACATCGGCGGCAGCCACCCGCAACATTTGAGTTTGTTGAAAGTGCCGCAGAGCATCTATGACTTGCTCCTCGTCATCGGCCGGAACCTGCTCCAAATAGCGTTGTAATTCCAACCCCAGACCACTGCGTTCAGGCGGGTGATAGAGCGTGACGGGGTCCAGTAGTTCGTCCAGCAGGAGCGGATGGCGAGTTAGGTGGCGAGCAATCCAGACACTAGCGGCACACAACTTGATCAGTTGTGCCAACGCTTGTGGTTTTTCAAACAGCAAAGACAAGTATACGGAACGGCGGGCAATCGTTTCCAACAACTGAATAAGACGTTCCAAGGTTACGGTAGGCTCAGCAACGGCGGTCACGGCTTCCAACACCAAGGGCATGAGCTTGTCCAGCCGCTCTCGCCCGCGCTGACTCAAACTCCGATAGGTCAAGCCGCTTTGGAAATGTTGCAGTTTCCGCCACACTTCGGCGGGTTCGACGAAGTTTCGTGCGGCCAAATAAGCCACCACGTTGTCCTCGTTCGGAACCTCGCTCCAAAGTGAAGCGAAATCCAACTCCGTACTCGTTGATTGTTCGGGTGCAGCCGCGAATACCTGAGCAAACTGGGCCGACACGCAGTCGGTGTGTTGCAACAGCGCTTGCTTGAAAGACTCCCAATCCGCAAACCCCATGCTCCAAGCCAAGCGGAGTTTTGCAATCGCATCGCTCGGCAGGTTATGGGTTTGTTGATCCGACCAGGCTTGTAGGCGATTTTCTACCCTTCTCAGGAAATCATAAGCTTGGTTGAGCGCGTCGACTGCCGTGGCAGGCAATCTTCCGCCGGCGGCCAAGTAATCCAATACCGACAGTAAACTCCGTTGTCGTAGAGCCGGTTCGCGACCGCCATAAATGAGCTGAAAGGCTTGTCCGATGAACTCAATTTCACGAATCCCGCCCGGCCCCAACTTGACGTTGCGGCACATGCTTTTGCGCTCTACCTCGCGGCTGATCATCGCCTTCATGGTACGCAGCGACTCGAATGCGCTGTAATCCAAATAGCGGCGATAGATGAACGGACGTAACCGCTCCAGCAATTCCTCCCCGGCGGCATGATCGCCGGCGCACACCCGGGCTTTAATCATGGCGTAACGTTCCCAATCGCGACCGTGGTTTTGGTAATACTCCTCAAAGGCGTCAAAATGCATGACTAAAGGGCCGGACTCGCCGAAGGGCCTCAAGCGCATATCGATCCGAAACACAAACCCATCGGCAGTCGGTTCGTGTAACACTTTGATCAAATTTTGGCCGAGACGACGGAAAAAGTCCTCATTACTCATACCACGACGGGTATCGGTATGCCCCTTGCGCGGGAAGGTAAACATCAAATCGATGTCGGAGGAAAAATTCAGTTCTCCGCCGCCTAGCTTGCCCATCCCCAGCACGACCAGCTGTTGCGCATTGCCTTGATCGTCCTGCGGCACCCCGAACCGTTGGCAGTGCCAAGCGTAGATTTTATCCAATGCCGCTTCGAGCAGGATATCGGCCAGTCCGGTCAAAGCCGATAAGGTCTCTGATAGCGACGCTAGTCCGACCAAGTCCCGCCAAGCGATACGCACCATTTCCCAACGACGAAACCGCCGTAATACCGTCATCAAGGTTGGTTCATCAGCGACATCCGCTAACTGTGCAGCCAATCGATGCGCACAGTGGGAAGCTTTAGCCGGTTCCGTCGCGGTCAATTCGTCGCTATCCAACAACTGCTGGAATAGCTGCGGTTCTCGACTGCAGGAACGGGCCACGAATTCGCTGGTCGCCCAGACTCGCACCAATGCAGCCCAAGGCGCTATGGTCAACGACACACCGTCGCGGGCGGCGGCGTCACTGAAATGCTGCCAATGAGTGACCACCTCGGCTTGTAGAGCAGGGGGAAGGACGGCCAGAGCCTGTTCAAATGTATGCACGTTTATACCCCTACTGACAGCTTGCCGATGCGCTGTCATTTAAAATAGATACGGGATTTCAGTATCGTTCACAAACAAGCGGCCTTGCTCAAAACGCGCCTGCGTTCGGTAACTCTCCCCCTCCAGAAGCAACCACCGGGTAGCATGCAGCTGAGCTAATTGTCGCTGAGTTTGTAGTATCGCAATATCGGTAAGCTCTTGGTCATCAGGCTCCTCTCCTTCCCGAATCGCAGCAGCAATCAGTTGCGCTTTGACGATATTAGTGAAGCTTGCTTCTAATAGCGCTCTGGATATGGACAATTCCGCGTTGGCATTGGCTAAGGCATTTAACCACTGAACTGGATTTCGCGGCTCGATGGGACCGGGGTCCTGCAGAACGATTTTGGCATTAGCTTGTAAGTCGCCTTCCAGAGCATTCGCCCTCATCTCCCAAACCAGTTCCGGATTGTCCCGCAACAATGCCGGTAATACCTTCAACAAAGCATTAATAGCGGCAGGATCGTCATCGTTACCACTGTATTGCCGGTTCCATTGCCGAAGTTGTGCGAGCGTTGCGCCATCCAAGTGATTGGCAGACAGTTGGAATTGCACAGAACCGACTGTGGCCTGATTCCAAGTGAGCTCTTTGACCGCTAAGCTGATACCGCTGTCTATCCAGCTCTCTCGCTCTTTGATATTAGTATGCAATACCAAGTCGGACAGCTTCAGCGTGCCCGGCACATCGCCAAATAGATTGGTGGTCTCCAAAGTCTCCAATCCGAGGACGGAATCACCTACCATAAACCCAAACTCTCCGAAGCGTTGATCCATGGTCAAGTGCAGATTGATGAAGCGTAGCGTGCTGCCCGACTCTTTAGAAAGCATGGCATAGAGCGCTTGGGCGTTCAGTTTGCCTTTGACCGAACGTCCTAGAGGGGCGACTTGCAGATCCCCGCGCAGACCGGAAAAACTGAGCGCGCTTAGATTTAGCCGTTCAGTCACATCCAGATAAGGTATCGTGATCCGATTCAGGATGCTGCCATCCAATGCAACGTATGAAACGACTGTGAGCGGCTCCCTGCCATCAAACAGCATGTCCAGCGTGGCACGCCCCGCCAGTTCAGGCCCCAACACGGTACGCACAACGGCTTGCATCGGTTGTAGGGTAAAATGGCCTTGCCACCACCAACCAATGGGGACTGGGCCGTGGTAAATCTCCTGCCTCAGAGGCAGAGAAACTTGCTGCGTAGCCTGATTGCCGTCGAGCTGGTTACCCGTCAAGGTAAGCTGAGTCAGGGCTTCGGATGAAAATAGATTACGCTGATAAGCATCTTGTGTAAGCGTGATCTTGGGGTCTTGCGAACCTTGCTCCAAATAATCTTTATAAAGCCGTTCTGCCTGCACTCCCGCCCAATAAGACGCTCCTGCTAATCCCCCCACCAACAGTACCAACACGATTAGCATCGTGACAAAAACCCGCTTCATTGATGCGCTCCATAGCTACGCAATTGTTGTCATCATTATTCCACATTCCACAATGCGGCGAAAAAAAAGCCCCGCATTGCGGGGCTTTGCACTATTAGAACAGTGGGGCTGGGTTACATCATGCCACCCATACCGCCCATACCGCCCATACCGCCCATACCGCCCATACCGCCCATATCGGGCGGCATCATCGGCTCATCTTTCTTCGGACGCTCAGCGACCATGGCTTCGGTGGTGATCAACAAAGCAGCTACAGACGCGGCATTCTGCAATGCCGAACGAGTCACTTTGGTGGGATCCAGAATACCCATCTCAATCATATCGCCGAATTCTTCAGTAGCCGCGTTGTAACCGTAGTTACCGCTTTGACCCAGCACTTGGTTTAACACCACAGAAGGCTCGGCACCGGCGTTAGCGACGATTTGGCGCAACGGCTCTTCCATGGCCCGACGGGCGATATTGACACCCACATCCTGATCGTGGTTGTCGCCTTTAAGCGCTTTAAGGTCTTGCAGAGTGCGCACCAACGCCACACCGCCGCCAGGTACCACGCCTTCTTCGACGGCGGCGCGAGTCGCATGCAGCGCGTCTTCCACGCGAGCCTTCTTTTCTTTCATCTCGATTTCAGTAGCGGCGCCCACTTTGATGACGGCCACACCGCCAGCCAGCTTGGCCACCCGCTCTTGCAATTTTTCTTTGTCGTAATCGGAAGTCGCTTCGTCGATCTGCACCCGAATTTGATCGACGCGGGACTTGATCTCGGATTCGGAACCGGCACCATCAACAACAGTGGTATCTTCCTTGGTGACGATGATTTTGCTGGCTGAACCCAGATCGTCTAAAGTGGTTTTCTCCAGCGACAAGCCCACTTCCTCGGAAATCACCTGACCACCGGTCAGAATCGCGATGTCTTGCAGCATCGCCTTGCGACGATCGCCAAAGCCCGGCGCCTTGACTGCGGCAACCTTGATGATCCCGCGAATGGAGTTCACGACTAAGGTGGCGAGGGCTTCGCCTTCAATATCTTCGGCGATAATCAGCAATGGCCGACTTGATTTGGCAACCCCTTCTAGCACCGGAAGCAGATCACGAATATTGGAAATCTTTTTGTCGTACAGTAGGACAAACGGGTTTTCCAGCTCCGCAGACATGTTTTGTTGGTTGTTGATAAAGTACGGCGAGATATAGCCTCGATCGAATTGCATCCCTTCGACGATATCCATCTCGTTTTCTAATCCTTTGCCTTCTTCGACGGTGATGACGCCTTCTTTACCGACTTTGTCCATCGCATCAGCAATGATTTTGCCGATGTCTGCGTCGGCGTTGGCCGAAACCGTAGCAACCTGGGCAATGGCTTTTTCATCGGTACACGGGGTGGATAACTGAGCGAGTTGCTCAACAGCGGCAGCGACCGCCTTGTCGATGCCCCGTTTCAGATCCATCGGGTTCATCCCGGAAGCAACTGCCTTCAGGCCCTCGCGGACAATGGCTTGAGCGAGCACGGTCGCCGTAGTGGTGCCATCGCCGGCCACATCAGAGGTATGCGACGCGACCTCTTTGACCATTTGCGCACCCATATTCTCGAATTTGTCTTCCAATTCGATTTCTTTAGCGACGGATACGCCGTCTTTGGTCACCGTCGGTGCACCAAAGCTCTTTTCCAACAGCACGTTGCGACCCCGTGGACCCAGCGTAACCTTGACTGCATTGGCCAGAATGTTGATGCCGTGCATCATACGCTGGCGGGCATCATCACTGAAACGAACTTCTTTTGCTGCCATGGTGTTTCCTCATGTATTAAGCTGATTTAACTTCAAATCGTTGAATTCGGTGTGCCGGAACGCGCTTAGCCTTCGATAATGGCCATCAGATCGTCTTCGCGTAGGACCAGCAGGTCTTCGCCGTCCACCTTGATCTCATTGCCGGAATATTTACCGAACAACACGCGGTCTCCCGCTTTAACGGTCAATGGGCGGACATCGCCATTTTCCAGGAGTTTGCCTTTACCCACGGCTTCTACCACGCCGCGCGAGGGCTTCTCAGCAGCGCTGCCCGGCAGCACGATACCCCCAGCGGTGGTGGTTTCCTCTTCTTCGCGCTTCACTATCACGCGGTCATGCAAGGGGCGAATGTTCATGTGAGGTGATCTCCTCTTTCAGGGATTGCTTGCTTATGGGTCAAACGAAACGGTTATTAGCACTCGTGTTCGGTGAGTGCTAATAATAATAACCCGCTTCTCGCTGTCAAGATGATTTGTCAAATATGGGCGCGCTTGGGAAAATCAAGTCCAAAAGGGACAAGCTGGTATTTTTAAGGTCTATGTTGATGGCTCAGTGACACGGGCTATCTTGTCAAGCAGGATCTATAAACGGCTAGTACAGCGCCTAGCTGAGCAGGCGGTAGTTAAACGGAGAGATGCACCATGAGTGAGCAATATCTGGTAATTTATTGTACCTGCCCCGACTCGGAGATCGCTGAACAGGTCGCTAGTACATTGGTAGATGAAGGGTTAGCTGCCTGCGTCAATATCGTTCCAGGGCTGGTTTCGATTTACTGTTGGCAAGGGGAACGCCAACGCGATTCCGAGGTGTTGCTGATTATCAAAAGTCGGCAAACCTCCTATGATGCCTTGGAGGCTCGTATCCAGGCATTGCACCCTTACGACGTACCTGAAGTGATTGCTTTACCGATAGTTCGGGGAGCTACCGAATACCTGGCTTGGCTTGATTCCCAAATAGGTTCTTGAGTAGGTATTTCAGGCAATGCCCGGGCACATTTAAACTGGTGGCATGGTAAGTGCTGATTTTGCATCCAGCCTAGCGAAACGGTCACATTTACAACGATAAAGTATGATTTATGCTATCAACGCGCATTAACCCTTCCCATCCTGTTTTCTTGCTAAACCCGCATAAAGTCGATACTGATTGGTTTTTCCGGCTAATCCTGCGGGGGTTGATAATCCTCGTGTTGGGATTTCCTCTATTAGGGCAGGCTATCGATACAGAGGACTTACTCGACCCGGATCAAGCCTTTGTGCTGAATGTGAGCCTAGCGACTCCCGATACCTTGATTGCCAAGTGGACGATAGCCGAAGGGTATTATCTCTATCGGGAACGGTTTCGTTTCAAAACTAAAACCACCGGTGTCACGCTAGGAAAGCCACGTTTTCCGGCGGGCCAGATCAAACAAGATCAATTCTTCGGCAACATGGAGACCTACCGCCAACAAGTCGCTGTAGAGATTCCGTTGCAATGGGAGGCATCAATGCCCGTCCAGGTGGAATTAGAAACTGTCTCCCAAGGATGTGCCGACATCGGGGTCTGCTATCCACCGCAAACGAAGACCGTAGCGCTGCAATTGCCGACGTCGCCAACAACGCAACCCCAAGTCTTACACGGCAAGCGAACTGCACGTGCCACGCAGTTCGCGGCACCGGGGCAAGCCTTCTCCGGCAAGCCAAAAATCTCAGGTCCGCTGTCAGCGCCGCTTACTACACCGAATGCCACCAATCTGCTGAGTCGGCAGCCTGCTCAAGAACAACTGTTGGAACCGGATCAAGCCTTCGAATTGTCGGTAACGACCCCGGACCCTGTCACTTTGGTAGCGCGTTGGCGAATCGCCGCGGAATACTATTTGTATCGTGACCGGCTTAAGTTGACGTTGGTAGACGCCGACGATATCCAAATTGCCGCTGTTACCCTGCCGCCCGGCGAACCCAAAGACGATGAGTTCTTTGGTAAACAGCAGATTTATTACGGCGAGGCTACGCTGACCGCCCATTTGCAACGCACTGAAAATGCAGCGCGCGATCTTCGCGTGCAAGTCAATTATCAAGGTTGCGCTGAACGTCTCGGCGTTTGCTACCCCCCGCAATCCCAACTCATTCCCATTACCTTGGCCGCGTTAACTGCCGACGCGACGCCTGTTAACTCACCGCCTACCACCTTGCTGGCCGGTGTCGATTCCGGCGCTATGGTTGCCGAACAAGACCGTATCGCGCAATTGTTAATGGAAAAGCGATTTCTGGCGATTCCGGCCTTTCTGGGCTTTGGTTTGCTGCTTGCCTTGACGCCTTGCGTGTTTCCGATGATTCCGATTCTCTCTAGCTTGATTGCCGGTCAGGGAGCCAATATGAATTCGGAACGGGCGTTTATGTTATCGCTCGTCTACGTATTGGCGATGGCCTCTGCTTACACGCTTGCCGGGGTCTCGGTGGCATTGCTGGGCCAGAATATTCAGGCAGCATTGCAAAGTCCCTGGATATTAACCATTAGTAGCATTTTGTTTGTATTGTTGGCGTTATCCATGTTTGGTTTTTACGAGTTGCAACTACCAAGTCGATTACAGCAATGGTTAATAGACGTGAGCAATCGTCAGCAGGCAGGCAGTCTGTTGGGCGTCGGTGTGATGGGTTTTTTATCCGCACTAATCGTCAGCCCTTGCGTAGCACCGCCACTGATTGGTGTACTGACCGTAATCGGCAGCACCGGTGATGTTGGATTGGGCGGCGTTGCCTTATTTTCCATCGGCCTGGGGATGGGCCTACCGTTGCTACTTATCGGCACCTCGGCTGGGCGCTGGTTACCCCGCGCCGGGCATTGGATGGAGCGGATTAAAACGGTATTCGGGGTGCTCTTATTGGGGGTTGCATTGTGGTTATTAGAGCGCATTCTGCCGCCGGTGTTAGTGATGCTGCTGGCTGCGCTACTGCTGATTGTGTCGGCTACTTATATGGGTGCCTTACAACCCATAGTACACGGAGCCCCGGCCTGGCGAACTTTAGTTAAAGGCTGCGGGGTTGCACTGTTGATCTATGGCATTTTGTTGTTGGTCGGAGTGGCCGCAGGCGGGCGTGATGTTTGGCAACCCTTGCGAGGAGTCGAGTTTATTGCCGCCGGTTCCGCTCAACCCGAACGTAAGCTAGCGTTTCGCCCGATTAAAACCATCGCTGATTTAAAACGCGAATTATCCCAGGCTCGGGGTCGCCCGGTACTTGTTAAATTTTATGCTGATTGGTGCGTGACTTGTAAAGAGCTGGAAAAATACACCTTCCCCGATCCAGCCGTGCAAGCAGCGTTGCAAAATACCGTCCTGCTTAAAGCCGATGTAACCGCGCACGATGAAGCCGATCAAGCCTTGCAACAGCACCTCGACATTATGGGACCGCCCGCGCTGCTGTTTTACGACACGCAAGGCGTTGAAAACCGCGCACACCGGGTGGTCGGATTTATGGACGCTGATCGCTTCACCATTCATGTCACTCAAGCGTTGGCGGCAAAAAAACCGAAAAAACAGCAATTTTCGGCAATCTAGTGGCGATTTGCGGCGATTTTACCCGAATTAGTTTATATCTAGACAATCTCGCTGGTTTCGTGCAAGATCGGTTTTTGTTCTGTCACCAACCGCTATGGCTAAGTTACTCGTTTTAAATGGTCCCAACCTCAATTTGCTCGGCATCCGCGAGCCTGCTGTTTACGGCGCGACTCGCTTGGCAGATATTGAACAAAATTGCCGCACCTTAGTCGCCGCTCAGGGCCGGCATGAACTGGCTTTTTTTCAAAGCAATGCCGAACACGCCATGGTAGAACGGATTCACGCCGCTTATCAGGATCAGGTGGATTTCATCGTGATCAACCCCGCTGCCTATACCCATACCAGTGTCGCCTTGCGCGATGCACTGCTGGGGGTCGGCATTCCGTTTATCGAAGTGCATCTGTCCAATGTCTTTGCCCGTGAGCCGTTCCGTCATCATTCTTACTTGTCTGATATTGCTGTTGGTGTGATTAGCGGCTTGGGTGCTCAGGGCTACGAACTGGGCCTACAGGCAGCTATCGCTTATTTAAGCCATCGATCTTGAAATTGCATGGATATTAGAAAAGTCAAAAAACTCATTGAGTTACTGGAAGAATCGGGCATCGCCGAACTGGAAATCCACGAAGGCGAGGAATCGGTACGCATCAGCCGCTATCCGCAAGGCGGTGTACAAATTCAGCCTGCGCCAATACCGGTTCAGTCTGCGCCCGCTGCGACAGTAAACGCAGCAACCCCGGAACCGGTTGTGGAGTCAGCCCAGCGCGGTCATATCTTGCGGTCGCCGATGGTCGGCACCTTTTATCCTTCCGCCGCACCCGGTTCCAAACCCTTCGTCCAGGTTGGCCAAACGGTTGATGTCGGCGATACCGTGTGCATTATCGAAGCCATGAAGATGTTTAATCAGATTGAAGCCGATCACGCCGGAGTAGTGCTTGAAGTGTTGGTGGAGAACGGGCAACCGGTCGAATACGACCAACCCCTGATGATCATCGAGTAATTTCACACTCGCTGGTGGACAACGGATTACCCTATGGTTGAAAGCGCTGCTGTGGAATGCTCATGTTAGATAAAATCGTTATCGCTAATCGCGGAGAAATAGCCCTGCGCATTCTGCGCGCCTGCCGGGAGTTGGGCATTCGCACTGTTGCGGTCCATTCCACGGCAGATCGGGATTTGAAGCATGTGCGCTTAGCCGATGAAACCGTTTGTATCGGTCCGCCGCCGGCTACCGAAAGCTACCTCAATATGCCGGCGCTGATCAGTGCCGCAGAAGTTACCGATGCGGCAGCGGTTCATCCCGGGTATGGGTTCTTATCGGAAAACGCTGATTTCGCCGAACGCGTCGAACAAAGCCGCTTCGTGTTCATTGGCCCACGTCCGGAAACCATTCGCTTGATGGGCGATAAGGTGTCCGCTATTAAAGCGATGCGCCAGGCGGGTGTACCCTGTGTGCCGGGATCAGACGGCCCGTTGGGCGATGATGACGAGAAAAACCTTCGCCTAGCCCAAACCATTGGCTATCCGATTATCATTAAGGCAGCAGGCGGCGGCGGCGGTCGGGGCATGCGTGTCGTGCATAACGAAGCGGCTCTGCTGAATGCGATTTCCTTGACCCGCAGCGAAGCGGGCGCAGCGTTCGGCAACTCCAGCGTGTATATGGAAAAGTATTTGGATCATCCGCGCCATGTGGAAATGCAAGTCTTGGCCGATGCGCACGGCAACGCCATTTATCTGGGAGAGCGGGACTGCTCTTTACAACGTCGTCATCAAAAAGTCGTAGAAGAAGCGCCCGCTCCCGGCATCACTCCCAAACAACGACGACAAATCGGCGAGATTTGTATCGAAGCCTGTCAGCGCATCGGTTATCGCGGCGCCGGAACTATCGAATTCTTGTATCAAGACGGGGAGTTCTTTTTCATTGAGATGAACACCCGCGTTCAAGTAGAGCATCCAATCACGGAGATGATTACCGGCGTGGATATTGTCAAGGAACAACTGCGTATCGCCGCCGGCGAGCAATTGAGTTACACCCAAAATGACATTCGTTGGACCGGTCATTCCATCGAATGCCGGATCAATGCTGAAGACCCCGATACCTTCATGCCTTCACCCGGCACGGTCAGTCAGTATCATCCGCCGGGCGGACCGGGGATACGAGTGGATTCGCACCTTTATAACGGCTATCAAGTGCCGCCCTATTACGATTCGCTGATTGGCAAGCTGATCGTGCATGGAGAAAATCGCACTATCGCTCTGGCGCGTATGCGTAACGCCTTAGCTGAGCTGGTGATCGAGGGCATCAAAACCAATATTCCGCTGCATCGCCGTATTTTCAACGATGCAAAATTCGCCAAGGGCGGCACGGATATTCATTATCTGGAACGACAGTTGGGTCTCTAGTCGTTCGCCATGAGTAGCGAAACCAGTTGGTTACAGTTGACCCTGGACGCGGTCCGGCATAGCCCAGAAAAATTGGAAGAGGCTTTGCTGCAGGCAGGGGCATTGGCTGTCACTTTACAAGATGCGGGCGAACAACCGGTTCTTGAACCCGCGCCCGGCGAGACCCCGCTATGGCCGCACACCCGGGTCACCGGTTTGTTTGCTGCCGAAACTGATATGGACCAGATCAATCAACTATTGCAAACCCTGTTAGGCGACTCAGAAACAACGTATGCTGCTGAGCTAGATATGTTGGCGGAGCGTGATTGGACGCGGGCCTGGTTGGATGATTTCCGACCACTGCGGTTCGGCAATATACTGTGGGTCTGCCCGCATGAGCAGACCCCACCCGATCCGTCAGCGACCATTGTCTATCTGGATCCTGGCCTGGCCTTCGGCACCGGTAGTCATCCCACTACGGCACTGTGCTTGACTTGGCTCGATAGCATTAAGTTGAGGGGCAAAACAGCGATTGATTACGGCTGTGGTTCGGGAATTCTTGCGATTGCTGCGGCTAAGCTGGGCGCAAACCAGGTGTGGGCAGTGGATATTGATCCGCAGGCACTATTGGCTTGTGAGAGCAATGCCCGTGCTAACGACGTCGCAGCATTGATTACAGCATCGGAACCGGCACAGTTACCGCTCCAACCCTGCGATGTGTTGCTGGCTAATATTCTGGCTGGTCCGTTAATCGAACTCGCCCCTCGGTTTAGTGACTTGGTGAAACCACAAGGCCAACTCGCGTTGGCCGGCCTGCTCTGCGAGCAAGCGGCAGCTGTACAAGCTGCTTTCGAACCTTGGTTTCGCTTTGAACCTTGCCAACAACAAGAAGATTGGGTGCTACTGACGGGTATTCGACGCTGAACCTATCGCGCTCATAACCGATGTCGCTCGTCGAATAATGAGAATCCGCATAATGGATTATCCCACGCGCGGGTCAATGCGATGGCTTTGAACCGTTCGCCCATCTCACCCGGCAAGGTCAACCAGTTAGCTTGCCGAGCCTGTTCAAGATAACGTCGTTGATCGGCGGGATCGACCTCTGCCAGCAGCTCCGCCATGCCGCAACCGAATAGAAAGTAATGTTGACTGGTGTAACCGGCCACTTGTAGACCAGCGGCAACGGCGGATAAGGCCACAGCGGTGAAATCCACACTAGCGGTAATATCCTGCAATCCCGGTAGCATAAACGGATCGTCATGAGCGCGATGCCGGTAATGACAAAGCAGGGTACCCTTGGTGCGTTGCGGGTGGTAATACACCCGGCGCGGATAACCGTAATCTATCAGCAGTAAAACGCCTCTGCTCAGGACATCGGCTAAGCTGGCTAACCAAGCCGCTAGCTGAGGATTGAATTCCGACTCGTAGCCCAACGGCAAGGTCTCTTCAAGCTTCTGCTGAAGCGTGTTCACGGCCTCGGTGATTTCCTGGCATTCATCACCCAAATGCCAGCTGAAATGATCAGTATCCCAACTCACATCGAGCGGTCTCGGTCCCTCTGCGGTGATGCGGAATCGCTGTACCGGCATTGCGTCCAGCACTTCGTTACCTAAAATAACGCCACTGAAACCGGAATCGGGCAAACACTCCAACCATTGCACTCGCTCCAACAGATGCGGTACCCGTTGCGCCAAGGTTTGCTGCTGGCGAGTGCGTAGCTCAGCGCTAAGCTCCAGAATGAAATAACAGTTCGGTAATTTACCCAGGGTCTCCAATTCCAACAGCAAATCAGCAGCCATGATTCCCGAGCCGGCGCCCAACTCCAGAATGTCCCCGCCGCCTTGGATAAGTATTTGCTGACATTGACGGGCAAGACAGCGAGAAAACAGTGTTGAGCCTTCAGGGGCAGTCACAAAATCACCGTCGGCACCCAGCTTTGCTGAACCGGCGCTGTAATAGCCCAGTCCCGGCGCATAAAGCGCTAGTTCCATGAAGCGAAAGAATGAGATCGTGCCTTGGTTATTGGCAATTTCAGCACGAATGTGCTCCGCTAAGCGGGTGCTGTGTGCCAATGCAGCCGGTTCGGGCTTGGAAGGTTCGGGTAAAGAAATCATGGATTATGGCTTGAACTTGCATGCTACAAGACTGGTCGGTTAGGTTGGTGTTTTGCTTCTATGAGTTAATCCCAACCCATTATGGATTCCATCATCAATAAAACTGTCTTGATTACCGGTGGTGCTCAGCGTATTGGTGCCGTCATCGCCCGAACCCTTCATCAGGCCGGCATGAACATCGCCTTGCATTATCGGTCTTCCCAACAGGCCGCCGAAACCCTGTCTGCGGAACTCAATGCGCAGCGTCCCGATTCAGTGCTATTGCTGCAAGCCGATTTGCAAGATGCCGGTCATCTTGCCGCATTGGTTGAGCAAGCAGCAACCCGTTGGCATGGTTTGGATCTGTTAGTCAACAACGCTTCCAGTTTTTATCCCACGCCCTTGGGGAGCGCTACTGAAGCTCAATGGGATGACCTGTTCGCCAGTAATCTTAAAGCGCCGTTCTTTTTGGCCCAAGCGGCCGCGCCTTACTTGCATAAGCAACAAGGCAACATTATCAACATGGCGGATATTCATGCCCAACGTCCGATGCGACAGCATACGATTTATTGTGCTGCCAAAGCCGGGCTAGTGATGTTGACTCAGTCCCTGGCCAGAGAACTGGCTCCATCAGTGCGGGTTAATGCAATTGCCCCCGGTGCTATACTTTGGCCCGAGCACGAGGCGAATAATACTACCCAAGCCACTATTCTGTCCCGTATCGCATTGCAGCGAGCCGGTAATCCCGAGGACATCGCTCAAACCGTATTGTTCCTGATCCGCGATGGCGGCTATATCACCGGCCAAGTCATCGCTGTAGACGGCGGTCGCACCCTGTTTATTTAGGCCATCCGGCCATTAAGTGAGATTCATCACTATGGAGTTTTCTCAAGCGCTTAAGGCAGGTCTGCTTGCCGCAGGGCTATCGTTGATAGCCTCCACTACCTGGGCACAGACGGTGCGCTATGTTAGCGATCAGTTGGAAGTACCGCTACGCGCTGGAGCCTCCGACAAATACAAAACTCTGGTAATGCTCCCTAGCGGTAGCCAGCTGCATGTGCTAGGAACCGAAAGTAACTATACCCGAGTACGGACTGCCGAGGGCCAGCGAGGGTGGATTGCTAATGCACATCTGATGGAAACTCCGAGTGCCCGGCAGCGTTTGCAGGAGCTCACAGCAACGCAAGAAGGTCTTCAACAGCAGGTGTATGAATTAACGCTTGAGAAGAATGCGTTAGCTCAAGAGTACGCCGGTTTCAGCACCGAGTATCAACGCTTGACTCAAGAATTGGCGCAAGTACGCAAGCTGGCTGGCGGGGATCTGGAACTGGATCAGCAAAATCAAATGCTGCAACAACGGGTGGTGCAGTTGGAGCAGGAATTGCGGATATTACAGCAGGAAAATTCATCGCTGCTCCAGAATAGCGATAAATCGCTGTTCTTAATGGGGGCCAGCGTATTAGGTGGCGGATTGCTGCTGGGATTGATTTTCGCGCGTTTGGGCGGGCGCAAAAGAGAACGCTGGAGTGAGCTTTAGGGACATCAGCATTGTTTGACGATCATCCGTTTAAATTCAACCCTACAGGGCGTAACGACGCTCTTTCAGCAGGGTTATCGAAAGCCTGCCACAATTCGTTAAATGTGATATTCGACACCGGATGCTGCCGTTCTCCTGCTAACTCAGCCAGCGGGCAGAGCACGAACGCATAACGCAAAATATCCGGGCGAGGGAGTTTCAAGCCGGCTTCCTCTAAAATGAGGTCGTCGTAAAGCAATATGTCTAAATCAAGGGTGCGGGATGAAAAACGGCCGGCATCGCGCCGTCGTCCTTGCTGTGTTTCAATCTCCTGCAATTGAGCGATGACCGCGTATAGGTCAAGAACCGTATCGAACTGAACGACACAATTCAGGAAATCGTCACCTTGAAAACCGACTGCTGTGCATTGATAAATGGTCGATATCTCTAAGGATCCAAACGCTTGCCGGAGTTTAGCCAGACACTGGCGGACATTGTTTTCTCGATCAACGTTGCTGCCAACACTCACATATACGGTAGCCATATGCCTTTATTCCCGCTGTCCCCGCTCGATAATAATGCCCACGTCGCGTGCGCCCCTGAGGGCCCCCGGCTTACTCAAGGTCAGGCGCAACCAGGAGATGTTAAACTCGGTTAACACCAGCTCGGCGATCCGTTCGGCTAAGGTCTCTACCAACAGAAACCGACTCTCGCCGACAAACTGAATCAGCCGTTTAGCTACCGCTTTGTAATTGAGCGTATCTTCGATACTATCGGTTGCAGCGGCACGGCGAATATCTGCCGCCATCTCCAGATCAAGGCTGACGGTCTGGTTAATTTGCCGTTCCCATTCATAAATGCCGATAACGGTCTCGATACGCAAATCTCGAATAAAGATAATATCCATGACAATTTCCACAACTCAAGCAACAAGCACTATTGTTGCAGCCTCTAGCCAACACCGCCAGCCCCTAACAAGCGATAACTGATTATGCTGAGCGACATTTTTTTCGTTGTTTTAGCCTATTGTGCCGGTTCGGTATCCACCGCCATTATCGTGTGTCGGTTGCTGAGCCTACCCGATCCGCGCCAGCAGGGTTCCGGCAACCCCGGCGCTACCAATGTGTTGCGGTTGGGAGGCAAGAAAGCGGCGGCGATTACTTTAGCTGGTGACTGTTTAAAAGGATTGCTGCCGGTGTGGTTAGCGACTTTGGTTGGAGTTAGTGAATGGGGACTAGCTGGTACCGCATTGGCAGCTTTTCTCGGGCATCTTTATCCGGTTTTTTTCGGTTTTCAAGGCGGTAAAGGGGTCGCCACCGCGTTTGGAGTCCTTTTGGGGTTGTCCTGGCAAGCTGGTTTAGCCGTATTGGTGACTTGGTTGAGCGTATTTGCGCTGACTCGTATTTCGTCGCTCGCTGCATTAACCGCAGCGACATTGGCTCCCATCTATCTGTGGTGGTTCCAGCTACCGGTTGCCTACATCGTGGTGTTGCTACCGATGGTGGGTTTGTTAATATGGCGTCACCAGTCCAACATCCGTAACCTATTAGCGGGTACTGAAAGTAAGTTCGGTACCGCCAAGAAATGACCGGTTTCAATCCTCGCTAGACCGGCTTGGATTTTCAGTGGGGCTTGAATCCTTAGGCGTATCCAAGCTGTCCAATAACCAGCGTGGTGTTGCATGAATCACCGTATCATCATGTTGCCCGGCTACCAGCCGACGATATCCCGTGTACGCAATCATAGCGCCGTTATCAGTACAAAAAGCGGGACGGGGGTAGTACACCTGTCCGCCTTCTTGCTCGGCTAGTTCACGTAGATTCACTCGTAATCGCCGATTAGCTCCCACACCACCTGCGACCACTAGGTTATGAATTCCGGTTTCGCGCAGAGCACGGCGGCATTTAATGACCAACGTGTCGATAGCCGCATCCTCGAAAGCCCTGGCAACATCGGCCCGGTTCTTTGAGGAAGGTTCGAGCTTATGCCAAGTATTTAGGGCAAAGGTTTTCAAGCCGCTAAAACTGAAATCCAAGCCCGGTCGGTCGGTCATGGGCCTTGGGAACGAAAACCGCTCAGGATCACCTTGTTCTGCTAGCTGGGCCAAAGCAGGCCCCCCGGGATACGGCAAGTCCAGCAATTTCGCGGTTTTGTCGAACGCCTCGCCGACCGCGTCATCCAAAGACTCGCCGAGAATATGATAACGGCCAACTTCTTCAACGTTTACTAACAGCGTATGACCGCCGGATACCAGTAACGCGATAAAGGGAAAACCAGGTGGGTCAGCCTCCAGCATAGGAGCCAATAAATGGCCTTCCATGTGATGCACACCTAACGCAGGAACGCCCCAAGTCCAAGCTAAACTGCGTCCTAGCGATGCGCCGACGAGTAAAGCACCGACTAAGCCTGGTCCGGAGGTATACGCCACCCCATTGATATCATTCCCATCGACCCCCGCTTGGCGAAAGACGTCTCGTAGCAACGGAATCGCTTTACGAACATGGTCCCGGCAGGCAAGCTCCGGTACGACGCCGCCATATTCGGCATGCAGTGCTACTTGGCTGTAGAGGCTATGCCCCAGCAAGCCTCGCTCTCCATCATAGAGCGCTACAGCAGTTTCATCACAGGATGTTTCAATACCTAGCACCAGCATCGATGGCTCTCCTCGCTGCCGAATCGTTGGATTTTGGGATACGCAAATAATTGCATCACTTGATATAAATGCTTATAATTTCGTGTTCACTATTTTGAAAATAGTCCTATTATTGAATACCTATTAGGTTATCTGAGGAAAAGGGTTAATGCCTTCTGTGAAAGTCAAAGAAAATGAACCTTTCGACATCGCGTTACGACGCTTCAAGCGCGCCTGCGAAAAGGCGGGAGTTCTCTCGGAAGTTCGCCGCCGCGAGTTTTACGAAAAGCCTACTCAAGAGCGCAAGCGCAAGCAGGCCGCCGCTGTGAAACGTCATTTGAAAAAGCTTTCCCGAGAATCGTCCCGGCGTACGCGTCTTTATTAACCGCCGCATCCATCTTACTGGTTCTCATCTTTCATGTCTCTCAAAGACCGTATCCAAGACGACCTAAAGTCTGCCATGCGCGCTCGAGACAAAGAACGCGTGGCCGTCATGAGATTAATCTCCGCTGCTATCAAACAGCGTGAAGTTGACGAACGAATCAGTTTAGACGAAACGCAAGTCACTCATGTGCTGGAGCGCATGATCAAGCAACGGCGCGAATCGATCACTCAATATCGCAATGGCGGTCGTGAGGACCTAGCGGCTCAGGAAGAGTTTGAGCTTGACCTGATTCAGGGTTACTTGCCCAAAGCGCTTAGCGCAGAAGAAGTCGAAACGTTGGTCAGCCACGCCATCACCGAAACCGCCGCTCAGTCCATACGCGACATGGGCAAAGTGATGAATCACATCAAGAATCAAGCGCAAGGTCGGATCGATATGGCCACTGTGAGTGCAATGGTCAAAACCCGGCTCACTGGTTGAATACTGGTTCGCGCTGGGTGACTTGAATAACCCGAGCTACAAGCAAACCTCAGTGCGCGAGCGGGCTGGTAGTTGTCGGCGTATCGCCTAAGCTTGTTTCATGGCTACCCGTATTTCCCAGGACTTTATTGATCGCCTCCTGGCGCGCGTCGACTTGGTGCAAATCATTGACGCACGGTTGGCCTTGCGTAAAGCGGGGCGCGAATTCACTGCACCTTGTCCATTTCATACGGAGCGGACCCCATCGTTCACAGTCAGTCCGCTGAAGCAGTTCTATCATTGTTTTGGCTGCGGTGCCCACGGCAACGCCATCAATTTTTTGATGGAATACGAGCACTTAAGCTTCTTGGAAGCTGTTGAAGACCTAGCTCGTGGGGTGGGTTTGGAGCTGCCTAAAGGCGCGGCGCCCGAACCGGATCGTCATACCGATCTGATCACCCTTGTGGAACAGACGGCCCAGTTCTATTGTCGGCAATTGCGCGAACATCCGGAACGTCATACGGCAGTTGATTATTTACAGAAACGGGGCCTAAGCGATGAGATCATCCAAACTTTCGGTATTGGTTATGCCCCCCCCGGCTGGGACAACGTGATACGGCATTTGCACAGTCAAGTCAGCAACCCACGTGACCTGGCCACTGCCGGGTTAGCCATTGAGCGGGATGGCGGTGGGCTTTACGACCGGTTTCGAGATCGCATTATGTTTCCGATTCGCGGCAGCCGCGGCAGAATCATCGCGTTCGGTGGCCGCGCCTTAGCCGACGCTACGCCCAAATATATGAATTCGCCGGAAACCCCATTCTTTCTCAAAGGACGGGAACTTTACGGTTTGTACGAGGCTCGTAAGCACGAACGTCAGCTGGGTTGTCTGCTGGTCGTAGAAGGGTATATGGATGTCGTCGCGCTCGCTCAATACGGCATTCACTATGCTGTGGCCACCTTGGGTACGGCTACGACGGGGGAGCATTTGGATCAGCTGTTCCGTGCTTCCCAACATTTAATTTTTTGCTTTGACGGTGACCGTGCCGGTAGAACGGCAGCGTGGAGAGCGCTAGAAAATGCGTTACCGTTTATGCGCGATGGGCGGCACATTGACTTTCTGTTTTTGCCGGAAGGGGAAGATCCGGATAGCTTAGTTCGTAAAGAGGGCCAGCTAAAATTTGAGCAGCGTTTAGACCATGCACTGCCTCTTTCCGAATACTTTTTTGAGCATCTTACTGGCGCAGTCGAGATCAACACGATTGATGATCGAGCTCGTTTTTCGAAACAGGCGCGACCTTTGCTGGAAAAGTTACCGGATAGTGATTTCAGAGACATGATGAGCGACCGTTTGGCGGGTATTGCCAAAAACCCGTTATCCCGGCTTAACGCGCCGGACCGTTCATTTTCCCATCAGGTCGACCCGACTCGCTCTCCGATTCGCTTAGCGATTGCCCTATTATTAAACGCTCCTGGGCTTGCCCAGCATGTGGACGATATAACATCTTTGCACGGGGTTTCCGTTCCTGGACTATCCTTACTGTTGGAGTTAATTGAATTACTTCAATCTCAGCCCCATATAACCACTACAGCTCTACTCATAGAGCGATATAGAGAGTCTCAAACCGGCAGCATCCTGGGGCGCTTGGCACAGTGGCAACCAACTGACTCAGAGGAAGTATGCAAAACAGTCTTACTGGACATTATCAAACAATTAAAAGATCAGCACAGTGCAGAAAGACGACTACTGGAGAAGGTTATTTGTGGTGAAATCAGCGCAGAAGAAAAAGAACTATTAAGAAATCTGCAAAGATCAAAGAACATTATGACGTAACCAGTTGATTGGGTTTTAGAAAACCAAAATCGTTTTTGAATGGACTGCTCTACGTAATCGGTTTCCAATTTAATCCATCACTCCTAAAAAGTGATAATCAAGGCTTATGAGCGAACAGCACCAATCCCAGTTGAAGAAACTAATCGCCCGCGGAAAAGAACAAGGTTTTTTGACCTATTCCGAGGTGAATGATCATTTACCGGATGACATCGTCGATCCTGAGCAGATTGAAGACATCATTGCCATGATTAACGACATGGGCATTGAAGTTCACGAATATGCTCCCGATCTCAATAGCCTCCTATTGAGCGAAAACTCACTCAATGCCGATGACGATGTCGCTGAGGAAGCAGCGGCCGCATTGGCTGCTGTCGATGGCGAGTTCGGCCGAACCACGGATCCGGTTCGCATGTACATGCGTGAAATGGGCACGGTGGAACTGCTTACCCGTGAGGGAGAAATCCAAATAGCCAAACGCATTGAAGAAGGCACCGGACAGGTGCTCACTGCTTTGGCCAGCTATACCCCGCTCATCGCTCAGTTACTTGAGGAATATCAAGCGGTGCAAGAGGGCACGATTCGCCTTGCCGATGTCATCAGTGGATTTAACGAGTCCGGCGACGCCAGCGAATCCCCCGCCGACAAAGAAGATGTTCTTGCACAGGCCGATGAGCTGAGCAACGATGACGACGCGGCAGACGATATCGATGCTGGTGATGACAATTTGGAGGACAGCGACGAAGAAGACGAGGAGGAGGAAGGGGAAGAAACGGAAGAGGAGAGCAGCGAAGATGAGGACGAAGACGCTAACTCCAGTGGAAACGCTAATAGCCCGGATCCAGAAAAAGCTGCTGCGCTGTTCATGGAATTGCAGAGCTTGCACCAACAGGCATTACAGAGCATCGCCAAACATGGCTTGCAACACCCTGATACACAGTCGCTACGTCAGCAGATCGCCAATCTGTTTCTGGAGCTGAAAATCGTACCCAAGATGTTGGAGCGGCTCATTGACACGCTCCATGCCATCGTGGAAGAGATTCGTTCAGAAGAGCGAATCGTCATGAACTACTGTGTTAACGAAGCCCAAATGCCGCGGAAAGTGTTTATCAACTCTTTCCCCAAGCACGAAACGAATCTGAACTGGGCGGATAAGCATATTCGTGCCGGTAAAAAATACTCCACCGGATTGGAAATTCATCAAGACGCTATTCGGGCTGCTCAGATTCGCTTATTGGCCATTCAAGAACGGGCAAGTATGCCTATCTATGATATCAAGGACATCAATCGACGCATGTCGATCGGTGAAGCCAAAGCCCGGCGCGCAAAGAAAGAGATGGTCGAAGCCAATCTCAGGCTAGTGATTTCCATTGCCAAAAAATACACCAACCGGGGTCTACAGTTTTTAGATTTGATTCAAGAAGGCAACATCGGCCTGATGAAAGCGGTCGACAAATTCGAATACCGCCGGGGCTATAAATTTTCTACTTATGCCACCTGGTGGATACGCCAGGCGATCACTCGGTCCATAGCAGATCAGGCCCGCACTATCCGCATTCCGGTGCACATGATCGAAACGATTAACAAGATTAATCGGATTGCCCGACAAATGTTGCAGGAGATGGGCCGCGAGGCCACCCCGGAGGAATTGTCTGAGCGCCTAGAGATGCCTGAAGATAAAGTGCGCAAGGTGCTTAAAATTGCCAAAGAACCGATCTCAATGGAAACCCCCATCGGCGACGATGAAGATTCCCATTTGGGCGACTTTATCGAGGACGCTAGTGTCTTATCGCCCGTCGAATCGGCGACCGGCGAGGGTTTGAAAGAATCAACGCGTGAGGTATTAGCCGGTCTGACACCGCGCGAAGCGAAAGTATTACGGATGCGATTCGGCATTGACATGAACACCGATCACACGTTGGAAGAGGTTGGCAAACAATTCGACGTCACCCGCGAGCGTATCCGTCAGATTGAAGCCAAGGCACTGCGCAAGCTGCGCCACCCCAACCGCTCCGAGCAACTCCGTAGCTTCCTGGACTTGGAATAGGTCTGTGGTAAGCTATAGCGATTAATTTTTCTGCGGGCCCTTAGCTCAGTTGGTTAGAGCAGCGGACTCATAATCCGTAGGTCGTAGGTTCAAGTCCTACAGGGCCCACCATAATAAACAAAGGCTTACATCAGATCGTTGTAAGCCTTATTTTTTGGCGCTACCAGGGTGCTACTTTTTTAGGCGATCGAATAGCAGTTTGTAAGGCGAAGTCGAAGAGTAAGACGTTTACGCTCGATATCCAGTTCGTCCTTGGTACCCTCAAGCTGTTCGGCGGTTTCAAAACGCTGGCGCAATGATTCAACTTCGGCTTCCTTGCGAGCGGTTTCCGCCCGAAGCTTGGAGAACTGGTCAAGTGCCCCGTGGCTCTTAAGAATGTTCATCACCTTGCCGCGTCGGTTGTCGAGCCGCTGTTTTTCTTGGTCCCGCGCAATAACACGCTGTTTAGCAGCATCAAGTTCTCCAGCCAGATAGTCACGGCGGTTACGGATGACAGATTCGTGAAAGGACCGCACCTCATCGTATCGCTTGATCGCGAGCCCGGGCAGTGAGACGCCCGCCTCAGCATAGAGGCTCTCCAGTTCATCAATTGGCGGCCGGGCTTCGGCGCTCATCGCGGCTTCCAGGTCCCGAATAGAGGCGTTATCGATAACGTTAGCGTTGCAGAGGTCGTTGATCTGGCGGGTGAGTTGATTGGCTTCTAATTCCATCTCCGCGTATTGGGGTAGGACGCGAAAGTCGGTCAGCTGGACTTGCATTTCTTTCAGCTGTGCCTCGGCAACTGTGACCCGGGTGCGTAGCTCGGATGCTGTACCATGACGCTGCCAAAGGCACCGGCCCCTGCAGCCTTTTTGAGTTCTGTTAATGTCCTCTCGCGGTCACGGACCTTTTGCCATTCGCTGGTTATTTGCCAATCGAGGCCAAGAAGGTAGGTTATGTTACGCTCCACCCATCCTACAACTACTGATACCAATCGGTTATCATCAAGCGCAGTTTCCTACTTACGCAGCGACCGACGTGCTTCTTCAATCACATTCAGTAACCCAACTAGCATGCTTCAAAACCGAAGTTAAACAACAGCAAGGCGTTGCCCTTTTGACCGCCTTGCTAATTGTCTTTCTGGCCAGCCTGATTGCTACTGAACTAGCCGGGTTGCAACAATTGGCCATCCGGCGCAGCACACTGCTCCAACACCAGCAGCAAGCCCGACTTTACACACTGGGTGCCGAACAGTGGGCGATGACTCTGCTGATACGGGACGCCAGTAGCGGCGACACTGATCATCCCGGCGAGGACTGGGCTATTCTGCCACCAGCCTTCCCGGTCCAGGGTGGTAGTATCACAGGTCGTATTGAGGATTTGCAGGGGCGCTTTAATATTAATAATCTGCTTATAGCGACAACGAACCCCTCTGATTCCTCAACAACTGATAATTCAAATCAGACTCAAAATGAAGATACACAGGGCAACACCAACCCGACTAATGACATAGACGTCGGTCGCAACATTGATCCGGTGCAGTTTAAAGCGCTACAACGATTGCTGGAAACGCTGGACCTGGAATCCAATATTGCCCAAGCTATTGCCGATTGGTTGGATCCTGATCAAGAGGCTTTATTCCCCGATGGGGCAGAGGACGGCATCTATACCAATCGCGATCCCGCTTATTTGACCGCCGACCGACCGTTAGCCAGTATTTCGGAATTGCGTCTGATTGCCGGGGTGGACCAGGAAACCTATGCCGAGCTGTCCCCGTATATATGCGCTTTACCTCCGGGAACTGCGTTGAATGTAAACACAGTGCTGGCACCGGTATTAGCCGCTGCAAGCGATGGCATAAGCCTTAACAAAGCCGAAGACCGTGTCAAAGACCGCAATAAGCAGGGTTACGACAGTGTGGATGCCTTTCTTAGCGCCAACCAATTCGGCACTCAGGGCCTGACCAGAGATAAACTGGCAGTCAGCAGTCGTTTTTTTCTGATGACTGCTGAAGCCAACGTGGGTGAAGGGCGCGCGGCGCTGCGGAGTATCCTGGAGCGCACAGAGTCGGGAAACATCAACGTACGGGTACGCAGTTTTGGTTATGAGTACTGATCAACTATTACCCATCAATCAAGATCAGCGAACGCTGAATCAATGGATTATCGCCCGGTTCATTGATACAGAACGATTTGAATGGCTGGTCGGGGAACGGTTAGCGCAGGGCTCCCTCAGCGAAATGGCCCAACCAGCATCGGGGAAACGGTTGGTACTGATCGCACCAGGTGAGACAGTGCTGTTGATACGCGCCACGCTGCCGGAACGTAATCGAAGCCAATGGCTGAAGGCCCTGCCATACGCCTTGGAAGATCATGTGGCTGATGAAGTCGAAGAACTTCACTTTGCGGTGGGGTCTACCCGTTCAGGTGAGGCGCCGGTCGCAGCTATTCGCCATGCAACACTGAGCAACTGGCTTGATCAATGTACACGAGTCGGCCTGATACCGACTGCTGTCGTACCCGAACCACTGTTATTACCTTTTGAACCCGCTTCCTGGAGCGTGTTGCTCAAATCCAGGCGTGCCGTGGTGCGCTGCGGTCCAGACGCCGGCTTTACCACCGAACAGGACAATTTACTGCCCTTGTTGGAATTAGCCTTGGCTGAAGCGGGCGAAACCGCACCCACCGCTTTGCGTTTATGGGGTGAAGCTGTGCCGGAACTAGCAACCTCACCGGAAATCCAGCATCAGGGCGATGTTGCTGAACCGCTCCGGCTGTTAGCAGCAGGGTATCAGGACGGCGTTACGCTCAATCTTCTACAAGGCAGTTATAGCCGTCATGCGCAGTGGGGTAAATGGTTGCGCCCTTGGCGGGTGGCTGCAGTGCTGGCGGGGTTGTGGCTGGGTTTGCAGGGAATCTTACAAGTCGGCGAATATTGGCAGCTGCGCAACGAACGCGTAGCCCTTCAAGCAGAAATGGAACGAGTTTTCCGGGAGACGGTACCGACTGCTCGCCGTATCGTTAATCCCAAAGCACAGCTCGAAAACCGCTTGCGGGAATTACAGGGTGGCCCAGCTGTGGAAGAGACCGGTTTTCTGGAGCTGCTGTTGCAAGGTGGGCAGGTGCTGACGGGGTTTGAGGATGTACGCTTGCGCGGACTGCGCTATAAAATCGGTCAATTAGATATGGAATTGGCTGGAGATAGCCTGGAAACACTGGATCGGTTGCGGCAGCGTTTAACCGAACAAGCCGGGCTGACGGCGCAAATGCGCACCACTAAACGGGAAGATCGAATAGAAAGCCGGGTGACTTTGAAGAAGGCGGCGTTATGAATGCCTGGTGGCAACAGTTAAGCTTGCGGGAACGGTGTCTAATTGGCGGGGGCGCCGGGTTGCTTGGGGTGTTGTTGGGCTATGCGTTGCTCTGGTTACCGTTACAGGATGAGCTGAATGGATTGCGGGAAACAGTCGCTGTTCAGCGCACGGATCTTGCCTGGATGCGACAAGCAGCCGGACAAATTCAGCGCTTGGAAAGGGAAGCCACCACAGGGCGTAGCCAAACGAGTCAGCAAGCCCGTTCATTATTGATCGTTGTGGATCAGGCCGCCAAGGCCGCCGGGTTGGAGACTGCCATCAAGCAGATTGAACCACAAGGAAATGATCAATTGCGGATCCAGCTAGAACAAGTCGGCTTTGATCAACTGATCAGCTGGTTGGGTGCTTTGCGACAACAGCACGCTATTACGACGGTGAACGGGGTATTAGATCGTCAAGCCGGGAACGGGCTGGTTAATGCCCGGCTGATTCTGCAAAGCAGCTCGTGAAGCGGTCGTTAAGTTATATTCTCTTGGGTTTGTTCGCCTACGGCGTGTTCATGATCTTACAATTGCCGGCAGCTGCTTTGCTAGCCTGGAATCCTCCTCCTTGGCCGAACATGCGCATACAATCAGTGCAAGGGCTGGCGATCCAAGGCAGCGCACAAAGTGTGCAATGGGATACCCTCACCTTCGATAAAGCGACTTGGAAATTGCGGTTTGCAGCCTTACTGCTGGGGAACATTGAGCTGGCAGTCGATCTCTATCATCCCGTCCGCCGTTTGACCGGGACTGTTGCTATGGGATTGGATAGGCAGCTACGCCTCGGCCCGTTAAACGGTTATCTTCCCCTGAGCGATTGGCATTCCGTCCTTAGGCTGCCGGTCGGTGGTGGGTTGGAGTTGAATGATTTACGGCTGCGATTGAATCCCAACGGCTATCCGCTTGCGGTACAGGGCACCGTGCTTCTCTCTGCGTTACGGGTCCCCCTCGCGCAAATCATAGAGTTGGGCGACTACCAAGTCGCTTTCAGCACTAGGGATGACACTATTTCCGGTCTTATTCGGGATCAGGGTGGGCCGATCCAGCTCACCGGCAGCTTGACCTTGACCCCCGATGGGCGTTACCGTCTTACCAGTCAGCTCGCCGTTCGGGACAATAATCAACCTGTGGAACAAGCCCTCAGCTTACTGGGTCAGCCCGATCAGGACGGTGTCCGTACAATAGATTTGACCGGCAAATTACGCTTTTAACAGATATACAACATCCGTCACATACCCTACGCCCCAGGGGAGTTATCTTATGAACATTGTGCAACGGTTGGTGACCCTTGCGATTGTCTTGAGTTTGGCCGCCTGCGCCGGATCCCACTCTCCCGCTGCGTATGATCCGACAGCCAGTGCATCCGACCAACCGCCCGCCCACGCTTCTGATAAGCGACACACTCACAGCTTCCCTCAACCACCGGAACTCGAACCGCAAATCGCGTTCTGGCGTAATGTCTTTGGGGTTTGGAGTCGAGCACAAGTCGTCTTTCATGATAACAGGCATCTTGGGCTGATTTATGAAGTAACTACTTTGCCCGGTAATATTGAATCAGGTTATACCCATGCTCAGTCCAGTTTAATCCGGGAGCGGCGCGATATCTGGGAGTCCCGGTTACAGGAGCTGGAACGCAAAACCATCGCGAACCAACCATTGAGTCCCTCTGAACAGGCATTGATGGCCCGAATCACGCAGGTCGCCGGGAAGGGAGCGATTTTTGGCGCCAGTGAACGGTTGCGTAGGCAGCGCGGCCTGCGAGAGAAGTTCAAACGTGGACTTGAAATAAGCGGTCGCTACGACAAAGTGTTCCGCGACATCTTTCGTCAGGCTGGTTTGCCGGAGGACTTGGCTTATCTGCCGCATGTGGAATCATCGTTCCAAAATCACGCTCGCTCCAGTGCAGGTGCTTCCGGCATGTGGCAATTCACTCGCCCAGCAGCCCAGACTTACATGAATCCCCATCCTGCCCTGGATGAACGGCTGGACCCAGTCATGGCGGCACACGGTGCCGCGCGTTATTTGCGAGATGCCTACAATAGGTTGGGTGATTGGGCATTGGCTCTGACCTCGTATAACCACGGCATTGGCGGCATGAAGAAGGCGCAGGCTCAGTTCGGCAACGATTTTGCGGGTATCGTCCAATATTATGATGGCCCCCATTTTGGTTTCGCCTCGCGCAATTTTTACGCCGAATTTCTGGCGATACGTGAATTAGTTAGCCAAGCACAGCGCTACTTCCCGGAGGGCGTCAATCCTGAAACGCCGTTGGATTGGGACCGCGTGGTACTGCGACAGAACGCCTTGGCAACGGAGCTGGCCTTGTACTACGGCGTAACCAAGCAGCAGTTGCTGCTGATGAATCCGTCTTGGAGCAAATCGGCGCGCGCTAATCGGATCGCCTTGCCCGAAGGAACAACGATCTGGTTACCGAACGGTACACTACAACGTATCGCCCAGTTGGGCCGAGGCCCGCAGGCATTGGCTGCAGCTAATACCGTCGGCGATGAGGATTCGGCAACCTGCAGAGGCGAGGACTGCTGAACCGGTTACTCCAACACGTTGCCGTTGAAGTTGTAGGCCATCTCCTCTTGTGGCTTCTGCAGCAAAAACCCTTGTACGGCGCTGATACCGCATGCTGACAAGGTTTGCAGCGTTGAGGAATCTTCAATGTGGCTGGCCACTACGGTGATCTGAAACTCGTTCAATTGTTGCGCGAGTTCTTTGAGTGACGCTTGTTTTTCAGCATCATCGACTAAGTCGCGAGTCAGCGCGGGATCGAGTTTGGCATAATCCACTCCTAAACTCTTTAACAAGGCCAGGGAATGGGGGTGATTGCCGAATCCATCCAGCGAAAAGCCACAACCCAATGGCTTGACCTGACTCATGAATTTGCGTAGTGCTTGGAAGTACCGCTCAGCAGTGCTTTCGGGCATTTCAAAAACTAGCCCCTTAGCGGGCAGATTAGCGTTTTCTAATACCTGCTTAAGCCAATCGGTGAACTCTTTATCGTGTAGCAGCGTGGGCGAAATATTGATAAACAGGGTAATCGCTTGACCTTGATCATGGCGTTTTTGCAACAAGCCTAATGCCCGGGTGATCACCCATCGATCTAACCGAATGCCGAGCCGATGGCGTTGGGTAGCGGCAAACACGGTCTCCGGCAGGAGCTCCAGCCCGTCCTGATTGCGAATCCGCAGCCACACTTCATAGCGTTCCTGTAGGTCGTTGCGCAGACTTGCGATGGGTTGAAACACCAGCCGCAGTCGTTGCTGATCTAATGCTTCGCGGATTTCGTCTAACAGACGGCGATGATGCAGCGCTTCGGTCACCGGTTCGGCAGCATTGGGTTCGTAAATCATGACCCGATCACCCTTGGCAACCCATGCCGTGCTGCAGGCTTGCTGAGCTTGCAGGAGTAGTTCTTGATAATCACCGCCCCGGGTCTCGGTGATACTGATACCAATGCTGGTGCGCAACTGCATGAACGCGTCACCAACTGCAAACGCATCAGTTTCCAGCGCGGCCCGGATAGCGCGTGCCGTGCTCAATAGTGATTCACGCGCAGTCGCTTCACTGAGAACAATAAACGCGGCATCGGTAAATCGGGCAGCCTGGTGTCCCGGTTCTAACACGCCTCGCAGGCGGGTGGCTGCGTCAGCCACCACATCATCAATAGCGGCAGCATCTTTTGCCTCCATAGCGCGCAGATTGTCCAGAGTAATCAGTAGCACCGCAACATTTCGTTGGTCGACTTCAACAGTCTGCTTGAGCCCTTCCAGGAAATAACGCCGATTAAATAGGCCGCTGACTGTGTCATGCTGAAGCAGATGGTTCTGTTGCCGACTTTGTGCTAGGTGGCGATGTATCGCGTGGCGCAACGCCGGCAACAACTGGGTATCTAATTGCGACTTGTTGAGCAGGTAATCACCACCGGCAGCTAAAACCATATGGTTGCGATCGGGTTCGGTCTGTAGCGAACAGCCGATGATTGTCAGGCTGTTATAGGCCTGCCTCAGGGTTTGCAATAGCTCGAACCCGTCAACGGTGCTTAGATCCAGATCCAAAACTACCACTGAAGGTTGTAGGTTATGGATCGCTTGCAAGGCCTCCAGGGGTTGTTCAACGATTTCGCTGGTTACCCCGTCGGCAGCTAACACGCTGGTGGTCCTTTGCGATTCAAAGGGATGATCGGTTATGATCAATACTGCGGCATTACGGGTAGATTCTTGCCACAATTGATCAGCCAATGCGGATAACACGGCAACTGTATCAATGGGCTTAACCAGGTAAGCCGCGCCGCCGGCGCTGACTGCTTCTATACGGCCAGCGAGGTCACCGCGTTCGGACAAAAACAATAGGGGTGATGTGATGCGATTTTCTGCAGCGGCCATCATCTGCATGCCGGCTACTAAGGCACCTTCTGGAAAATCCATATCGATTATCGCAGCAAGCGGTGAACCCTGCGCAAACGGTGTTTTGAAGTCAGCAGCTGAGTGGGTATGACTGACCTTAAACCGTTGTTTAGTCAGTTGGGCAGCGAGGTCGTTGGCGTCGTTACCGGCGAGTAGCACAATCTCACCCCGAGACATCTGTGGAAATTTAGTGTTCCTCGGTTCTTCAGCTGGTTCGAAATCTACGCTGTGACAGAGGTTTTCCAACATGGTCAAGAAATACCAACGCTCGCTGCCTTGCGGAAGCTGTTGGGTTGCCAAAAAATGGCGTAGCTGCGTTTCCAATTGCTCAGCCCAGTCGCTAATTCGGCCATAGCCTGGCTGATTGCGCACCAGTTTATGGATATCAGCAATAACATCGGCCAGCAAGATAAAGGGTTCGCGCTCCCATTTCACGTAGATTAGCCGCTGGCGCAAGCTGTCAATGACCTGTAAGTGACCGTTCAAAACATCCAATGAAAAATTATCGTCCACGAGTTCCCCCTTTGATGGACAGATTTTAGGCGTTGCTACAATTAGTTTGCCTTAGAGCATAGGCAATCGCACGTGGCAAATCGAGAGCCGGTAGTTAGCCAAGCGGAAGCAGTTCCGAAAAATCATGAATCGCTGGGAAATCGCCGGCAATTTTAGGTGGCTGGGTGGAATCCGGTCGCAAGATGGACAGTAAATAAGCGATACCGGCGTTTTGGGCGGTTTGCAAAATGGTCAAGTTATCATCCACCAGTAAAGTGGTTTTCGCTTGGAACGGCACGACGTCGCCAAGTCGCAGCCAAAATGCGGGATCTTCCTTAGCGACTCCTAGCGCATGTGAGCTGATTAACTCATCAAAACAACCACTCAAGCGGGTTTTCTCCATCTTCAGACCAAGACTACCAGGATGGGCATTGGTCACCATCACTACCCGTTTGCCCAAGTTACGCAGCGTATCCAGAAAATCAACCGCGTAAGGACGTATTGCGATTAGGTGAGCAACCTCTCGTTTGAGCGCAACCACATCCAGATCGAGTTGTTCGCTCCAGTAATCGATGCAATACCAGTCTAGTGTTCCCTCCACGGCACGATAGCGGGTGAGTAATTCAGCTCGCGCCTGATCGACGGACAATCCCTGCTTTTCCCCATACCGCTGTGGCATATATTCCAGCCAGAAGTGGTTATCGAAGCGCAGGTCCAGGAGTGTGCCGTCCATGTCCAGCAAAACGGTTTGTATCTGATGCCAAGGGAACATAAGGCAATATCTTTTGTAGCTACTGTTACGCTAAAGTATGCCATAGCACTCAAGAACAGCTGAATCGTGTAGAATTTCCCCGCTCGTGGAATGTCTACCCAGCAAAATCACAGTGAATTCTAACAGCCCAGATGCGAAAAGCTCCGGAAATCCTACACACCGAAATCGTTGCCCACAGTCGCCTGTTTCGGGTCGAAAAAGTACACCTGCGCTTCGCCAACGGCAACGAGGTAGAATATGAGCGGGTTCCGGGTTCCAAAATCGGTTCTGTGCTGATCGTGCCGGTGTTGGCCGAGGATACGGTACTGCTTGTTCGCGAGTATGCCGCTGGGACCAATCGTTATGAACTGGGTTTCCCCAAGGGTGTGATTGAACAAGGCGAAGATGTGTTGGTCGCCGCCAATCGTGAGATTATGGAAGAAGTTGGCCATGGTGCGCGTACGCTGCAGCATCTCACCTCAATGACTATCGCGCCGGGTTACTTCGGCCATACCACTCACGTTGTATTGGCCCGTGATCTTTACCCCCAGCAGATGCCGGGCGATGAACCGGAAACCATAGAGGTGGTGCCCTGGTCCTTGAACGATATCGCCGGATTGCTAAATCATGGTGAGTTTACCGAAGCCCGTTCCATTGCCTCGGTATTTCTGGCTCGCCAAGCCATCAGCGACCGTTACTAGATGGTTATCGTTTTCTTCTCCTGCAAACACTAATTTGCCGCTATGCTTGTTGACCTTCCCTCATTGGTTCAACCAATCCGCGAAATCGCGCTGGCTGCTGGTCGCGAAATCATGGCCATTTATCGGGCCGAGTTCACTGTCAGCGAAAAAGAGGATCGTAGCCCGCTGACGGAAGCGGACTTGGTCGCTCATGAACGGATATTAGCGGAATTGACTGCACTTACCCCGGACATTCCGGTTATTTCTGAGGAAGCTAAGACCATCCCCCTCAGTGCTCGCCGCCATTGGGAATGGCTGTGGCTGGTCGACCCGCTGGACGGTACCCGGGAATTTATCAAACGCAACGATGAATTTTCCGTCAATATCGCTCTGATCCATCATCACGAGCCAGTGCTGGGGTTAATCCTGATGCCCGTCACCGGAGTCTGTTACTTCGCTCATCGTCAGAGTGGTGCGTTCAAACAACCGCTGGATCATGCACCTGCCCGCATTCATACTCGGCGTGTTAACCGTGCCAAGGTCCGCGTGGCTTGCAGCCGCGCCGCTTATCAGGGACGACGGTTACAAACCTATCTGCAATATTTAGGGGAGCATCATCATCTCAGTGTGGGCAGCGCCTTGAAATCCTGTTTAGTGGCTGAAGGCAAGGCGGATTTGTATCCCCGCTTTGGCCCGACTTGCGAGTGGGATACGGCTGCAGCGCAGATCATTGTCGAACAGGCTGGCGGCAGGTTGACGGACATGCATATGCAACCGATGCAATATAATGCTCGCCCCACCTTGATCAACCCGGACTTTTTTGCGTTTGGCGACCTCAAACACGACTGGTCTCAGTATCTGCCTGACCGGAAGCCGGGGTCAGCGTTGTCGGATCATGCTCTACGAACGTTATAAAAAGGATCTCTCTCGCGAAGGGTTTCGGCACGATCGTGCCCAGGAAACCGCGATTCGCGAATTACAACGGATTTTTGATGAACTGTTAGCTACTCCCGCCCCGACTCCTCCTAAGCGCCGGGGTTTGCTAAGTCGTTTCAAGAACCAGCCTGAACAGCGCCTACAGCCGGTGCGTGGACTCTATCTTTGGGGGGGGGTAGGACGGGGTAAAACATATCTGGTAGATCTGTTTTTCGAGGCGCTACCACTGGAGAAAAAGCAGCGGATTCATTTTCATCGCTTTATGTACAAAGTACACAGCGCCCTGCATAAACTCCAGGAACAACAAGACCCGCTGCAGTCCATCGCCCGACAGTTCGCTGAACAATCCCGCCTGCTCTGTCTGGACGAATTCTTCGTTGCTGACATCACTGATGCCATGTTGCTAGCCGGGCTGCTGGAGGCCTTGTTTAGCAACGGGGTTACGTTGATCACCACGTCTAATATTCCACCCGATGCACTGTACAAGGATGGCCTGCAGCGCGCCCGCTTTCTACCCGCCATCGACTTACTCAAGCAACATACCGCGGTCTTACGCATGGATGGAGGTACGGACTATCGGCTGCTTTATCTGAAAAAGGCAGCGGTCTATCACCATCCATTGGACGATAAGACTGCAGAGATGTTACGCGACACTTTCGAACACGTCAGTCCAGAGGCGGGGCAGGCTGGCGTCGTTTTGGAAGTAGAGAATCGCCCCATCCCCACGCAAAGGTTAGCAGATGGTGTGGTGTGGTTTGACTTTCAGGATATTTGCGACGGCCCGCGCAGTCAGGCGGATTATCTGGAAATCGCCCGCTGCTTTCACACCGTGCTAGTTGCCAATATCCCGGTCATGGACTGGCAGATGGAGAATCAGGCGCGGCGGTTCTTGAATTTGGTCGACGTGTTCTATGACCACGGGGTTAAATTAATTATCACCGCCGCCGCTCCCGCCGAACAGTTATATCAGGGCGACAAGCTGAAATTCGAATATCAGCGCACACTCAGTCGCTTACAGGAAATGCAAGCACACGATTATTTGGCTAAGGAACATTTGCCTTAGGAACACCTGTCACAAGATTTCACCGTTTCCCCTCAATCATGTACTACCTGCCTAGCAGGTAGTTTGAGGATGCCCCCTGGAAGGGGGCGACAGACCTGCCATAGGCTTAGGGTTAATAATGCAGAGCCAGCTGCTCTTGGTGAAGCTCTCGTTCTTCTTGGGTACGGATGTAACTGCGGATCACTGCTTCGTCCAAACCCACTGTGCTCACGCAATAGCCGCGCGACCAGAACGTGAAACCCATTACATTGCGGGTGCGCCCGTATTTGCGATGAATTGCAATAGCTGACTTACCTTTCAATTTACCAATGGCATTAGCCACACTGTATTTGGGCGAAATCCCCAAGCACATGTGGACATGATCAGGCATCACATGCCCTTCCACCACTTCGATCTCGAAGCGTCGACACAGCTCCTTGAGAATCTGGCCTACATCCCGGCGAATCGCACCAAACATTGATTTTCGCCGGTACTTCGGTACGATCACTACGTGGTATCGACAGTACCACTTCACATGAGACTGGCTTTGCCATTCTCTCATCTCGATTTCTCCTCTTCTTCGGACTTGGCAGGCCCGGCCAAGAGGAGAAATCGCTTCTTAGGCTACCGCAATGCCAGAAACGGCAGAGCCTTTGTTTTTCGCACCGCCATAGGCGGTGGCTTAGCAGTCGAGTTATATAGGGAAAAGCCGTAGCCGTAGCAACTAAGGGATGATAATGAAGTTCTGATGAGGCTCTACCCAACGGATGGTTGTGGTGCTGCCCGCTTGCGTGTTAATGGCCGCTAGTGGATCATTATTAATGGCCATTGACACGTACACAGTCAAGCGCAGTATGCCTGGCGGCGGTTTCGCCGCTGGCTCGCTAATCCGCGGGTAGATGTGCATCAGCTGTATGAGGCGGTGCTTGGTCCGATGTTAGCCGAGCTGCGCGAACCCCGCTTGAAGGTGGTGTTGGATACCTTCTTGCTGTGGAATCGGTGGTGTTTAATTCGTCTGGGGCTGGTCTATCGCGGGCGCACACTACCAGCTGGTTTGGAAAGTGACCGCACAGCGCCCCAGTAGCGTAGCGTTTCGTCACTACCGGGGGATGTTACGCCATGCCGAGCGACTGTTACCGGCAGACCGGGATATCGTGTTGTTGGTTGACCGCGGGTTCACCCACGTGGCGCTAATCGACTGGGTTCATGGCCAAACGCGCTGGCATTTGCGCCTGCGACTCAAACGCGCCGGGCTGACTGCTTGGATTTGCCGGCGGGGACGGTATCGGCGCCTAGCGATTTAGGCGCATCCCCGGCAGGTGCGCTGCTATCATCATGTCACTGTCGGGGCGGCCCGCCTGGAGATGCACGTCGCGGTCGGCTGGCAACGGGGATAACGCGAACCCTGGGTTATCCGCAGTGATGGGCTGGAATACCCGAGGCCTCAACCCGCTGTTTGCGCTTTGCCGCACTCAGGCCGTCAGCTGTTTTGCATGACAAAAAACTAATGAATTCGCCAACAGTGTCAATATGTTGGGGTCTCCACGGCAGATCTGGTAGAGCCATAAAGGATTGATTGATCGAAAAAATCGACTGTCCATTTTCTGATGTGCCACCCGGCTTATGCTATTGGCTGAGCTTGACAGGTTAAATCATCGCCCGCAACAGCTTCGGATACAGGCGCGTCAGAGTTTAACGCACTATCGACACCGGCTCTGGCCGCCCACTCTGCACCAG
>JAZBPA010000028.1:0-9794 GCA_036351435.1 Candidatus Competibacteraceae bacterium
GCCCGTCGCCCACAAAATTTGGGTCCCCGTCCGCGCTGGCGCGAACTTGCCCTGAGTTGGCTATTGCACCATTGCCCAGGTTTGCTGCTGTGGTCCACCACCATGCGACAACGGCTATCCCGGCTTTTTCGCCGATAGCGATTCGTGCCCGTTTATCTCCCTCAAAAACCGCAGATCGCGGCGGTCATTGTTAGCTTCAATCCAGACTTGTCGATAATGTCGCAGCAGCTGGCCGCATTGGCACCGCAGATACAACGGCTCATTGTGGTGGATAACGGTTCGCAGCCAGCGTTACGAGAGCGGCTGGCAACCATGGTGAACGATGTCGGCGGGGAATACCATATGCAAGCGGACAATCCAGGTCTTGCTGCAGCCCAGAGTTTGGGGATCCAGCGGGCATTGGCAGAAGATGCAAGCCATGTATTGCTATTGGATCAGGACAGCCTTCCAGCCTCGGGTATGGTGAACAAACTCCTCGCGGTACTTGACGAATTGACCGCTCAAGGCGAAGCGGTGGCGGCAGTGGGACCGCGGTTGATCTCCGCCCGTGATGGTCGTTCTACGCCCTTCGCTCGATTCCACTTCTGGGGGGTGGAGAAAATCGCTTGCGCTGATGCTTGTGTTTCCATTCGCACGGATTTTCTGATCGCTTCGGGATTATTAACCCCGGCATCAGTTTATCGAAGTGTGGGTCTTCCAGAAGAAGGGCTATTCATTGATAACGTGGATTTAGAATGGAGTTTCCGCGCCCAGTCTCATGGTTACCGGCTATATGGAGTTTGCGATGCCATACTAACTCACCGACTCGGAGAACAGTCGGCCTATTTGCCCGGTTTGGGGAGTTTGGGGCCAATTCATATCCATGGCCCAACTCGCCAGTATTATCAAACCCGCAACCGATTAAGCTTGTATGGCAGGTCCTATTGCCCCTGGGCTTGGAAATGGCAGGATTTTCCCCGTGCTGTTTTCAAACTGATTTATTTCTCGACGATGGTGCCGCCGCGCTGGCGTAATGCACGGATGATGGCACGCGGTGTCTTGGACGCGTTACAGGGCAAAACAGGTCGATGTCCGCTGCAGTAACTCGCGTGATCGTCTATTCAGTGTCATCACGACCCCAGGGGTTTGCCGAAACTCTGACCGACCAGATAAAGCAGCATTTCTCCGGTTCGAACAACATCGGCCAGCGACCATAGCATCATAAAAAATCATACGCCACGGGCTGCCGGAAGAGTGGCAGTCCCGCTTCCCACCACGAGGCAATACCACCGCGATACCAATAGACATTCGAATAACCGAGCAGATGGGCGCGGGTTGCGGAGTTGTAAGACAGCCAGCAGCGGGCATCTAGGCAGTAAAACACCAACGCTTTATCACTATTACCCCCGGTGAGCTGGGTCAAGGCATCGGCAAAAAGCTTTTGTTTGGTTGCATCCAGAGTTCCTAAACCTCCACCCTTCATCCAAACTGAACTGGGAATACCTTCGATTTTGTCCAGATTACCGCTGGTGCCAAGCACGTTGATCACAACTGGCTCATCGCCGGACAGGATCATCTCTCGGAGGTCGAAGGTATTGATGAGGCGTGCATCGGGATGCGTGCTGGGGGTCGGAGAATGGTAGGGTTCGACTTTCAGGTTGTCGGTGGGTGCGGTGCTCCAATCTCGGTCTTCGTCAGCATAGGCTTTGTTTTCAATCTGCTTCGCGGCTAGTTGGGTCATGGCGCTGCCGTTGTCTTCCGTGATTTGGGTGGCGGTAGATGCACAGGCTGAAAAGAACAGGCCAACGGAGAGGAACACGATTAATTTGCAGACTACGTTCATTAGGTTCATTCCATCAGAAACAGGTTATTGGTGTTAGTGTGACTTGCACTATGGAGAAAGAACCCTGATTAAGTCAACGGTTCATCAGCTTCATCGGTTTCCCGAAGTCGCTTAACCCGCTCCTTGAAGGCTTCCAATTGCATGCTCATGCGTTTATTGGGATCGAAGTAGTACGATTCGGCCTGATCCACGCGTCGAAAGCCCAGCAAGTCCAGTGAAAGCAGATCGTAGATATTGCGCCACTCGCCTTCCACCTGAACGGATAGCTTGGGATTGATGATGTAATGACCGAGCTTGATTCGGCGGAACAGCTTGCGGTTATAGCGGTCATCACGGTCGATTTCGTTTTTCGACAAAATGCTGGAGATATAAGCTCGTTTCTTACGCCGTTCCGGCACGATCGAATCCGGGAAGTGGGCCAACACATCCAGAAAATCTCCACTGCTGAAAGCTCCACTCCCGTAGCGCACCACATTATCGCTCAACCGACTGTAAAACATGGCAATCATCAGATTGAGCATCAAAAACTCCATCAGCCGCTTGTCCAGCTTGATCAACCGATCGTCAACTTGAATCACCATGTTTTCCGGTTCCAATTGCTCGTAAACACCGGCGAGTTTTTTGGCTGCGTATTTCGGATCACCGCACGCCTGCTCCAGCACGATTTGAAAGGCATTGAAACCGACGTTGTTGACCAAGCCGGTATTGGCGTCCATGGCTACCAGCTTTTCCACCAACGCCTCATGGCCCAGGCGGGCGGCGATCATCAACGGCGTCTGATTGAACGGATTACGAAAATCCACCCCGTATTGATCCACCAAGCGCAGCGCTGCCGCAGGGTTTTTCAGCTCATACGGCAGGTAATATTTCTGATTAAGGGACTTGATTCCCCTATCCGGTTGCGCGGCGGGACGAAAATTCGCTTTGGCCAAGGCATTGAGCCGGTTGTAATCCTGATAGACCAGCGCATATTCGAACAACCGGAGTTTGGCTTTTTTATCGTTTTGCTCCAGAGCTTTTTGTTCCAACTCAACCAGGGTCGAGTCCTTGAGCACCTGCCACGGCACCGGCTTGAGCTTGAGAATCTGACTGCGGATCGCTTCGGCCTGTTCCTGCTTGCCCTGCATTTCCAAACGGTGCGCTTCCTGACGCCATTCTTCTAAACTGGAACCCTGCTCGGCTAAATCAAGCGGGTCTTCCCACAGCTTCAGCCCCAGCAGATCGAATAGGCGTTGTTGCGGTTCGGTTTCAATCAGGTAGATGTTCTTCACCGCACGGGTCACCGCCACGTACAGCGCATTGATATGGAACTTGTAGATCTCCAGCGACTTGTCGCTTTTATCCCGGGTCCGGCCATAGTCGAGTTCATCGCCAACCAAATCGTCGTGACCGACGCCCCGGGTGATTTCCCGGAACCGGTCGGCGTCGTCGGAAGCGAAGTTGTAGAGGATGACATTGTCATACTCCAGCCCCTTGGCTTCCTGAATCGAGAAGATCAACGGGGTCTGGAAATGGGCCTTGGCCGCCGGCTTTTGGTCCGCATGCATGACGATGATTGCATAGCGGGTGGACTGGCGGGTTTTGCGATCAAGTTCATGGCTGGTGGTCTCGTTTTCGGCCAATAACAGCACCGTGCCTTGATTGTGCGCGTTGCTGCGCACCAGATAATTGCTCTCCCGATCCACCGAACCGAAGCGGGCGTTCTTGAGCTTGAGAATCCGGTTGGCGACCTCGGTCACTTCAGGAGAATTACGGTAATTGGTGTTGAGAATCCGAATCAGGTCGGTGGGAGCGTTGTGGCCTTCCTGCCGATAAAAATAACTCTTGAGTTTGGACCAGGAAAAGAAATTGGGATGGACGATCTGATTGGAATCGCCGCACAGAATAAACTGGCTGGGTTCGCGTAGGGATTTGAGAATAAGCTGTAACTGGATATTGGTCAGATCCTGCACCTCGTCCACCACCACGAAATCGTAGCGCGGCTCCACCAGGGCGAGATATTGATGGCTCAGGATATTGGAATCGTAGTAGTGCTTCTCCTGCATATACTCCAGATATTTGAGAAACAGCCCGTACACCGCTTCCCGTTCAGCCTCGGAGAAAATGGACTGTTTGATGCCCAAATTCAGATAATCGTCCCGGCTCAGATAGGGGCTGTCGGTGGACGGCCCGGTAATGACACCTTTGAATTCCTCAAACAACTGATAGGGATCTTTGATTCCCCTAGCGGTGCGGTGGCGGGCAAACCACTGGGCGAATTCACCAAACGGCAGTTCCCGACCGCGCGGCACCCGGATGCTGGCCAGATATTCGTCGAAGGCCAGGAACGCGACTTCCTGATCTTCGTTCTCGTAATCCAGCGCGTAATAGAGATTGCGTGCGTTGTGAACCAAATAAGGTGAGCGGGTGACGTACAGCACTTCGCCCAGCGCCTCTTTCATTTTCTCCAAAGTTAGCGCGGTTTTTCCGCTACCAGCGGAGCCGATCACGATGAGCGGCGGTTGCAGCGTATAGACTAACTGTTGGGCCTCGTCGAAGGAGATGACCTTGTCCAGCAGATTGAAGGTGGGTAGCGCCGGGTTGAGATACACCAGCGACTGCCCCTCGACGGAGTTCAGGTTATCCAGCACCGGCAGCTTATCTTCGTCGATTGTCGCGCCACGGCGCAGAAAACGGGATTTGTCGTAGGCGTGATGAGCGATCCACTCCAGCGCCAGAATACAGGGTTGATCCTGATGGCGGTACAGTGCAAACAGCAAGCGATTACTCTTGTCCAAGCGGGCGCGATACAGGTTATCGCCTACCTTCTTGACCTCCGCCGAACGGAAATCGCCAGCCTCAAGGAAACGCTTGATTTTTTCGAAATTGGGGATCTTACGGGCGTTCAGTTCGTTATACAGAATAAGCTTCATAGAAAACCATCAACCGGCTGGTCCAAAGAAAATGAATCAGTCCCCGCCTAGTTCCTGCAAATATTGGCGAGCTTCTTCTTCATGCTCGTAAATATGGGCGGCCACATCCCGGCTTTGCAGTGCATCGCCCAGCTTCATGCGTAGGAAAGCGCTGGTCGTATAGCGACTGACCCCGGAGTAATAGCGCTCCACCACTTGTTTAACCATACCGGTATAAGCATCCAGCAAATCGGGGGCGATGTAAAAATTATCATAATTGACGATGCCGAACACCTTCTTATTCAAGGGCGACAGCCGCTGTTCCACCACGGTTCGAATGGCTTGGATGTCGGCGGGAGGCTTGACCTGATAGCCTTCCAGATTGACGAAAAACAGATTGTCTTTGGGATCGTAAATAAACCTTTCCGCCAACGGTAACCGTAGCAGGTCTTCTTTGATGTCCATGGATTCGGGACGAAAGATGCGAGCGTCCATCGATCCCAGCTCGGCGGGGATGATCGGCTGAAAATCCATATGCGCCAGGATGTCTTTGTGCAAGTCCAACCCCGGAGCAATCTCCAGCAACTCCAAACCGGCTGCGGTCAATCGGAACACGCAGCGTTCGGTGACATACAGCACTCGCTTGCCCTGTTCGGCGGCATAAGACCCGCTAAAGGTGCGGTGTTCAACTTGGTCGACGAATTTACATTTGTCGCTGTCGGTGAGGATTTTCAATTGTCCGTCGGCCAACTCAATCTCGGTTTTGCCTGCGGTGAAGGTGCCGACAAACACCACCTGTTTGGCATTCTGACTGATGTTGATAAAGCCACCTGCTCCGGCCAGACGGGTGCCGAATTTGCTCACATTGACGTTGCCTTCCTTATCGACCTGAGCCATGCCGAGAAAGGCGATGTCCAGCCCGCCGCCGTCATAGAAATCGAATTGACTGGGCTGATCGATGATCGCCTGAGTATTGGTTGCTGCGCCGAAATTCAGCCCACCTGCCGGCAGACCACCGATCACACCGGGCTCGGCAGTGAGGGTCATGAGATCAATAATCTTCTCCTCATTGGCGACATTAGCGACACCTTCCGGCATACCGATGCCCAGATTGACCACGCTATTGGGTCGCAGCTCAAATGCGGCGCGGCGAGCGATAAGTTTGCGCGCATTCATCGGCATGGGTGACATGGATTGCATAGGCACCTTGATCTCGCCGCTGAAGGCCGGGTTATAACGTTCGGCGAAGGTTTGCCAGTGCTGTTCGGGATCGGAAACCACCAGACAATCGACCAACACGCCGGGAATCTTGACCAATTTGGGATTCAGCGTGCCCCGTTCGGCGATCCGCTCGACCTGAACGATGACGATACCGTTGGAATTATGCACAGCGGTAGCGATGGCTAAGTTCTCCAGCGTCAGCGCTTCCTTTTCCATGCTGACATTGCCGTCGGTATCGGCCGTGGTACCGCGCAATAGTGCGATATTGATGGGAAATGCCCGATAAAATAAATATTCCTGGCCACTGATAGGCATCAATTCAACGATGTCGTCGCTGGTGATCGCGTTGATCTTACCGCCGCCGAAACGCGGATCGACGAAGGTGCCCAATCCGACCGCACTCAGCGTGCCCGGCTTATGGGCGGCGATGTCACGATACAGATGGGAAATAACCCCTTGCGGCAAATTATACGCTTGGATTTTATTAGCAATCGCCAGTTTCTGCAGCTTGGGTGCCAATCCCCAATGACCACCGATGACGCGCCGGATCAACCCTTCATGGCCCAGGTGATTAAGTCCCCGTTCTTTGCCATCACCCTGACCGGCCGCGTAGACCAATGTCAGATCACGCGGTTTGCCGGTTTCCAGAAAACGATTCTCCAACGCGATGGCAAGCTGTTCCGCAAAGCCGATACCGACGAAGCCGCCGGTGGCGACGGTGTCGCCGTCTTGAATCAGACGAACGGCTTCTTCGGCGGAAACGAGCTTGCCTTTCTTGGGCAGCGGGGTGGAAGATAATAGGGGATGATCGATATTCATACGCATGCGCTTCTGTTGTCGTTGATCGGCTTATTGCAGGAAGCGTAGCGTAAATCGGGCAAATAGCGATGCTTGACGTCTTGTAATGCGGGAGGATGCGGCGACGAAGGAACCGTATCGTTTTTGTTATTTCATCTCCATTGATCTGTTAGCCAGCTCACCACATCCTGCCGCGCTACCTGGCTTTTGCAGTTACGTCACCACGATGAAGAAAAACGACCCGCTAGGCATGTAACACCGCCGATAATCCGCCACAAGCTTCAATATACAAGGGTACGCATCGCGTACCCTTGCATCATTCACAATCCCAGAATAAGGTACGCGGTGCGTACCCTACCTGGCTTCGCGCGTTCTTGCGTTTGGAATCCCATTGTTATCATCGCGGGATCAGCTGGTTTGAGGCAAAGCACGCTATTGTTCGAGATGCCGTGTGCGCCTATTTGGCTCATCCTCTCTATCAAATGATCTCAACTGCGTAACTCCTAAATTTTGCAACAATAAGCATGCTCGAAGATCATCCCTACCGAACGCCTCCAAAAACTGACCACTGCGAACTTTGCGGCCGTATCATGGACACGCTGAACAAACATCATCTCATTCCTCGATCTCGACATCGTAAAAAGCGCAATAAGCGGTTATTCAATCGAGAGGAGGTGAGAACTCGTATTCTTTGGGTCTGTCGTCCTTGTCACAACCATATTCACGATGTGCTTACTGAAAAAGAACTGGAGTCTAGTTTCAACACCCGACAAGCGCTGCTCTTTCACCCGGAAATCCGCCGGTTTGTGGATTGGATTAGCCGAAAACCGGCGAGTCTGAAGTTAGGTAGCCGCTCAATGCGGCTGGATTGAAGACCTTGTGAATTCAACTGAAAAGATAAAGGTTTTCGACGCTTCAATCATCATGAGGTAATGAGATGGATTTGATGTTAATTGCCTTCGGCATGCTGTTCGTGATCACTATCATGGCGTTCCTGCTGGGATATTTCCCTTACCCGTTTGGCGGGTTGGTATTCGGTGGATTGTTCGTTTATAGGCTCTACCACCTTTCACATAGCAAAAAGCAGCAGAGGTGAAAGCAATGAATCAGACTTCGTCCGCCTTACTGAGGTGCGCAATTCGTTTCATAGCGATTTTACACACTACAGCATAAGGGGTTGCCAAAGTGGGGATCTCAAACAACAACCGGCAACGGTCCTCACCTATCGATTCCACCCGATGACCAGTTGCCGGAATGCCGAATACGCGCCAACACCAGTAACGACCCTCTTCGAATTCGGTGATGACAAAGGGCGCCCAAAACCCCAAGGCGGTCAACACTCGCCCGCTTGATCCTTTGCAAATATGGCGATCAGCGCATTGCACCGCCCGTACCGAAGGCCCCCAATGAGGCCATTGCTGAATATCCGTGAGAATGGCCCACACCGGACCAGGCGGTGCATTGATGATACGTGCTACTTGAATGGGCATAGGTCAGCTATTGACGGAATTATCATCAACAGCTCGCCCACAACCATTTAGTGAAGTGTCTCTTGCGAGAGTGATGCAGCAGTCACCGTTGCTTTGGCTAAAGCCATCAATATCTTTTCCCTTTCCAAAAGAGTATTCGCTTCCAGCAATGCTTGCTTGTCGGTCGGCTCAAACGGCAAATTCGTCGCCATGAAGTTGATCAATTGTGGGCCAGGCAAGATCTTTAACGCATCAATATCGGCTTCGATGCGGGCGACTTTAAAGAATGCGTTTAACGTCGCGATGAGTTCAGCAGTATTGACCTTCACTTCGTCTTCAAAATAATCCTCAGCGTACTGTTTCCAATTGGGAATGACGCGCCGATAACCGCGAATTGACGGTATCTCTTCTTGAACTTTAAAACGGCACAAGCCGGAAAGAGAAATCAACAACCGTCCGTCGTCGGTTTCCTGAAAACTGCTGATACGGCCCGCACAACCGATAGGATAAATAGCATCCTCGTCAGGTGATTTGGGCTGTATCATTCCGATCATCCGAAGCTCGCTCAAAGCATCGAATATCATCGTTAAATACCGTTTCTCGAAGATATTCAACGGCAGTTGCACAAAAGGCAGTACGATGGCACCAGTCAGCGGGAAGATAGGCAACGTATCAGGTAATTGATCGAATTCGGGGGAAAACACGTGTTTCGACATGTTCTACCTCACAGTAATTGTTCGATTGCTTCGATCAAATCGCCGTCATCTGGACCGGTAGAACTGGGATAAAGCTCAACGACGTTGCCGTCTCTATCCAACAGGTATTTGTAAAAATTCCAGCTCGGATACCCGGTTTCAGCCGCTGCCAGTGTTTGATAGAACGGGTGTGCACCATCGCCCTTGACCGTGATCTTTTCAAACATGGGGAATTCAACCCCATAAGTGAGTCGGCAAAACGACTGGATTTCCTGCTCGGTGCCCGGTTCTTGCGCAAAATCGTTGGAAGGGAATCCCAGCACCACAAAACCTTGATCCTTATACTTTTTGTAGAGCGACTCCAGTCCATCGTATTGGGGCGTGAATCCACATTTGCTGGCCGTGTTGACCACCAACAACACTTTGCCCGCGTAGCTGTCGCACAAGGAAACCTGTTCTTCCCCGGCTAATGAGCGAAAATTAAAATCCAAGGTTGCCGGGCAACTGGCAGCGACAGCGATTTGGAAAGGTAGGATTAAGAATAGACTGAGGGAGATTAGATAGCGCATGGTGTCATTATCCGGTGATTAAACGATGTACAGGTTTTGGATAATAATTTTCAGATAAGTTTCAAGTGCATCAACTTTAACCGCTAGCCACAGCTGGGTGTATCGAGATGTGAGTGTCCAGTGATTAACGTTCTTTCAATCCAGAGCAGTGGAACCAGATCGTATAAAATAACCTCACCTCGGTTTCCAACAAGCGTTGCCTACAATCAGTTTCAGTCGTTCCAAGTTGACCGATCCAACGAGTCAGGTTGGAGTAGATGGACACAGTGGTTTTCCGTAAACTGCAGTCATGGAAGCCACCTCAAGGAGAGACCGATGTGCCCCTCACA
>JAZBPA010000029.1:0-3038 GCA_036351435.1 Candidatus Competibacteraceae bacterium
GCGGGTGAGTTCGTTGAAGAGCATGATTAAACCGAAGGTCGCCAACACTTGATCCAAATGATCGCGGTCGTAGAGGCGGCGCAACACGATGATTTCCATGGCCATCCCAACCAGCGCCGCCGCCGGCAAGGCGGCCAGCAGTCCCAATAAAAAACTCCCGCTCAGCCCGGTGACGGTGGCAGCGACATAAGCGCCGATCATATATAAGGAACCGTGGGCCAGATTGATCAAATTCATGATGCCGAACACCAGGGTCAACCCGGCGGCCAGCAGAAACAGCATGACGCCTAACTGCAGGCCATTCAGCACCTGTTCCAGGAACAGCAGCATCTGTTACAGGTTGCACTCGGCGGCGTAGGCGTCGGCGTGATCGGTGAAGACCTTGCGCTCGATTTGATTGGTCGGATAGCCGTCGGGGTTCTTGACGACTTTACGAATGTATAAATCCTGAATGGGGTGGTGGTTGGGACCGAATTTGAATTTGCCCCGCACCGACGCAAAATCGGCCTTTTCCAGCGCGCGGCGAAAATCGTCTTCCCGACTCAGATCGCCATCCACGGCTTGCAAAGCGCTGCCGATCAACAGCGCGGTATCGTAACCTTGGCTCGCATACAAGGTGGGCATGCGACCGTAAACCTCGCGAAACGACTCGACGAAGCGTTGGTTGGCGGGGTTATCCAGATCATGTGACCACTGCGAGCCATTGTAAACGCCAAGAGACGCTTCGCCGACGGCTTGCAGCAGGCGTTCGTCAAAGGAAAATGCCGGTCCGAATAATGGGATGCTTTGATTGAGTCCGGCCTGCGCGTACTGCTTGATAAAATTAATCCCCATGCCGCCCGGTAAGAAAAAGAACACCGCATCCGGCTCAGCGGCCCGCAAGGTGGCCAGTTCTGCCGCGTAATCCGCCTGCCCCAGCTTGGTATAGACTTCGCCTGCAATCGGGCCTGTATAAAAGCGTTTAAAACCGGCCAGTGCATCTTTACCGGCGGGATAATTAGGCGCGAGCAGATAGACTTTCTTGAATCCGGCTTCTGTCACATACTGCCCAGTGACTTCGTGCAAATTGTCGTTTTGCCAAGCCACGTTGAAATAGTTTTCATGACAGCCTTTGCCTGCCAGTGCTGACGGCCCGGCATTGGCGCTGATATAGAACACACCATCCCGGACGATTTTCGGCACCACCGCCATAGCGACGTTGGAAAATACGATGCCGGTCATGAGTTTGATCTGATCGCGTTTCATCAGACGGTTTGCGTGTTGCTTGCCTTTTTCCGGCTTGCGACCATCATCTTCCACAATCAGCTCGACCGGAATACCGCCCAACTTGCCGCCACCCTGATCCAAGGCCAGCCGGAAGCCATCCCGGATGTCTTCGCCAAGATAGCCAGCCTTAGTGGATAAGGTGGTGATCATGCCGATTTTGACCGGGTCGGCGGCCAGTGCGTGGGTTGTTATTGATATGAAAGCAAGTGCCAGAAGCGCAATCGCTTTATTCATGATTGGAGGTCCTCATCATCAATAAGTTTTTTTTACAGGGGGCATCCTGAGCGAATAAGTACAACAAGCATACGTCAGCTTGGATGCGGTTTCGACAGGCTGATGTCTGGCCGGTGTGCCCTCGTTTGTCCGAGGCCAGGTTTACTCTCTTCGGCAAAGCAATTATATTCCCAAGTATACTTTAGTAGTCTGGAGAATAAGCAATGGGTCAAGTTACTTTGTATGTCGATACCGAAACCGAACAGCGAATGAAAACAGCGGCAAAGGCCGCCGGTCTTTCAACCAGCAAATGGGTCACACAACTGATTGTGGAGAAAACCAGCAACGAGTGGCCTGAGGATATCAAAAACTTGGCCGGAGCTTGGCCTGATTTTCCAACCGCGGAACAACTCCGCAGTGAGGAAATCTCGGATACTCCGAGAGAATCGCTATGATGTATCTGCTGGATACCAATACCCTGATCTATTTTTTTAAGGGTTTTGGTAAAGTCTCTGAGCGTTTGCTGGCTAAACCACCGAAAACCATCGGTATTCCTGCAGTGGTGCTATACGAGTTAAACGTGGGTATTCAAAAATCCCAAGCCGCAGAGACGCGCAGGATACAATTGAATCGCCTGCTGCAAACCACCAAAACCTATCCGTTCGGACCCGCCGAAGCCCTGGCGAGCGCCACAATCCGCGTAGCCTTGGAAAAACAGGGCACCCCTATCGGACCACTCGATGTGCTGATTGCTGGGACGGCTATGACTCATAACGCCATTCTCGTTACTCATAACTGCAAAGAATTCAGTCGTATTCAGGGACTCACGTTTGAGGATTGGTATTGATCCGGATTATATCGCCATGCAGCATAATCCGGGTACGTTCACTATCAAGGAATCGTGATTGAGGTTAGCGTAGGCGCCGTATCCGCGGTATCCGTAGGGGACAGATTTATTTTCTAAAGCGCTTCGTTGGTGAAGTAGACGCGCTCGTCTGGCGGCGAATCGAAAATCGAAAGCGTGGTAGATCACGAAAAGAGACTGATAAATAAATCTGTCCCCTTTGGATCGGTCCCCTTTGGATCGTTGGATCAATCCGCCAATGCGGGTGAGTTCGTTGCAACGTGTCCGAGTATCGCCGCGCGCACTGTTGGCAACCAGTGATAGTCGCGCGGGTAGTTGAGTTCAAAACAGGCGACGCTCGTGAGTAGCTGATCGATGGTGTTGAATTGACGTTTGAGCAGCGTTTTCTGTTGAATATCCAAAAGAAAATTCATTTTAACCAGTTCAATGAACGCCTCACGGTAAGACAATGGTTTGATAGAAATATCGTCGCTCACCACTTCAGCCGGACCGAGAAAGAATAGCTGTCGCAGGGGTTGAGAGTCGCTTGCAAACGGCACGGGCGTTCCGCTCACCCGCTGTTTACTAGTGTAATGGGCGACAGTTACTCCGCTCACTGTGTCGGCAAACAGACCTGCAACATTATTCGGCCATAACCGCACACCGGAGTAATACGGAAACGCCCGCCACTGATGGTTATCTTCACGCAGCAGCA
>JAZBPA010000030.1:0-4759 GCA_036351435.1 Candidatus Competibacteraceae bacterium
CCGGCCTTCCCTTTCGCCTTACGGCATCTGGAGTCAGCTTCCTTAGTGATCTTGCTGACCCGCGAGCAGCGGATACCAAAAAAGACTCCATCGTCCCGCAGCGTATTACCGCCACCTCGATAAACCGTAATGATGGCGTTATTACGCTGCGGTTTCTTGCCCGCGTAGTGAGAAAGGGGCTTGACGGGAGGCCGTTGCTTGGTCTGCGTCACTTTTCTAAGATCACGCTCCTCCGATATTTATCAAAGAAAGTCTGACCCCGTTCTTTCGTATTAAGCGCTCAGTGCTTGATTTCCTCTACGTATCAGGGAATAACACGGTCAGGGATGGAGCCTCCAAAATCTGCTCCAGCCACTGTTCCAGCTGGGGTTTCTCGGCCTGTTCAACCTGATACTCAATGCGTTCAGGCAAAGCCCCAAACCGTTGGCTCAGCTGTTTCTTGAGGGTGCGGCGCAGCGAGCGTAGTTCACCTTGCTCAAGCCCTTGCTCCAGTCCTTGCTCCAGTCCTTTTTTACGCCCTTCTTCAAGACCCTGTTGTTTCCACTCCTGAATCCAGGTTTGCATACGTTCGGCTAACATGGTCTGTACCTCGTATAAATCATCAATCGCTTGCAACTGATCTTCCGGGAATCGGGTGCGCACCAATAGCGGTTTGAGCCAAGCCAGAAACGCATCATTCACTTCCGCATAATCCGGGCCTTTTAACCAACCGATCAAGAGCCGGAGCAAGTTCAGAATATCCGCCGGTTCCCGGCTGTTTTCCAGGCGAAACAAGGCGGCCACCAGATTGCCCGGTAAGGCCAGTTCTGAATCTGTTAATCGCCCTTCGTCCAACAGCAGGTATTCGAATCGGGGTTGATAGCACGCCAATCCCGGTAGCGTTTCCAGCATCTCTGCAACTTGAGTGGGCGCAGTCCAAGCTTGATCGCCATTGTAGATCACCAGTGGCAACACGGGGGGCAGTTTGCTGCTGGGAGTGACCTGCTTTTGCGCCAGCAGGTCTTGATACAGCAAGCCCAGATAGACCCATAACCGCAACGCCATGAACGGATCAACGCGGGATTGGAATTCGATTAGCAATAGCACATACAGCCAACCCTCGCGAAAACGTACCCGCCACACCACATCACTTTCGCGCCAACGCAGTGTGTCGCTGACGTAATGGACGTTAAGCTTCTCCAGCGAGTCGAAATCCAGTTGCTCTACCCAAGGTTGCGGTACAAACCCGCGCAGCAAATCCGCTACCATGCGAGGCTTGGAAAAGAGCAGCTTGTAGGCCGGATCGTGGGTCATCTCAATAGTATAACCCGCAGTGGATTAGCTGCGTCGCCACTGCCAGCCGAGCATCCCGGCTAGCATCAGCCCCGGGGCGATAATCTTACAAAAAAGGCTCCGCATCACCGCGACCTTGCCGCAACACCTGCGGCGCCTCCTCAGTCAAATCCAGCACGGTGGTGTACTCCAAACTGCATGGCCCACCGTCGATAATTACATCCAGCTGATGGTCCAAGTGTTCCCGAATGATTTCCGGGTCATTGAGGGACTGCTCCTCGCCAGGCAGAATTAACGTAGAACTCATGATCGGCTCACCCAGCGCTTCCAACAACGCTTGCACAATCGCATTATCCGGGATGCGAATGCCTATGGTTTTGCGCTTGGGGTGCTGCAAACGCCGCGGAACCTCGTGGGTAGCGCGCAGGATGAAGGTAAATGGTCCCGGTGTGATCCCCTTCAATAATCGGTACTGCGTGTTGTCTACCCGCGCATAGGTGGCGATTTCCGAGAGATCTCGGCAAACTAAGGTGAAATTGTGGTGTCTGTCCATGCGACGGATTTGGCGAATGCGTTCCATTGCAGCCTTGTCGCCCAGATGACACCCTAACGCATAACTGGAATCAGTGGGGTAGGCGATCACGCCGCCATCGCGAATAATATCCGCCGCCTGACGGATCAGCCGCCGCTCGGGATTGATAGGGTGAATGCTGAGAAATTGGCTCATGCTAATAAACTCAATTGCAACGCGAGCTGACCAACTCAATGTGTAAGTCCAGCTTGCGGAATTGCCTCCATGGGTTTGGTTTAGTGTGGGCAGGAAGGAATACGTTCAGCGCATTAACCGCTACACTGTTGTGCAACCGAGCAGATGCGCACCGCTTATCTACTCCTACACACTGCGCTAGATCATCTCACAAGTTTTAGCAGCCATTATAAGGAGCCCAGCTCATGTTGTATGCCGTTATCGGTCGGGATAAACCGGGCAGCTTGGAAAAACGCCTGGAAGTTCGTCCTGCCCATTTGGAACGCCTGCAGGAGTTACAAGCCCAAGGCCGCGTGGTAGTTGCCGGTCCTTGCCCTGCTATCGATAGCCCTGACCCCGGTCCAGCAGGATTCAGCGGCAGTCTCATGGTGGTAGAATTCCCCACTTTGGAAGAGGCAAAGGCTTGGGCAGATGCCGACCCCTACATGCAAGCCGGTGTTTTTGGATCAGTCGAGGTGATTCCTTTCAAAAAGGTTCTTCCATGAACGATAGAGTGGCGTTAATCGAACAGCGTCTACGCGCTGCGCTGGCTCCTACTGAATTGGAAATCATTGACGATAGCGCCGCACATGCTGGGCATGCCGGTGCGCGTTCGGGCGGCGGGCACTTCAACGTCTTGATCGTATCCCCGCTGTTCGACGGCAAACCCCTTTTACAACGCCATCGTCTGGTTTATCAGGCGGTTGACGATCTCATGAAGCAAGAAATTCATGCGCTTAGCATCAAAGCCTTGACGCCCGCAGAATTGTGAAACCCACTAAACTGGAAGTATTCGCTGACATGCCTAACTGCAAACATCGTCTAGTCTTACTGGCACTTTTACTGACACCCAGTTACTCGCTGTATGCTGCCGATCCAGCCGAGCAACCACCTTCTCTTGATGCGACCGACTCACTGGAGCCGCAGCCTACCGTTGCTCCTGAACCACCTGGTCCTGCTGCAACTGTCAACGGCACCCCGATTTCAAGGGATTTGGTAGAAGCCTATACGCGTGTGAGTCAGGGTCAAAATGCCAACAATGCACCCGTTGATTCTAAGTCATTGGTCAATGAACTGATTAATCAAGAGTTGCTGTTGCAGGAAGCCGAACAGCAAAAACTGGTTGAGCAAGACCCGCAATTGGCTATGCAACTGGAAGTCGTGCGACGGAATATGATCGCCACGGCAGCGATGCGCAAAGTGCTGCGAGAACAGCAACCCAGCGAGGAAGATTTCAATAAGGAAATCGAACGTTTGTCATCCACGTTGACGCAAAAAGAGTACAAAGTACGCCATATCCTGGTAGATTCCGAAGACAAAGCCAAGGCAGTGATTGAAGAACTGAAAGGCGGAGCTGACTTTTCTGAAACAGCCAAAACCCAATCTAGCGATAATTCCGCAACCGATGGCGGTCAGTTGGAATGGTTTACTGTGGACATCATGCCCGAACCTTTCGGCAATGCCGTGACCACCCTAAGCAAGGGCAATTTCACCGAACAACCCGTTCAAACTCAATTCGGCTGGCATATTATCTTGCTCGACGATATGCGTGACGGTGCCCCGCCTTCTGCACAGGAGCTTAATCAACGGGTTGTTCGAGAAATGCAAGATCGCATCATGAATGAACACTTGGAAAAACTGCGCTCGGCAGCGACCATAGAGATTAAATAAAACCGGGGTCAGGTCTTGTAGTAAAATATTACAGATTGGAGAACCCTTATGTCGACACTGAGCCTAGTCATCGGCAACAAAAATTATTCTTCCTGGTCGCTACGCCCGTGGTTATTTCTGAAAAATGCCGGAATCCCCTTTGAGGAAATCCGCATTTCACTATTCACTCCCGACATGGACGAGCACATTGCGCAGTATTCCCCGGCGGGACGGGTGCCGGTGTTGCTGGATGGGGAACTGCGGATATGGGAATCGCTAGCCATCTGCGAGTATCTCGCGGAAAACTACCCACAGGCACAAGGCTGGCCCGCCGACCGCGACGCACGCGCTCTTGCCCGTGCGATCTCTTGCGAAATGCACGCCGGTTTTACGGCGTTGCGCTCGGAAATGCCGATGAATTGCCGCTCTCGCCGCCGGCTTAATCCTTCGCCCGAAGCCCAGGCAGATATTGCCCGCGTCATCGATATTTGGCTCGATTGCCGCGAACGGTATGGACAGCATGGTCCCTGGCTGTTCGGAGACTTCAGTATCGCCGACGCGATGTTTGCGCCTGTGGTGTCGCGATTCAATACCTATGGCGTGGAACTACCCGAAGTCGCCCGGCAATATGCTGCAACGATGAATGCTCATCCGGCCCTGCAAGAATGGGTAGCAGCCGGCCATGCAGAAACCGAGCTTATTGAAGAAGATGAAGCTGGCACGCCCGTCTAAAGGCGTAAGTGTGGTGAGTTGACATCACGATGCATTCCTCAACACCAAGCCGCTGCCCCTGGGTCGATCTGAGCAAGCCGGATTACATCGCCTATCACGATACGGAATGGGGTGTGCCGGTTTACGATGACCGCCTGCTGTTCGAGTTTCTCACGCTGGAATCCGCACAAGCCGGCTTAAGTTGGTATACCGTATTGCCCAAACGGGAAAATTACCGGCGGGCCTTTGCTGATTTCGACCCGCAGTGCGTGGCGGGCTTCGACGAGCAACACGCTGAGCAGCTGTTGCTTGATCCCGGCATCATTCGCAATCGAAAAAAAGTCCTCGCCGCGATTAATAACGCCCGGTGTTTTTTGGACG
>JAZBPA010000031.1:0-5278 GCA_036351435.1 Candidatus Competibacteraceae bacterium
AAGCCTAATATGTTCGTCCATGCCAATATCCAAGGCACGCCTCACTCGAACGCATTAACCATCCCGCGTGAGGCGCTGATCGTTACTGGTGGCGAGGAACGAGTGATTAAAGACTTGGGGAATGGCCGGTTTCAACCAGCGGTCGTCGAAGTCGGATTGCGTACCCAAGACCGCGTCGAGATTTTGGAAGGTTTGCAAGAAGGTGAGCGAGTGGTGGTATCCGGCCAATTCCTGATCGACTCGGAAAGTAATCTGCAAGCCAGTTTCCGCCGTATGCAGCCGCTGGAACCGGAACCTGCGCCCGCCCAGATGATGATGCAGATGGAGAACTGACATGCTGCGCGGCCTGATCCTGTGGTCCATCCAAAATCGTTTTCTGGTGCTGGTGGCGACGGTGATGTTGACCGGCTGGGGTTGGTTATCGCTGCAACAAACCCCCTTGGATGCCATTCCCGATCTGTCCGACGTACAGGTCATCATCAAAACGACTTATCCCGGGCAATCACCGCGGGTGATGGAAGATCAGGTCACTTATCCGATTACCACCACCATGCTGTCCGTGCCGGGCGCGACAGCAGTGCGGGGATTCTCGTTCTTCGGCGATTCCTTCGTCTATGTCATTTTCGAAGACGGTACCGATTTGTACTGGGCGCGTTCCCGAGTCTTGGAGTATCTAAATCAAGCCGCCGCTATGTTGCCGGATGGGGTACAACCACGACTGGGACCGGATGCCTCCGGTGTCGGCTGGATTTACCAATACGCGCTGATCGATCGCACCGGCCAGCACGATCTGGCCCAGTTGCGCTCGTTGCAGGACTGGTTTTTGAAATTCGAGCTGCAGACCGTGCCCGGCGTCGCCGAAGTGGCTACGGTCGGTGGCATGGTGCGCCAATATCAAATCGTGGTGGACCCCAACCGGTTGCGTTTTTACGGTATTCCCCTCCGCCAAGTCAATGAAGCTATCCGCCGCGCCAACCAAGAGGCCGGTGGTTCGGTAGTGGAAAAAGGCGAAGCGGAATACATGATCCGCAGTCGGGGCTATCTACAATCCGTAGCCGATATCGAAACCATTCCCATCGGGGTGATGGGCGATCAGGGTACCCCGCTGCTGTTGCGCGACATCGCCCATGTCGGTCTGGGGCCGCAGATGCGCCGCGGCATCGCCGAATTGGACGGACTCGGTGAGGTAACCGGTGGCATCGTGGTGATGCGCTACGGGGAAAATGCGCTGGTCACCATCCAGCAGGTTAAAGAAAAGCTGGAATCTCTAAAGGCTGGCTTACCGGCCGGAGTGGAGGTGATCGAAGTCTACGACCGGGCAGCATTGATTCAGCGAGCGGTGGACAACCTTAAGGTCAAGTTGATTGAGGAGTTCATTGTCGTCGCGCTGGTGTGCATGCTGTTTTTATTTCACTTACGTTCCGCATTCGTGGCCATCGTCACTCTGCCGCTGGGGATTTTGACTGCGTTTATCATCATGCGCTATCAGGGTGTTAACGCCAATTTGATGTCCCTGGGTGGTATCGCGATTGCCATCGGCGCGATGGTCGACGCCGCCATCGTGATGATTGAGAACGCCCATAAACATCTGGAAAACTGGCATCACCGCCATCCGGATCGGGAACCGACTACCCAGCAACACTGGGACATTATCTCCAAAGCTGCGATTGAGGTCGGACCAGCGTTGTTTATTTCCCTGTTGATCATCACCTTGAGCTTCTTGCCGGTATTCACGCTTGAAGCGCAGGAAGGGCGCTTGTTTTCACCCCTAGCATTTACCAAGACCTATGCAATGGCCGCCTCTGCCGGTTTGGCGGTCACCCTGGTGCCGGTGTTGATGGGGTATTTCATTCGCGGGCGGATTCCCTCCGAAAATAAGAACCCGCTTAATCGGCTCCTAATCTGGTTGTATCGTCCCATACTGAATGCCGTATTAGCATGGCCGCGCACGACTTTGGCGCTTGCTCTGCTGCTGATGTTGTCCACGGCTGTGCCGATTGCCGGGGTAGCCGGTTTATTGAGTCCGTTGCATGGACCCGCTTATGTAATCGGTTGGCTGCCAGGGCAAACTGCGCCCGACAGTCTGTCGGCGCGTTGGCATACCACCGTGGAATCCTGGCAGGACGCATTCACTCAAAGCTGGCGTCACACTTTGCACGACTATCCGCCGTTGGCGGGACTGGCGGATGGAATCGGCTCCGAATTCATGCCGGAATTGGAAGAAGGCGATTTGTTGTATATGCCGACTACCCTACCCGGTGTCTCGGCGGGTAAAGCGCAAGAACTGTTGCAGCAAACCGACCGCTTGATCAGAACCTTTCCGGAAGTCAAAACCGTCTTCGGCAAGATCGGGCGCGCCGAGACCGCTACCGACCCGGCGCCGCTGACCATGCTGGAAACCACGATCCAGCTTAAGCCGCACGACGAATGGCGGCCTGGTATGACGCTGGATAAGCTTATCGAAGAACTGAATCGGACGGTTAAATTTCCCGGCTTGACCAACGCCTGGGTGCAACCCATCAAGACCCGCATCGACATGTTGGCCACGGGGATCAAAACCCCGGTGGGTATCAAGATCGCGGGTCCCGAGATTGAGGTCATCGAGGAGATCGGTCGGCAAGTTGAGCAGGCCGTGATGCAGGTGCCGGGCACGACCTCGGCCTATTCCGAACGGGTGGCCGGGGGGCGATATATCGAAGTCAATCCCAATCGAGTCAACGCCGCCCGCTACGGCTTGAATATCGCCGACATCAATGAAATCGTCCGGGCTGCGTTGGGGGGAGTGAATATCACCCAAACCGTCGAAGGCTTGGAGCGGTATCCGGTGAATTTGCGCTTTCCGCGAGCATTGCGGGACGATTTGGAAAAGCTTAAGGATTTGCCGCTCATCACCCCCACCGGGGCACATATTCCCCTACGCCAAGTTGCTGATATCAGCATCGTCGACGGTCCCCCGGTGCTGAAAAGTGAAAATGCCCGCATCAACGGCTGGACCTTCGTCGATATTCGTGGCGTGGATTTGGGGACTTACGTCCGTCAAGCGCAGAAACTGGTCCGTGAGGAAGTCCGCTTACCGGCAGGGTATTCCCTGACTTGGTCCGGCCAATACGAGTACATGTTGCGTTCGCAGGAACGGTTATCCCAGGTGGTGCCGGTCACGTTGCTGATCATTTTCGTGCTGCTGTATATCGCCTTCCGCAACGCCACCGAAGCGGTCATCGTCATGGCCTCGTTACCGTTCGCGCTGATCGGCGGTTTTTGGCTGTTATGGGGTCTGGGCTATAACTTGTCGGTGGCGGTTGGGGTCGGTTTCATCGCTTTGGCCGGGGTGGCGGCGGAATTCGGGGTGGTGATGCTGGTGTATTTGGATAATTCGCTGGCCAGCCGTCGCGAACAAGGCCAACTCAATCGTCTGTCGGAATTGAAGGATGCAATCATGGAAGGCGCCGCTTTGCGTATCAGACCTAAAGCCATGACCGTAGCGACGTTGATGGTGGGGTTGATTCCCATCATGATCGGTACCGGCACCGGTTCGGAGGTTATGAAGCGGATCGCCGCACCTATGGTTGGCGGGATGATTACCGCGCCTTTGTTATCACTGTTCGTGATTCCGGCAGTGTATCTATTATGGCAACAACGTTCGCTATCGCAACCTGAACCGGAACCACCCGTGGGCGGGGTGGTGCCCGTTGCCAGCTCCGGGAAATAATTTTTAGTAGAGGCGAAATGGTGACATTGATCTTTGTCCATCAACGGTGGACCCTCTGTTAAGCAAGTAAGCTGCTTTACAGAGGTGAACGATGACCAGACAAACTCAAACTAAGCAACGGTTATCCAGTGAATTCAAGGTGGAAGCCTTGGTGCTACTGAGAAGATCGGGGTGGCAATGATAATTCCAACTTTCCTGTCACCAGGGGGGCAATAAGCAAGATACCCTGATAATCTTCATTTGCAACCATTGTGCTTGCGCCACATAGCAGCATCATGTCCCTGTGGAACATGGGTACACGGGTCGTCAGCAGTTGAGTAGCCCCGCAACTGATTGTACTTGTCAATTTGATCCTGCGATAAAATGTCCAGAGTTTCTAAATGTGCCGCCAAGTGAATATACCTTAGCTCTTTTCTCGCCTGGGCGATCGCTTCCAGAGAAGAGCGCAGTCGTTCGTCAGTGATCGTCCGTTGTTGAAAGTGATTCTCTAATGTCTTTTCTTCCGTTATTAACTGTTCACCTTTCTGAATAGCCTGAGCTTTCATATGCTCGTACACTGCAGTGATTGCTGCGACTTGCGTCTTGTCTAGCGCAATTTCCTGTTTTATTTCCAATAAATGGATTGGTCCGGGCACCCCATTAAGCTCTGCCGCTTTGGCCAAGCCCCAGCCGCCGCCACGTTTTAACTCTGCGATGTCCTCTGATGACAGACTCTTGATCGCTTGTTCTTCTTGTCCCGCGTACTTCGAAGCGTGGGCATGCTGAGCAAAGCTTATTTGATGGTAAAAAGTGAGTATTGGTATTAAAACTATGACCCAAATAACTTGCATTTGATTACCTCAACGATCTGCTGAATTCGTCGCGCTCGGCTATTAGAAACACAACTCAATAAAACGTCCGTTTTTTCGAACCCTACTGACTTTGTAGACCCGCTACAGGGACCATTAGTTTGTTGGAGAAAACCGAATGAAATTATTCATATCGATTGGCATCGGCGTGATCAGCCCTAGTGTTCCGCTGCTGGACAGTTGTGTTTCCGAACGCGATCTGTTGCTTGAACAGGTTAAACGACTTTAGAAAAGATGTCAGACGGTTCGATCAGGATGAACGCTGTGCGCAAGGCTGGACGGACAGTTATCGACATTGCGAAAGTGAAGAAGCAGCAGCGCAGCGACGCGCTAGAATGGCCATCGAAGCGCGCTATAGCTAACGGGCGCTTTTAGAAGCGCTTCGTTATGCCGATACCAGCGATCTTAATCGGCTTGAATAGCAGGTATTCTCAATAAAAATACTTGCCTACAATCGAAACCACTGACGTATCAACAACGGCCACCGGAAGTAAAAAATTGGCTCTACCAGAATTCCCGTGGAGACCCCAATATGTTGTGGTCTCATGGGTGACCGAAGAGTTGGTACCCATTGAGGTCTAATTGAAGCCGTTGGAACAGGTGAGTGAGATTGAACAGCCCATAACAGCGGCGCTTTAAGACCTTGATCTTGTTATTGAAGCCTTCAACAAAGCCACTGGTTTGGCGATCCAGGAAGTAATTGGTGATCTCATCCAGGTGA
>JAZBPA010000032.1:0-3846 GCA_036351435.1 Candidatus Competibacteraceae bacterium
ACAACGCTTATGCCAATCCGGGATGAAATGGCACGAGAAAGGCGCATCAATCATTCTAAGCCTGCGCACACCCGAACGGTCCAATCGTTGGGAGCAGTTTTGGAGTAAGGTGAATCAGTATGGTACAGCACACTAAAATAATACATCATGTCGTAGCTACACCCGTTCTTGGATGATGTAGCGGTGGGCGCTCTCGATTTCCCCCGAGCCGATAGGAAGATCCCGCTGGATGGCGTCTTGATAGTCGAGTTGACCTAGGCGGTTACGCAAATAGCGATCGCAGGCGGTCACCGGATCATCGTCGTGATCGGCGGTGACGAACAGCGCTAAGCTGTCCAGTACCGCTACCGTTTGGTTCGCTTTCAGGCGGTCTTTTTGCACCGCCAGCCAGGCCTGGGAATTGTCCGGGGCGCACACTTTAGCTGCGGCTGCGAGATACTCACACAGATGGAAAAAATCCACCAAATAATGCCCCTGCGAAGCAAATTGCTCCTCCACTTGGTGGACAATCCAGGGCGCGCCATCGCCGACCGCATGGAGTTCACTGCCTGGACCGAACCCGGCCTTAGCTGCACAACGCCACCATTGCCGCCCGCTTTCCTCAACCCCGCCGGCAAAATTCCCCCCGAACCTGGGCGTGACGCTGCCTTGCCGATGAACCAGATTCAGGCGCACCTCTTTCCAGTTCAACGCTTTCCCCTTGCGCTTATCGTTAGCCGCGGGTGACGGTTCCACCACCGGCACCATTGAGCCGTCCAGCTCACCGATAAAGGTCACGCCCGCCGCCGTCCCGGGGCCAATTTCCCGCGCCGCTGCGTGGTCATAGATCCGTTGAGCATGCTGTTCCGTGGTCCGTTGAATGGTGCTCACCGGCATCGTAATCCCGTAGTGTTCCTGCAACTTGTCGGGCACTCGTCCAAACGCGTGATCCGCGCCAAAATCCGTTATGACCCGCTGCAACGGCGACGAACTGCCTCGGCAACTCACCCCCGCCACGGCACTGAACGGCCGTTCAATGCCCGTGCCATTCCGCCACAGCGGCTCAATCACTTCGATCCGGCCGAAGGTGGTGTACCAGTACAGTTTTTTTACCCCCGGGTCGCCACTGCGGCTGCGCTTGCGCTACAGCAGAATGCTTCTCCACCCCGCGTTCCGCCCATGCCGTCAGCACGTCGTTGCCCATCTGGCGCAACTCTTCGATCACCCGCCGTTCCGCCGCATCAGCTTTCTCACAATCGCCCGCCGCATCCTCGACCACGGCTAACAAACTTTCCACGCGGGCGCGCAACAGCGGATGCCGATTCAGCCGCTCGCCTAATTCCCGATCTCGGTCTAGGGTCAACATCTGCGTCTCCTCTGAACAGTAGCACTCAGTCATCCGCTATTATGAGGCTTGCATCACTTTGAATCACACCCGTTGTAGCGTGATTTACTGATCCTGGAACAACCCAGGAGTAGAATGCATGCCCAACAGAAGCGTTCCCAGCCTTAGTGAAGTACAAAGTGCCTTTGACGCCTGGCGTCAGCGCGGACGACCGCGCATCACGCCGGAGGAATTGCGCCGCCAAGCGGTCGATTTACTGGCGGATCACAGCATCCGATCAGTTCAGAACGCGCTGCGGTTGGACCACCGACGGCTAAGCCGCTGGCGCCGGGAATTTGCCGCAGCGCCTGCACTCCCCACGTTTGTGGAAATACCGGCGCTGACGCCGGAACCGGCGACGTCGTTGCCCACGGTACTGGCTTTGACGCTGACCCGCTACGGATCGGATGGGCGCCGCGTATCGATCCAAGGCGAGTTGGATGCCACGCACTGGCGCTGGGCACTGGAACTGCTGGAGGCGGGGTCATGATCCCATTAACTCAGTGAGGTAAGCCCCCGGCTCTGCCGGGGGACTCTATGGTGGACCACAAAGTCAAGACAGCAAAACGCCTAAATTAAGCCCACATTCCGAGACCCTAAAGCTGATTTTTAGTTATTACTATTTGCGGTCTGGTCGAGGCGGTGATGCTAGCCTGTAGGCCCTTAAGATTCGTGAAGAAGGTGTGTGATGGAAGTCGCTGGCGACGAACTGCAGAGCGTGAATTTAGATCATCATGGTTTAGTGGCGGCAGTCTGCCAAGACTTGGGGATTGCCGAGAAACTCAACGAAGTGTTAGGCCCGGCGGATCCCCAGCGGGTGGTGAGCGCAGGCACCTCGGTGGTGGCGATGATCTTAAACGGTCTGGGGTTTACCCAGCGACGCTTATACTTAACGCCGCAGTTTTTTGCCAATAAGCCGGTCGAGAAGTTGTTGGGCGAAGGGATTGAAGCGTCGATGTTGACCGATCATACGCTGGGCCAAACGCTGGATGAAATCGCCGCTTTTGGCACCAGCGACCTGTTTGCGCAGATCGCGTTTCGTATTGCCTTAGAACAAGGGTTGCTGACCAGTTGCAACCACCTGGACTCGACCAGTTTGAGGGTGCACGGTGAGTATGCGAACAGCGACGGCGCAGAGGCGATTGAGCTAACGTACGGCCATTCCAAGGATCATCGCCCGGATCTGAAGCAGGCGGTGTTGTCGCTGGTGGTCAATGGTCCGGCCGATATACCGCTGTGGATGGACGCACTCAATGGGAACAGTTCGGATAAGGTAAGCTTTCACGAAACGATTGACCGGGTGCGAGCGTTTCAATCCCAAGTGGCGGTGGAAACCGCGTTCAAGTGGATTGCCGATTCGGCCCTGTATGGCAAGGATAACCTACTGGCCCAGAATGACTATCTATGGTTATGTCGGGTACCGGAGACGATCAACGCGGCCAAAGCGTTAGTCAGCAGGGCATCGGAGGAGATCGACTGGATAGAGCGCGGGGGCGGCTATCGCACGGCGAGCACGGTATCGCGCTACGGCGGTGTCGATCAGCGTTGGCTGTTAGTGTATTCCGAGCAAGCGTATCGGCGCGAGAAAAAGACGCTAGAGAAACAGCTCACCAAGCAGCAAACGCAACTCGATAAAACGCTATGGCATCTGCACAACGAGCGGTTCCGCTGTGAGGCCGATGCGTGGAAGGCGTTAACGCCGGTGTTGAAGCGCTACCCGCGTTTTACGCTGTCGATGGGTGTGGAAGCGATCGCGCGTTATCCGACCGCGGGACGGCCGCGCGCGGGGACGGAGCAAGTGACGGTGGGTTACCGCCTAGTGGGCACGGGCTGTCGTGACGAGGCGGCGATCGCGAAGGCGTTAAATGCCAAGGGGCGGTTTATTCTGGCGACGAACGATTTGGATCGGGACCGCTACCCCGATGAGCAGATGTTGCGCGAGTACAAAGAGCAGCAAGGGGTAGAGCGCGGGTTCCGGTTTTTGAAAGACCCGTGGTTTATGGTCGACTCGATTTTTCTCAAATCGCCCCAGCGCATTGAGGCGCTGATGATGGTGATGACGTTGTGTCTACTGGTCTACAATGTCGCGCAGTATCGGCTACGAGAGACATTGGAAAACACGCAAGAGACGTTACCCAATCAGGTGAATAAACCCATCAAAAACCCGACGTTGCGCTGGATCTTTCAAATCATGGAAGGCATCAGCATTGTGCGCATGATCGGCGGGATAACGCAGGGGGTCGTCAAAGAATTTGTGACCAACCTGACCGATCTGAGAAAGAAAATTATTCGCTTCTTCGGCGATACCGCTAGTCGGATGTACGGATTAATCCCAAAAACTTCCAAGCCAGGTCTCGGAATGTAGGATTACAGCAACTGAAAAGAGTGCTGCACCGGGCCTTGGAGAAAACGGCCGCGTTGTGGCCAGAACTAGAAGGGGCTTCGGGTTGGCTGAAAACCGCCGTCGACATTCTCAACAATGC
>JAZBPA010000033.1:0-2423 GCA_036351435.1 Candidatus Competibacteraceae bacterium
ACCCGTTCATAAGATAAATGATTCGACCTATGCCGGCGTGCAAACCGGTTTTGGGCGTTGCGCCGAAACCCAGCGGTGCGATCCGCGGCGTCCAGCTTTGACCATTATCGTCGCTGGTGAAGAACTCCGTTTCCGGTGGCGTAATGCCGCGGCTTTCCGGTGCGATGATCAACTTGCCCCCTTCGCCGACCACAACATCCTGAAGCGTGGCGGAGGATGACGGATTTCGCGGATAGTTGATAACGTCCCAGGTCTCACCCTTGTCTGCACTGGTGATGATTTGATCGCTTTCACCCTGCGCGGCGAACAAGCGGTCGCCACTCACACGAATTTGCGTAATACCGGAGCGCCCGGTCTGCTCACGAATATCGGCAATCTGCGTCCACGTCGCGCCGTTGTCGAGGCTCGACCAAATGCGCGCATTTCCCTCACGCCCGAGAATCCGGTTGCCGATCCGCACCAGCTGGATCATGTTCGGGCCAGGGTCCTGATCCAGAATTTTAGACCACGACTGGCCACTGTCATCGCTGCGCCAGACTTCGTCACTGTTTCCAACGGAGACAATCCTCTGGCTACCCTGCCGCCCAACGCTGCCAAAGCCCGAACGAACGCTGCTATCCGCAACACTCCATGACGCTCCAGAGGACGAAAGCTGCGCGCCGCGCTGTCCTACACTCAATACCCCGCTACCAACATTCAGCCACTCGGGATAAATCCGGTTCAACTCCGTTCCGGTCCAGATTCGACCGCCATCGAAAGGATTGGGGCTGGTCAGTACAAAGTTTCGCAGGACCACGTCTTCGAAGATTCCAGGCGTGCTCTCGGAGCGACGGAAGAGCTGGGTCTGCATGACGTAATTACCGTTCAGAAAAGCGATATCGCTGCCGTTTAAGCCTTCCTTAATGTCAAAAGGCAGAACCTCGCCAGCAACGGATATCTGCGCGTCCCTCAAGCGATAGCCGTTCCAGCCGCCTCCGTCTGCGCTATCGAGGACCGTCTGAAAACCCGAGGCCGCAAGCCGGGAGCCAGCCTGTGTCATGGAATCAAGCTTGCCCAGTTCGAAGAGCATCTGCTGCCAGCTTCCTCCCGTTCGTCGAAAAATTACTCCCCCGATAAAGAATCCACCGAAGCCGTTGGACAACAGCGTGGTTCCATAAGCGATCAGCTCGCCGCCTGGTGTCACAAACAGGTTCGGCAAAAATATTCCTGGAAAGCGCCCAGAGATTGAAATTGCCTCGGGAGCCGGGAAACTTGTCACCTGCCAGCTATTGCCATTGTTGGAACTGGAGACAATTTGTGTCAGCCCCTCGAAGGGAATTCCAAAGCGGTTACTCGACGGTGTGAGGCTGACGGCGGTACCGACGATAGAACCGCCGATCTCCACCAGGTCTGTTACGGTTCCGTTTAGCGGCTTTCCATCTGGGCCAGTGATCACATCGTAACGCCAGCTGTTACCGGAATCATCGCTGATCATGAGCCGCCCACCCCGCCCGGAAGCAATCCAGCGGCCGCTGGAGGTGGCAACAAATGACGAGTAGCTGAGCCCCGGGCTCTGATCACCGCGAACGCGAGTCCACTCGTCGCCAACCGCTGCAGAAGCCACCGGAACAAGAAAAACCCCGGAGACCATGAAAAATGAAAGGAGAAAGAATTTCATGGGACAGACCTTTTTGTGCTCTATACCCCGGTTAAGCGTTAAATCACGAGAAAACCTGTCACAAAAAAGTCGTTTAACTGAACCAAGTCGCTGTCGAGGCGGTAGTTGTTACTCCGCGTAAAAACGAAAAGAGGCCCGCGTAACGCGTAAAAGGAGTCCGTAAAAGCGCGTAAAAGGGGTCCGTAAAAGGGGTCGGATCCAATTTCCATCGTAAAAGGGGTCGCGTAAAAGGGGTCGGATCCAATTAATTTCAATTAGCTCGATTTCGGCGGTCTGCCGACCTTTCCCGATCCCAGCTTGATCTCCAATTGATTCTCAATTTGGGACTTGAAGGATTCTCTCCCCAGGGGAAGCCCTTTGCGATTGCTGTACCTGATTTCATCAATCTGGGACTGTTGCGGGGCATCATCGAAAAGTGCTTCATAGGCGCCGCATCGCGAGCGATGATCCACGCCCAGCGCCATCCATTCTTCGTGCGGTGTGATCAGTTCGTCGTCCTGGCCAAGGGCATTGCAGCGATAGCTGCTCCAGCGATAGTCATCCGGCTTATCGACCATTGCAGCGCGCACGGGATTGAGCTCGATATACCGATAGCAGATCAGGCAGTATTCAGCACTGTCGACCAGCGATGACTTGAAGCGTCCCTCCCACAGCGTGCCGCTTCGGCGGTAGCGGCTGTTTACGTATCTGACATATTCGCGGCCGATGTCCTGCATAAGACGGGAAATACCATCGGCTTTGAGCGGCGTAGCCAGAATGTGCACAT
>JAZBPA010000034.1:0-5016 GCA_036351435.1 Candidatus Competibacteraceae bacterium
AAAAAAAGGCAAAACAACCTTGTTAGGGTCTTGCATGGAGATTGTCCTCGGCTATAATAGCCGGTAGCACTGGACGATTCCATGAAGGACCCTAATGAATGCCCGATGTGTTAGCGCACATCGGGTTTTTCTATTTATGGGTTTCTATTTAGTGTTTACGCGCTAGCGATTCCCCTTAATTGGTCGTGGTGGATTGTATGTAACCTGCTGGTCATAAATATACGTCATTCCGCGATCAAACGCCCAGTTTCTATCTGAGCCTCAGCGAGGGCCGAATCATCATGGTTTTCCCGGATCGCTGAACACTGCGCGAATTTATCGGACTTACGCTCATCACTGTGGCCATACCACCATTGGGTAAACGACAATGTACGGATCATGCCGGCAATGTAATAGCACAGCGGGTGCTCTTTTACCGGCGCTAAATCCAAATGCGCTTGGAGAGCCACCGGATCCAGCCAGTCCAACTCATCAAACAGACTCCGCCAGTGGGCGATGAGTACGGTTTGTACGGCACCGACCGCTACCGGTTCATTACTCAGGCGGGATAAGGCTGCAGCGACTAGTTCTTGCGACGGGGCACAACCCCTATCGATGAGGGCGAACATGATCTCGGTGATCCTTTCATGGAGGATTTCTGGAATGTCATCCAGGCTATCATCGATTTTGGGGTTCAGCCAGTACAAAGCACTGTTAGTCATAAAGCAGCCACCCCAACCCACTGTGGTTCATGTGCAGTGTCTCGGCCTAACCTAAGACCGTATGCTAAACTCCAGCAAGCACGATGGGTTACTCCCTGACAGTGCAGCTCAAAACGTCTTAGGGTGATTAACAAGAATAATCTGATAGCGTTCATGATTGTCCCTGTGTTGAGAGCAGCTGTTGCCGGCTTAAATGTGCCTGTTTTAGTGATTGGCGTTTTTCATGAACCACTGTGCTCATTAGCGCTTCCATTTGCCGAATTTGAACAAGAGTGTCGTTTAGTATCGGTGCTGAAAACACATCAATTTGAACATTTCCATTTAGACAAGCGAATATCCGTTGCTCAATGCTCCGGCTGATTCGTTTAACTCGACGCTGCAGAGCACACAGGTCGCCAAGTTTGGCATCAAGAAAACGGTCGGTGGGTAAAGCAGGCGGCATCCGGTTGTCGATAAACGATAACGGAGTACCGTAAGGGGCACAGCCCATTGAGGATTTAGGCAGAGAAAGGGCTTGGATAGCCCGGCAAGAGATTGGAGTAGCCATGGGTCACCTCTTTGTCAGGTGGTTATGGTCAGGCCCTGGCTGATGCAACAACATCCGCGAGGGTCGTTTAATACAATTCACTTTAGCACCCCAGTGCGTGCAAATAAAGCCTGCGGTTGTGGCGGACAAATCTGCTGCCAACAACGCTAAAGGTTCGATTGTTATCTGATGAGAATCGACTAGAGAGCATCGGCTGGTCCACGGCCAACCTGACAGTTTAACAATCCAGCAGAAAGCGAATTGAAAAGGCATAACCTCACCTCAGTGACAAAGCAGCTACATCACGGCACCCAGAGCACCGTGTCCTCTTAACAGTCCGAAGACTGCAAAAAGGCGTCACCGCTTTATGGTGAGGCCCGGCATCAGCATCCCGTCCCCTGCAAGATGCATTTAGCCTGATGACTTGCCGGCCTTTCTAGGGGGCGGCAGGGTAATGTATCCCACGAGAGGATCACATAGTCCAATAAAGTATAAAAATCTGTCTCAGCCGTCAAGCGATTGGCCGATCATTTGTTCAGTAACGTCATACAGCGGTGCTTATAGGCCCAATAGTCGGTGTAAGTGTCCACCAGAGTCGTCGCAGTGATGGCCAACTTACGGCGTTCTGCTGAGGCTAACCGGCGCAATAACTGGCGGGCTTTTGACCGATCCAGATGATGCTCAGCCGCTAATAACCCTTCGGCGTAACTAATAATTAAGTCCTGCTCGTGATTATGCTCGCGGCGCCGTCGAGCCTCAGCATGGGCCAGGGCCATTTCAATTGCAGCCACCAAGTTGTCAGCATCGGGTGGTTTGATGCAATAACTCCAAGCCCCGGCGGCGAAGGCTGTACGCAAGGTATCGCGGGAGCGGTCCGCGGTCAGGACGATAATGGGAACGTTAGAAGGTAGACGCCGAGCCACCTCAAGACCGGAGACTGTTTGAACTGTATCAGCTGCAATGTTGTCGCGTAGGGTTAGTTTCAGATCAAGCAGCACCAAATCGGGCATTTCAGTCTGCTCACAGTACGCGAGTGCTTCAGCTCCCGTCGCGGTTTCGATCAACTGATATTCCCGATTCACGATCTCTCGGATCTGGCGCCGCATTAACAGATTATCTTCGACCAGTAACAGCTTGACTGGTGTAGTCGCTAGAGGTGAAGAGCCGGGATCTGTTTCAAGGTCATCTGAAGTATGGCTTGGCACCAGGTCTTGTTGATAGTGTGTTAACGCCGAACGCGTCGCGGTTATAGCGTGGTGGAGTTCATCGAGAAGCGGTTGTTTGATTGTAGACAGTTGATTCGGCGGAAGGGCACTTGCCCGTTCACAGATCGCTTCAATTGCACTTGCGCCTAGGCTACGGGCCGTACCAAACAACTCGTGAATTACGTCACGGTAAGCGGAGTAGTCATTAGCTTCAAGGGCCTGAGCCAGACGGTGTAACAGAGTCTCTGCCAGATCCTCGAAATCCTCAATCAACAAGGCAAGATGATCACTCTTTTGCCGAAATTGCCGATCCAAATAGGGCTTGTTTAATACCGATGCTAACGCTCCGGATTCAGCATCCATACGTCCGGTAACTAAGGTCTGAGGCTTTGGATCGTTGACCATTATTCACCTCCTGGAGCGGATTTGCTCAATCGATGCGTGATAGAACCTCGGACGATGTCAAACCAGATCATCATTGCACCCTACAGCGGGTATTGAAAATAGGGATCATCATGGCGCGGGACTGTCACCGATCCAACGCCGAAATACCGCCTCTAGCGATTCGGGGCTGAGGGGCTTATAGACACAGTCATTCATCCCAGCGGACAACATCACGTCACGGTCCTCACCGAATAAGTCGGCGGTAATACCAATGATCGGCGTGCGATGATTCAGGCCATGGGTGGTATTGCGCAGACGCTGGGTAACTTCGATGCCGTCCAGGCCGGGCATCCGTATATCCATCAAGATGAGATCATAGCGCGTCGTCTGGCAAGCGTTCAGCGCTTCTGCACCACTGGCAACATCCTCAATGGAGGACGTCAAGGGTTCGAGGATTGAGCGGGCCAGTCGGCGGTTCACCCGATTATCATCGACAATCAGTACCCGCTCGGTGGCCAGTGGCCCCTTGTCCAACGGCTCGCGAACGGTCAATAACGGCTGTTTGGTTACGATCTCGGTGGGTATACCCAGAGGTAGGGTAACGATAAATCGGGATCCCTGACCCGGTTCGCTGTCCACGGTCAGTTTCCCACCTAGCAAATCGACCAACCGGCGACAAATCGCCAATCCCAACCCGGTACCGGCCTGAGGCCGTGTTCGCGAAGTATCGAGTTGTTGAAACGCCTGGAAAATGCGCTCCAAGTCTTCGGGGGCGATACCGGGTCCCGTGTCACTGACGATGAGTTGTACGGTTACGGTGTGAGTATTGGTGGTTTGAGTGTTGACGTGGACAGTGATTCTACCGCGGTCAGTGAATTTAACCGCATTGCTGACTAAATTGGAGATGACCTGCGAAAACCGTTGTCGATCAACCAGCACCCAGGTGGGCACATCAGCATCGATGGATAGCTCGAGTTGTAATCCTTTATCCCGGGCATTGGCGCCGTAAAGATAAACGGCGCATTCCAAAATATCGGACAGCTTGCCGCATTGCACATCAAGCTCAAGTTGGTTGGCTTCGATCTTGATGAAATCCAGCACGCTGTTAATGATCGTCATCAGGCTATCCGCCGATGCGGTTAACAACCGCACATAATCAGCTTGTCGCGAGGACAACGGGGTTCGCGCCAACAACCGCAAAAAGCCGGAAACACCGTGGAGAGGGGTACGAATCTCATGGCTCATCGTCGCCAGGAACTCCGATTTGCTGTGACTGGCTTGCTCAGCGTGATGGCGAGCCAGTTTCAGCTCGGTATTTTGCTGTTCGAGCTGACCTAAGGTCTGGGTGAGTTCCTGGGTGGCTTCGTCGACCTGCTGTTGCAAGCGGTCTCGCGAAGTTTGCAGAGCGGCAGCCATTTCATTAATCCCGGATTCCAAAGCGCCGAGTTCGGTGGTCGAACGTTCCTCGACCCGTGCGCTGAGATCCCCCTCGCGCAGCTGCCGCACTGTGGTACCCAACGCGACAATCGGACCGGTAATGGTCCGTTCCAGCCGCCAACCGGCCAACGCCGCGCCGAGTAAACATATCAACAACAAAACCAGCGTCGTCAGCAGAATATGTCGCTGTCGGTGGGTTACCGGATCACGCGCCAGTTCCACCGTCACCGAGCCAATCAGCCGTTGACTCAGATCGTCCGGATCGTCCGGTTCAGAATCCGAGAACAGGAACGCATCGCCACTGACCTCCACCGGGGTTCGAAGGATCGAGGCGTCGAAAATCCAACCGGTGCGCGTTGGCCAAACGAGGTCCGGATCAATAGTCAAATGGCCATCGGCTTCCCGTCGGCCGCGCATTACCGTTTCCCCTAACGCATTGTAGATCACCACATCAATGACATCGGCTTCCCCCAGTACGGCCCGCGTCAGCTGACGCAAGATCAGGTTGTTTTGGGTGAATACCGCAAATTCAGCAGCCAGGGCCAGTTGATTAACGATCGCTTGACCGCGTTGCTGATGGGCCTGTTCCAGGTCCTGCAAGCGGGTATGCATTTGGTAGAGTCCCAGCAGCAGTGCGGCCAAGGTGGTGGGCAGTAAAGCGAGCAGCAGCACGCGGGATCGGACCCCGAGCCTCATGGATCGGCCTCCCGTTCAAGCTGCTCCTGTAATATCTGTTCGTCGGGTACGTCAAGCCGCAGCGATT
>JAZBPA010000035.1:0-14904 GCA_036351435.1 Candidatus Competibacteraceae bacterium
AGCAAGCGCCAATCGTCGGGCAACCCCAATTTTCGCCCAACGATGTCACGGGTTTTTAGAATGATGTCCAGCGCTTCCGGGAAACGGTGTTGATAGAAGTAGAAGCGAAATAAAGAAACTAACACCATCAAGTGATCAGGAGCCAACTGATAGGCTTGCTGTAAATTCGCTTCGGCGGTGCCATCGCTATAGTCTTCAGCGGCTTGCTCCAGTAATTGAACAACCCGCTCGGGAGGCGGGCTGTCGAAATACAGCGGCTCAGCGTCAAACGATAATAAGTCCATAGTGCATTACCTCTCCGTCTGATCGTGATCAATCGTCGTCGTCATCATCGTCATCTTCATCATCGCTGCCACCAATTTTGCGCTGAGGAACGGTTTTGGGATCGACTGTGATGGGACGATAAATCTCGATCCGATCGCCTTCGTTCAACGGTGCATTCAGCTTGACGAATTTGCCATAGACGCCGATTTTTTGCCGTTTCAGATCGATGTGCGGAAACCGCTCCAGTATTCCCGAACGTTCGATAGCATCGCGAACCGTGCTGTCCTCCGGCACATCAATGTTTAACCAAGCCCGTTGCCCGGGTTCTGCGTAGGCGACGCTGACTTGCACGATGAATACCTCGCTACTGGCTTGCCGGTTGGGGTTGGATGGCAGCCGGTAATTCCACCGTTTTGGCCGGCAGCTTGCGTTGCCGCTGATCCAGCAGCTGTTTACCCGCCAACAGGAAGCCCAGCACCAAAAAACCGCCGGGTGGCAGCATGAGCAATAACACGCCTTTGTAGTTCTCAATGAAGGTGATTTCGAGGAAACTAAACTGATCGCCCAACAACAGCGACGCGCCTGCAAATAGCGTGGCGCTACCCAAAATTTCCCGGCAGGCGCCGAGCAATACCAACGCCAGGGTGAACCCCAAGCCCATCATCAGCCCATCCAAAGTGGAGGCCAACACCGGTTGGCGCGAGGCAAAAGATTCTGCGCGGCCGAGAATGGCGCAGTTGGTCACAATCAACGGAATGAACAGTCCTAGCACCTTGTGCAATTCATGCAACCAGGCGTTCATTGCCAAATCCACTAAAGTGACTAATGCTGCAATCAACAGCACGAATATCGGGATCCGGACTTCCGGCGAGATCACCCCGCGACAGCTCGACACCAACATATTCGAGGCTAGCAACACCACCATAGACGCCAGCCCCATGCCGAGTCCATTGGTGGCCGTGGTGGTTACCGCCAACAAGGGACACAGCGCTAGCATCTGGCCAAAAACGATATTGTTGCGCCACAGACCGTCCTGGATGATGCCGCGATAATCAATGTCATTCATTGTGAGTCTCCCGGATCACTGCTGCTGGCGGCGAGCAGTTCGCCTTGGTGCGCGGCAAAGAATTCCAAGCCTTGTTTAACAGCCTTAACTACCGCTCGAGGGGTAATGGTTGCGCCGGTCCATTGGTCGAAGTCGCCGCCGTCTTTTTTCACCGCCCAGCGACTGGGTTGCGGATCGCTCAGCGAACGACCATTAAAACTGAGAATCCAGTCGGATTTAGCCAATTCCAGCTTATCGCCCAGTCCAGGGGTTTCGCTATGGCTAACTACGCGCACGCCCAATAACTTACCGTCTGGTGCTATCCCTAGAACCATGACAATATCGCCGCTATAGCCGCTGGTAATGACTTGATAGGCCACGCTCTCGATCTGCTCGTCTTGTTGCACACGATAAACTAAGACGTCTTGTTCCTGGTCACCGCCAATCCGCAACGGGTTTTGCAATAGCGCATTGCCAGGCGGGGCGGAGGGCAGCACTTGGCGCAACGAGGATAACCGGTCTTCGGCCTGGCGCTCGGCAATAGCGGCACGGGTCAGCCGGTCACCGATAGTAATGACGGCGCTAGCCAGCAACGCGAATCCCCCGACCAGCAAGGTTTGGTAATGCACGGTTGAGCGATCTTGCAACCAAGCCATCAACTTTTCTCATCGCGGGTACGTTTGATCGGCAGTGGCTGACCGGAACGCTTGCGCCCATAAATGCGCGGTCGCAGGTAGTGATCAATCACCGGCGTAAACGCATTCATCAACACCACTGCAAAAGCGACGCCTTCCGGGTAGCCGCCCCAAGTGCGGATCACATAAATCAGCGCCCCGCAGCCCGCACCGAACACCAGTTGACCCGTCTTAGTGGTTGGCGAAGTCACCGGATCGGTGGCGATGAAAAACGCACCCATAATCAGGCTGCCCGATAACAGATGCAGCATGGGGTCGGCAAACTGCTGGGGATCGAGCCAGTGAAAACCGCCTGCCAGCACAGCCACGGTGCCCAACAGCGCAACCGGGATATGCCAAGTGATGAGCCGCTGCAATAACAGCCAGATACCGCCGATGGTCAATAACAGCGCCGAAGTTTCGCCTAGGCTGCCGGGTATTGCACCCAAGCCGGTGCGTAGCGGTTGATAATGCCCTTCCAAAACCTGCTCTAACGCCTGTTCACGAGCCAATTCGGTTTTGACATAGCCAAGAATCGAAGCGCCGCTGGCGCTGTCCGGTGCGATCAAACCGGAAAAAGTAATCGCTAAGCTTTCAAAAAAGCCGGGGGCTTGCGCGGAAAATAACGGTTGCGGTTCCAGCCACAAGGTCATTTCCACTGGGAACGAGACCAACAGCGCAACCCGCGCGAGCATGGCTGGATTGAATACGTTCTGACCGATGCCGCCGAAGATCTGCTTACCGACGATCACCGCGAACAAGCCACCCAACACACCGATCCACCAAGGCGCCCAGGGCGGCAAGGACAGCGCCAGCAACCAGCCGGTGAGCAGACCCGAACCATCGCCCAGAAAAGTCCGTAACGAGCGCCCGCTTAACCAAAGTCCGAAGATCTCACCCGCCAGGCAGGCCAGCACGGTGACACAAAACAGATTAATCGCCGGCCAGCCGAATAGGTAAAATCCGTACAGCGTTGCCGGTACCAGCGCAACCAGCACCCCGAACATGAGTTGCGGGATGCTGCTCTCCGTGCGGATATGCGGACCGCTGACAGGAACGACGGCGCTCACACGCTGGCCTTTTTCGCCTTTTTGTTGCGGGCGGCGCGTTCCGCCTTACGGCGCGCGGCAGCTTCCGCCTTGGCTCGCTCTTCGCGCTCCAAACGGGCTTGATGTTGTTCCGCAGCCCGGCGGGTCGCTTGTGCCTTTTTCTCAACGCTTGCACGCTCAGCGAGTTCGCCCTTGGCGGATTCCAGATATTGCACGATAGGAATATGGGCCGGGCAAGCATAGGCGCAAGAACCGCAGACCATGCAGGTTTCCAAGCCAAAGCTCAATGCGCCATCAACATCGCCATGCTCAGACCGCTTGGCCAGTTCCACCGGCATCAGACCCATAGGGCAGGCGTCCACACAACGGCCGCACCGCACACAGGGGTGACTGGGTTGCTCGGCTACTTCGGCGGCGGTCAGCGCTAACACCCCGTTCAAGCCCTTGACGATCGGCACTGTGGTATTCGGCAACGGCAGTCCCATCATCGGACCGCCCATCAGCAACCGGTCGGTGTGTTCCGGCTGGTATCCACAGTAAGCCAGCAATTCGGCCACCGGGGTACCGATCGGTACCTCCAGATTGCACGGGTTAGCTACCGCTTCGCCGCTGACCGTAACGATGCGTGATAACAGCGGCTGACCAAAGCGCAACGCACGATGTACCGCGTAGGCCGTGCCGACGTTGTACACCACCACGCCGGTCTCCGGGCTGCGCGCCCCGGCGGGTACTTCCTGACCCATCACCATCTGAATCATTTGCTTATCCGAACCCATCGGATAACGGGTCGGCACCTTGACTACCTTGATTTCGGCGCAATCCTGACTGGCGGCGGTCAATGCGGCTATCGCTTCGGGTTTGTTGTCTTCCACCACAATCAGTGCCCGGCACGCTTGCGTGGCATGGCGGACCAGCAATACACCATCAATGATTTGTTCGGGCAGTTCTCGCATCAGACGGTCATCGCCGGTCAAATAGGGTTCGCATTCCGCGCCGTTGATCAGGACGGTATGCACACCTTCGCGGCGAGCTAGATCAAGTTTCACCGCAGACGGAAAACAAGCACCACCCAAACCCACGATACCGGCGTCGGCGACTTGTTTGGCGACTTCTTCGGGAGGCAAGCTGAAAGGATCGGGAGGCGGGTCGCTATCCGGCCAGCGCTCTTCACCGTCGGTTTCGATCACGACGGCGAGTACCGACAAACCTGAAGGATGGGCGGCGGTCACCTCGGTAATAGCCGCGACTACCCCGGAAGTAGGCGCATGAACCGGAGCCGACACTTTACCTTGGCTGTGGCCCAGCAATTCTCCTTTAAGCACCTGTTGGCCGACTTGCACCAACGCCGTGGCGGGCGCGCCGACATGCTGTTGCAGCGGAACGTATAGTGTTTTAGGCAACGGCAAACGTTCGATGGGCTTGGCCGCGCTCAATTCTTTATGGGTGGGAGGGTGGACGCCGCCCCGAAATCCAAACAATTTCACAGCATCACCATAGAATTAGCTTTAGGGATACACATCAAGCGTGCAGGGCGGCGGGCTTGGGCCAATGCCAGGTTTTCAAAGTCGGCGTGATGATCTGTAATTGCAAGCACTCAGTCGGGCAGACTTCCACGCAATGACCGCAGCCGTTGCAGACCTCATCAAGAATCGTGTGGATTTGCTTCGATGCGCCTAAAATGGCGTCCAGCGAACATTGCTTACCACAGCGGGCGCAGCCGATACAGAGATCTTCGTTGATGTAAGCGATGCGCGGCTCACTATCCGGCACTTCGCTGAGATCGACGCTGACCCCAAGGATGTCGGCCAATTGCTCCACCAAGACTTTTCCGCCCGGCGGACACAAGGTGATTGGCGCTTCACCTTTGGCTAGCGCCTCGGCTGCCGGAGCGCAGCCCGGCAGACCACACTGCCCGCAGTTGGCACCGGATAACAGGGATTCAATTTTGTCGGCGACAGGGTCGGTCTCGACTTTTAGATACCGGGCAGCGAGGCCCAATAAAAAACCCAAGGCCAGACCCAACAGGGTTAGGCTAGCAATAGCGGCGAACATCACGAACATGGCACAACTCCTTTCCTTTGAATAGGGGGCTCAGCCGGTCGGCAACCCTGTGAAACCCAAAAAGGCCAGCGACAACAAGCCGGCCACGATGAAGGCGATAGGCGCACCGCTAAAAGCTGCCGGGACCGATGCCAAGGCGAGCCGTTCGCGTAACCCGGCGAACATCACCAGCACCAAGGTAAACCCCATAGCCGAACCAAACCCATACAGCAGGCTATGCAGAAAATCGTTGTCACGTTGGACATTGAGTAGCGCCACGCCGAGCACGGCGCAATTGGTGGTGATCAACGGCAAAAAGATACCTAAGACTTGATACAGCAAGGGACTGGTCTTGCGAATGACCATTTCAGTGAATTGCACTAGGGCGGCAATCACCAGAATGAACGCCAGCAGTCGCAGGAAGCCGATGTCCAGGGGCATGAGCACGTAGCGCTCCAATATCCAGCTGGCGGCTGTCGCCAAGGTGAGTACGAACGTCGTCGCCAGTCCCATACTCAAGGCGGAATCCAATTTGTTGGATACCCCCATGAAGGGACAGAGCCCAAGGAATCTGACCAGTACGACATTATTGACCAGCGCTGTTCCCAATAGGATCAGCAAGTATTCGTTCATTAAAGCGGCCCGCTGGAATGGGTATTTCGCAATCCACCGAAGCAGCTAATATGCCAGCTCCAGAGGCCACCCCAGTCCGACAAATCATGCGAGTCAAATCAGAGTGTTGCCGATACTGAGATTGAATGGGCCAGTTATTTCCTCGGGTATTTTGTGGTCAAACCCGCAGGAGATGTCGGACCATGTAAGCTTTGCTACAGGGGTTCGCTACTGCAAATAGGCTTGGTCCGGGTGCGGTTTCGTACTGGCTTGGTACAATGATTAAACATTCGATGGTTGTGAGAATTGGTTATCTACCCACTATGATTCGTATCAATGACATAGCGCTGTTTTTTCATCGGTTAGCTTCTCCGAATATCTTTTACGATTGGTCTGGAATCGCGTTGCCCTGGTTGGCGGGGAGCACCCTAACTCTGTTCGTTATTGGGTTGATAGGTGGGCTGATCCTCGCGCCTCCCGATTATCAACAGGGCGAAGGATTTCGGATTATTTACGTCCATGTTCCAGCAGCGGCCTTGTCGATGGGCGTTTATGTGGCGATGGCGATTAGTGGCGGTATCAGCCTGATTTGGCGGATTAAGGTAGCGGCGATGGTGTCGCGCAGTTGCGCCCCAATCGGCGCGGCGTTCACCTTTCTGGCGCTGGCAACCGGTTCACTATGGGGCAAGCCGATGTGGGGAACCTGGTGGGTGTGGGATGCCCGGCTGACTTCGGAATTGATTCTGTTATTTCTATATCTCGGCTACATGGCTTTACAGGAAGCTATTGAGAACCGCGATGCAGCGGATCGGGCCTGTGCCGTGCTGGCGTTGGTGGGATTGGTTAATATCCCGATCATTCATTATTCCGTCGAGTGGTGGTACACGCTGCATCAAGGCGCGACTATCTTTAAACTAGGTGCGCCGTCCATATCGCTCGGCATGTTGTGGCCGTTGCTGGTCATGATGTTGGCTTATGGGTTGCTGGCGGCCACTGCTGTCGTAATCGGCGCACGCAATGGTGTGTTGGAACGACGTTTGGAGCAGGTTCCACTTTCCTCACCGGGGAAATCCATGCCGCAAATGCAGAAATAAATCGCGCACCCAAATCGAGATAAGGAAAAGCAAACTGCATGATCGTTCTGAACAACCTCACCATGCACTACACCCTCAATAATAATCGCATTGAAGTCTTGCGGGCCATTGAGCTCACAGTTCCGGGGGGGCAAAGCGTGGCGGTGGTGGGTCCATCCGGATCAGGCAAAACTACTCTCTTGTTATTACTTGCCGGGCTGGAACGCCCTAGCAGTGGCACAGTAGCTCTAGATGGGATAGCTTTGGAGTCACTAGACCGTGACCAACTTGCCGATCTGCGGCGGGATCGTGTCGGCATTATTTTCCAATCCTTTCACCTGATCCCCAGTTTGGATGCGTTGGATAACGTCGCCCTACCTTTGGAGATCGCCGCAGATAAGAATGCCCGCCAGCAGGCTGCTAGGCTGTTGGAGCGGGTAGGGCTGGGTGACCGTCAGCACCACTACCCTAGCCAGCTTTCTGGTGGAGAGCAACAACGAGTGGCCATCGCGCGTGCCCTGATCCACCGGCCCCAGTTGCTGTTGGCCGACGAACCCACCGGCAACTTGGATGAGCACACCGGAGCCGACATTCAAGATTTACTGTTCGAGCTCAATCAGGAGTCCGACACCACTTTGATATTGGTCACTCATGACGTAGAGCTAGCCGGGCGTTGCGACCGTATCCTGAGACTGCATGACGGGGTATTGAATGAGGAAACTGATTCTCTGCGTCAGACCTTAGCTCATGGTTAACTTTGTCTTGCGGGATCTGCGGGGCAGCGGCCGTTCCCTCTGGATGCTGTTTGCCTGCCTGCTGTTGGGCGTGACCTTGATCGCCGCCAGCGGAGGACTGCTGCAACAAGTACGCAGCGGCCTGCTAACCGACACCCGCGCTCTATTCGGCGGTGACATCGAAATCAGTCAACGCTCCCCTCTTAATGATCAAGAGTTGGTCTGGCTGCGGGCTAATGGCCGGGTTTCTCTGCTTATTGAACTACGCACTATGCTGATGACGGCGGATGGGCAAAGCCAAGTGGTGGAGTTACAAAGTTTCGATGACAACTACCCCCTCTATGGCGAAGTGACCCTTGATCCGCCACTGCCATTGGATCAAGTGCTGGCCAAACGGGATGGTCTGTGGGGTGCGGTTATCGACCCGGTGCTGGCCGAACGGTTGAATCTATCGGTGGGTGAACTAGTGACCGTAGGCGGATTAACCTTAGCGTTGCGTGCCCTGGTGATACGCCAACCTGATCGTAGCCTCAGTGCCGATTGGCGGGGACCGCCGGTATTATTGGCTGATCAAGCCCTATCTGACACTGGTCTACTCCAACCCGGAAGTCTGCTGGACTACGAATACCGAGTGCGCATCGATCAGAACTTGGACCGATGGCGGGCGAATCTGACAACGGCTTTCCCCGATGCCGACTGGGAAGTTCGCACTTTCAAGGAACGCAGCCGGCGTTTGGGAGAGGTGCTGGACCAAGTGGGTTCAGCGTTGCTCTTGATCGGCTTCAGCGCTTTGTTTATTGGTGGCTTAGGAGTATCTAACAGCGTCCATACCTATCTTCAGTCCAAGCTCGCTACCCTGGCGACTCTACGCGCTCTGGGAATGCGAGAGGTTCGGGTCGCCCGCCTTTATCTGGGACAGGTACTGTTGCTGGCAGGATTGGCCAGCATAGCGGGCGCGGTTCTGGGGGGAGGATTGGCCCTAGCCGGAGTTGCTTTGGCTGCTGAACGACTACCCCTGGCTCCTACCCTGCTGGCTCTGATTGGACCTTTGTTAATAGCGATGCTTTTTGGTTTGCTGACTGCGCTGACTTTCGCACTGCCAGCATTGGGCCGGGCTATGGCGGTTACTCCAGCAGCTCTGTTTCGGGGTATCGACGCCAACCCTGTTCGCACTCCGACCCGCTACCGTTGGCTTACCCTAGCCAGTGGCTTACTGACAGCGGGATTGATGGTATTGGCTTTGCCCCAACCGCTATTCGGGATCGGTTTCCTGGGAGTGACTCTAACTCTACTAATCTTGCTAGAAGGGGTTGTGCAACTGTTGCGCTTGGGTGCCCTGCACCTTACCCAACGTCAAATGCTGGTCGAGCATTTCTATTGGCGGCTGGCCCTGGCCAACCTGTACCGACCAGGCGCTCCGTTGCGCCCCACGCTGTTGTCCTTGGGTTCGGCCCTGACCCTGCTGGTGGCCTCCACCCTAGTGGTGGCGGCGCTATTGCGCACTATCAACGACACTATTCCGGAACAAGCTCCGTCGTTGATTTTCTATGACGTGCTCCAGTCCCAGGTGGATAATTTCCGTAAGCAAGTATTGGCGACATCTTCACTGGATCGGCTGGATCTAGCTCCTCTAGTATTAGGACGGCTAAACCAGGTCAACGGGGATTCTTTACGGGATAGCACTGATTTGGAACGGGTTTTGGAGGCACGTGACGAACACAAGTTGAGCTACCGCCTGGACAATTTCGATAACGTTCAAGTAAAACGGGGTAGTTGGTGGCACGACGATTATCAAGGACCACCCTTGGTCGCTATGGAGGACCGCGAAGCGGATCAATTGGGCTTAAAGGTGGGAGACCGGCTGACCTTTACTATCTTGGGGGAGACGATTGAAGCAGACTTGGTAGCTATTTACGGCCAGAAGCGTTTTCAGTCCCGTTTTTGGCTCGAAGGCATTTTCTCAGATGGAGTGCTAGAGCCGTTTATCAGCCGTTATGTGGGAGCCATATACACTGACCCAGCAGCGGCAGTTAAGCTTCAGGACACCCTTGCGGTTGAATTTCCTAACGTAGTGACGGTGCGTACCGAAAGCGTGCTACGCGAAGCTCGAACTCTGCTGACTCGCGCCAGCAGTGGGTTGGCGCTAGTCGCGGCCATCAGCCTGTTGGCCAGCCTGCTGGTACTAAGCAGCGTGGTCGCTGGTAGCCGAGCCCGACAGGTGTACGATGCCACGGTACTCCATTCGCTGGGAGCAAGACTCAATACTATCCACCGAGCCTTGGGACTAGAACAGGTTTTGCTGGCACTGTTAACTTCACTGTTTGCTCTGGTGCTGGGTGGGCTTATCGCTTGGGGACTGCTGGAGTATCGCTTGGAACTGGAAATAGATGGGGTCTGGTGGACAGCCCTGATCGTGGCTCCTCTGGTCAGCGGCTTGTGTCTGGGGTTAGGAACGCACCATCTGCTACGCCGGTTGAATCCGTCCCCCGCGGTGCTGCTGCAAAGCTAATTTTAAAGCGCCTGCCGTACCCGTTTAACTCGATTGACGATGCATAAAGGATCTAGAACATGAGCAAGGTGACACCCGCAGAAACTCAGCAAGCAGCGGACGGCCTGGTAGATTTGGAGAAACGACCGGTTGCCGAGGTATTGGCGACGCTGGAGGTTAAGCCAGAGTCTGGATTAAGTACAGCTGAGGCGGAGCAACGGCTTACGCGATATGGGCCGAATGCTCTAATCGAAAAGAAAGAGGGACTACTGGCTAAGTTGCTCGGCCCGTTTACCGGTCCCATCGCTTACATGATCGAAGCCGCCGCGCTGGTTTCGGCCTTTCTCGGCCGCTGGGATGATTTCGCGGTCATCTTCGGCCTGCTGGTCTTCAATGCTGTCCTGGAGTTCTGGCAGGGGAGCAAAGCTTCCAGCGCCCTTAGTGCGCTCAAGAACAGCCTGGCACCGGAAGCTATGGCGTTGCGCGACGGCCAATTACAAACTGTGGCGGCGTCGACGCTAGTGCCAGGCGACATTGTGAAAATTCGGCTTGGGGTCATCGTCCCCGCTGACATGCGCTTAGTCAAAGGCGATTTCGCCGCCATCGACCAGGCGGCGCTGACCGGCGAATCGCTCCCGGCCAAGAAGAAAGTGGGCGACACCGCCTATTCCGGCAGTGTCGTCAAGCAGGGCGAGATGGAAGGGGTAGTGATTGCTACTGGTTCCAACACCTTTTTTGGCCGCACTGCTAAACTGGTAGCCGGAGCCGGATCAGTCAGCCACGCCCAGGCTGCCATGTTCCAGATTGCCAACTTCCTGATAGCCGTTGCTGTCGTGTTAGCGCTGATTATGGTCGGCTTCGATGTCTGGCGCGACATCGTGATCCTGGACGACTGGCAGTGGGCAGACGCACTCAATATTCTGCAGTTCGTATTGATCCTATTAGTGGCATCTATACCGGTGGCGATGCCGGCGGTGTTCTCGATCACCATGGCGCTAGGAGCACTGGCTCTATCCAAAGAAAAAGCCATCGTCTCCAAACTCTCGGCGATTGAGGAAATGGCGGGGGTCGACATCCTTTGCTCGGATAAAACCGGCACCCTGACCAAGAATCAACTCACTTTAGCCGACCCGATCCTGTTTAACAGCAGCGACCCGCAAGAGGTCATTCTGGCCGGCGCGCTGGCATCCAAGATTGAGGACCGTGACGCCATCGACACTGCCGTGATCGGTGCACTTCAGGATCAAAGCATCCTCGCCACTTACAAACAACTCAAGTACATGCCATTCGACCCGGTTGGCAAACGTACCCAGGCCACGGTCTCCAATCCGGACGGGCAAACTGTGCTTGTCTCCAAGGGGGCACCACAGGTGATTGCTGCGCTGGCTAACCTGGACGATGCCGGCGAAGCGAGGGTCAAAGAGGTGGTGGAGGACCTGGGCAACAAGGGCTATCGCGCGCTAGGCGTTGCTCGCTCTGAGGACGACGGTGCCAACTGGACTTTGCTCGGTATCCTCCCGATGTTCGACCCGCCGCGCGACGATTCCAAACTCACCATTGATCAGGCCGCCATCAAAGGGGTGAAGGTAAAGATGATCACTGGCGACGATACCGCTATCGCCAGGGAAACGTCACGCCAGCTTGGTTTGGGGACTAATATCATTCCGGCAGCCGATGCGTTCCCCAAGGATATGGATCCCGACAATGTTCCGCCAGCGATTGGCGAGGCCATTGAGAAGGCAGACGGTTTCGCTAGGGTGTTTCCCGAACATAAATACGCCATCGTCAAGGCACTGCAGGATCGTGGGCATCTAGTGGCTATGACCGGTGATGGCGTCAACGATGCGCCAGCGCTCAAACAGGCGGATTGTGGCACCGCTGTTTCCGGGTCCACCGACGCCGCCCGTGGTGCCGCAGCGCTAATCCTCACCGCGCCCGGTCTGTCGGTGATCAACACCGCTATCGACGAGGCACGGCAGATCTTCGGTCGGATCAACAGCTACACCATCTACCGGGTGGCGCTGACCATGGACATCATGTTCCTGGTGGTGTTGTCGACATTGCTGTTGGAATTCAAGCCGCTGACCGCAATCATGATTGTGATCCTGGCTCTACTCAACGATGCACCGATCATGACTATCGCCTACGACAACACCGAGGTCGCACCAAAGCCGATCCGCTGGAAGATGCGCCGAGTGCTCGGCGTGTCTTCCGTGCTCGGCTTATTCTCCATAGTGCAATCGTTCGGCCTGCTGCTGATCGGGTTTGAGATCCTGAGCAGTGCCCCGGCACAGGCGTATTTCCAACTCTTCACCAAAGACGAACTGCAAGCGGTGATGTTCCTGCAAATCGTACTCGGTGGCCACTTCCTGCTGTATAACACCCGTACCGCACGCTGGTTCTTCCTGCCACCGTTCCCGAGCTTCCCGCTCAACGTCGCGCTGTGGGTGACCAACATTCTCGCTGTCGTGATGTGCGCTTATGGCTGGCTGGTGCCGATGTTGTCCTGGACCACGATCGGCTGGGTGTTGGCCTACACGGTGGCTTGGGTGTTTGTTATGGACATCATCAAGTGGGCGACCTACGCTGTGGCTGACAACTCGGCCAGATGGCAAGCCAAGCAACAGGAAATCGTCCAACAACCACTCGGGGCTTACGACACCACTGCCCCATAAAACTTACCCAGGCCCAGGGCTTGCGTTGCTCGTTACAGAGGTGTCGGCGGCCCGGATGGCCGTCGTCAAGCCTACAGGGAGGTATTCACGGCGTCCTCTGGAACGAGCTGCGTAAGCCCGCTACACTTCTCGACAGGCCCGATAAATATCCTTCCAACCGTCACGTTCCTTGACCACAGTCTCCAGATATTCCTGCCAAACGATCCGGTCCTGCACCGGATCTTTGACGATAGCGCCAACCAACCCCGCCGCCAAATCCTGAGCATGCAGCGTACCGTCGCCGAAATGACCGGCCAGTGCTAAGCCATTATTCACCACGGAGATTGCTTCGGCGGCGCTCAGGGTACCGCTGGGCGATTTGATTTTAGCTTTGCCGTCCAGGGTCAGCCCATTGCGTAATTCCCGGAAGATCACCACAATCCGACGAATTTCTTCCAGTGCCGGCGGTTCAGCGGGCAACTGCAGAGCATGGCCAAGACTCTCCACCCGCTGACGAACGATGGTCACTTCTTCATCCAGATCCCCCGGCAAGGGTAATACCACGGTATTAAACCGGCGCTTCAAAGCGCTGGACGCTTCATTGACGCCGCGATCCCGATCATTGGCCGTAGCGATGACGTTAAAGCCCTGCTGGGCCTGGACTTCCGTATTCAATTCGGGGACCGGCAAGGCTTTTTCCGACAGGATAGTAATTAAGCAATCCTGCACATCAGCGGGAATTCTGGTCAGCTCTTCGACCCGAGCGATTTTGCCGGTTTCCATACAGCGCATAATCGGGCTGGGCACCAACGCATCCAATGACGGTCCCTCTGCCAGTAGACGGGCGTAATTCCAGCCGTAGCGCAACGCCTCCTCGCTAATTCCGGCTGTGCCCTGTACCAGAGTGGTGGAATCACCCGAAATCGCCGCCGCCAAATGCTCGGAAACCCAAGTTTTCGCAGTACCCGGCACTCCGAGTAAGAGCAGCGCACGGTCGGTGGCCAGGGTTGCAATCGCAATTTCCATTAAGCGCTGATTGCCGATGTATTTGGGGGTGATCGAAAACCCGTTGGGCAGCTCACCGCCCATTAAATAAGTGACTACTGCCCAGGGAGACAGCGTCCAATTCGGCGGGCGCTCACGGGTATCAGCCTTCGCCAGTTCGTGTAATTCTTCGGCGTACTGTTGTTCGGCATGTTCGCGCAATAGGGTGGTCATGGTAAAGTTCCGGCATAGCTTAGAACTGACAGCGTGCAGAACTCACATCGTCAGCCATAGACTTTAGCCACTGGATGGATTAAACAATAAGGTGATTGTGGCTGTGTTGTATGTTAGCACGGCCCTGACTGGAAAACCCTGCACAGCCCACCGCCAGCGCGATGGGCGTTGCTTTTACTAGGAGCCGATCATGTCTTTGTGGGGAAAAATTGCCGGCGAATTTATCGACATCATCGAATGGACTGATGATTCCAACGATACTTTGGTGTACCGCTTCGAACGCTATGGGAATGAAATCAAATACGGCGCCAAGCTGACCGTACGCCAGTCGCAAATGGCGGTGTTTGTCAGTGAGGGGCAAATCGCCGATGTATTCACCTCCGGCATGTACACGCTGGAGACCCAAAACATTCCCATTCTGTCGACCCTGCAGGGGTGGAAGTACGGTTTCGCCAGCCCGTTCAAAGCCGAGGTGTATTTTGTCAATACCCGGCAGTTTACTGATTATAAATGGGGCACCAAAAACCCGGTCATTGTGCGCGATCCAGAATTTCAAATGGTACGCTTGCGGGCCTTCGGCACTTATGCCTTCCGGGTTACTGACGCGGCGGCTTTCATCAAAGAGGTCGTCGGCACGGACGGCCACTTCACCACTGATGAAATCGCTGAGCAGTTACGCAATATCATTGTCTCGCGTTTCTCCAATGCCGTGGCCCAGTCCAAAATCCCCATGCTGGATTTAGCTGCCAATTACGGTGAACTGAGTCAGTTCGTCACCAACACCATCTCCCCCGAGTTTGAAGCTTATGGACTAAGCCTGACCAAGCTGCTGGTAGAAAATATTTCACTACCACCCGAAGTGGAAGCGGCACTGGATAAGCGCTCCAGCATGGGCATTGTCGGGAATCTCCATCAATATTCGCAATTCCAAGCGGCAGAGGCCATGCGGGCGGCAGCAGATAACCCCGGCCCAGCGGGCGGCAGTATGGGCATGGGAATGGGGTTTGTCATGGCGCAGCAGATGGGACAGACGATGGCCGGCGCGGGGGGAGC
>JAZBPA010000036.1:0-4567 GCA_036351435.1 Candidatus Competibacteraceae bacterium
CCCGAGTAATATCCCAGCGATAGCCGTGGACAACATCAGGGTAATAAACCCTTCTCGTCCGCCCTGACGTAGAGTCACCAACGCCAGAGCTGCACCGCTGAACAAATTCAATAACGGCATCACCCCCGCGACCACGATCACCATCGCGGCCTGGGAACGACCTCGCATCACAAAGGACGCCAGACTACGCATGGATTATAAAATCAGGGTGATGGGGTAACGATAGCGCGTTGTGTGTGTACTCAGTGGCGATCGCAGTAAGGCAGCAGCGCCAGAAAACGAGCGCGTTTAATCGCAGTAGCCAGCTGTCTTTGGTAACGCGCCTTAGTGCCGGTGATCCGGCTGGGCACAATTTTACCGGTTTCGGTAATGTAGTTTTTCAGCGTATTGATATCCTTGTAATCGATCTCCTTAACGCCGTCGGCGGTAAACCGGCAGAATTTTTTACGACGAAAGAAACGTGACATAGTGCTGTCCTCAAGATATTACTTACTTTCCAGGGTTACGATGTGTAAGACTGTAAGTCGTGCGATACCCGCTGGGCTGCTGCTTGACGGGTATTGGCAAACTTGCCGGGGAATGGCGAATCTGACAGAGGACCCCAACCTGCGACCAATCAGCCGTTGCTGATTATCAAGCAGCATCCTCGGCGTCGTCACTATCGTCGGCAGGTTCACTGGGGCGCGAGTCCCGCGTATCCGAATCCCGGGTATCTGAGTCTCTGGTGTCTGAATCCCGGGTGTCGCGGGCTTTAACCAAGGGCGACGGCTCGATATCCGGTTCTTGACGACGCATTACCAAGTGGCGAATCACCGCGTCATTAAAATGAAATGCGCTGGTCAATTCATCCACTACCGGCTGATTGCACTCGATATTCATCAGCACATAATGTGCCTTATGAATTTTATTGATGGGATAAGCCAACTGACGGCGACCCCAATCTTCTAAGCGATGAATCGCACCACCGTCGTTCTCGATCATATGACGATAACGATCAACCATTGCGGGCACTTGCTCGCTTTGATCGGGATGCACTAAAAACACGACTTCATAATGTCGCATGAAAGCCCCTTTCGGATTGAAGCTCCCTCCCATCTGATGATTGAGAGTGAAGCAAGGAGTGTAAATTTAGGTAAAGAGGTTAATCGTATAAGCAAATTCGATTGCATGCAACAATGATGTAGCATCGCGACTGAGGTGGGCGAATCAGACCACACTGGTAAATGTACGATGGCTGTAAGAAAAAGCACCATAACGGAAGTAATTGATCAGTACAGCGCTAAAGTCGCAGAAAGATTGGCACTTTATTTCCGGCAAGTTCGGGCTCATGGTGTTCCTGAACAAATGCTGTTCTTGGCCATCAAAGATAAAAAAGTATTGGAAGTATGGGCCAAGACAGGGATGAGTTGGCAACTGGTCAAACAGTACCCGGTGCAAGCGGCTAGCGGGACGCTGGGGCCTAAATTACGGGAAGGTGACCAACAAGTACCGGAAGGCATCTACCGCATCAAATCCCTCAATCCAAATAGTGCGTATCATCTTTCCCTGGAACTGGACTACCCGAACGCCTTCGATTTACGACAAGCCCAGAGCGATGGTCGCAGTGATCCGGGCTCCGCTATATTCATCCATGGCAAGGCGGTCTCTATCGGTTGTCTTGCCATCGGCGATCCCGCTATCGAAGAACTGTTTACTTTGGTTCATCAGTTGGGTAAGGACAAGATCAGAGTCGTTATATCGCCTACCGATCCTCGGCACAAAAAGCTTGTTCCACCCACCGGAGCCCCGCAATGGACCTCAGTGCTATACGAAAACATTGAGCATACCGTAGCGGAAATCTTCCGAATCCAGCCCGGTCTCTGAGTCACTATTGGACAATCTGAGTTTTCAAAACAAGCTGCTGCGTGTTACCCCGCATCTCTATGTTATCCCGGTGTTGATCGGGGTGAATCTGCTAGTTTTCATCAGCATGAGTTTCGTGGGCACAGATACAGGTATTGAGGCTAGCGATAGTAAACTTTACCTGAGCTGGGGCGGCAATTTCCGACCGTTGACCGCCGGTGGAGAATGGTGGCGATTGTTGACCAGCGCTTTTCTGCATGTCGGCTTTCTGCATTTGCTGTTTAATCTGTGGGTGCTTTTCGAGGTCGGTCGCTTGGCGGAACGACTGTACGGTAATGGCTATTTCGTTTTCATTTATCTCGGCTCGGCACTGATCGGCAGCTTGAGCAGTATTCTCTGGTACCAGCAGCGCATCAGCGTCGGCGCTTCGGGAGCTGTTTTCGGCGTGTATGGTGCGCTGATTGCCTACCTGATCATCCGGCGACACACGTTACCGCCGTTCATTATCAGGAATCTACTCATCATCGCCGCAATGTTCATCGGCATATCCATATCTTACGGCTTATTCCAACAAGGCATCGACAATGCTGCACATATCGGGGGTTTACTCGGCGGTTTCTTGCTCGGTATACCCTTATCCCGCCCTTTGGAGCCAAGGTTCAGATCCGCTCATGCCGGGAAACGAGTGTTGCTAGCCATCGCGGGCCTGCTGAGCATAACTACAGTGATGGCTAGTTATGTGCCGAAGCCGCTTTATGATGTCCAAAAGGAATTGGCATTTCAGGATGACATTGACTGGTTCAGAACCCAGGAAGAAACCGCTAATACCGCCTATAATCGGCTGATCGGCGAAGCCAAGCAAGGAAAACTCTCGGAGGATCAACTGGCCGATCAGCTGGGAACGGAAGTGCTGATGATCTGGCGAAGCATAGTTCAGCGCTTTTCAGATCGTCCTCTCAGCAAAGCATCGCCATCGTTCAAGGCTTACCAGCTAACAAGCGAATTTTCTACCCTCCGTCGCGACGCTTTAATTGCCTTAATCAGCAGTTTGCGGCAACGAAATCCAGCCGATTTCCAAGCCTTTCGTGCGTTTCAAACCAAAGCGGAACAACTGCTGGAAGAGATGAAACAACTTGCGACTGAAGAGCCACGTTAACCAACCAATGCCCGACGGGTATTGAACTTTCACTACGAGGAGTTCAGATGACGGCACACGCTTTTGACTTCACGGCTATTAATCATCAACCCTTGCCACTGAAAAATTACAAGGGGCATCCTGTATTGCTCGTAAACACCGCTTCGGAATGCGGCTACACCCCGCAATATGCGGATTTACAAAAGCTCTGGGAACGGTATCGGGAACGAGGATTAATCGTGTTGGGCGTACCTTCCAACGACTTTGGTCAGCAGGAGTCCGGTGAGGAGGAGGCGATACAGAAGTTTTGTACGACTAATTATGGGGTCGACTTTCCGCTCACAGCTAAGCAGCGGGTTATCGGCGGAGAAGCGCATCCTCTGTACCGTTGGATCGTTGAGCAAGTTGGCGAAGACGGCGCGCCGCGCTGGAATTTCCACAAGTACCTGATTGATGGGGACGGAAATTTAGTGGCCATGTGGCCCGCGCGTATCGAACCTTTAACTGAGGAAATCACTGCCGCAATAGAAGAATTACTGTAATCAGTCTTTGTCGCTGCTTCGTGATTATCGACCGGGATACCGTTATCACGACACGCCGTTAATACTTCCCTGTAGGCTCGACTGCGGTATCCCTACCGCAAACGGTCTTGATAACACTATCCCGATCGATAATGGCGGCTTGGAGACCAGATGGTTTCCAAGCCTCGTATAGCTATTTATTAACGATTCCAGCTGCGAGAAGCGTAACTTCCTGAACCGGACTGTTCCTTGACGTAAGGGTTACGGCGATTAAACCCTTCCGATCGAACCACGGCGGGAAGGCGGGGAGCCAGGGAACCTGGAGGAGCAGTAACGATGAAATTGTCCCCGCGGTTGTTGAATGGCTGGGTTGTCGCTACGGTCGGGTCAGATCCGCTGTAAGAACCCTGTGGGGACGTGGCAATATAGTTCGTGCCCCGATTATTAAAAGGTTCAGCTGTGGCCGTTACGCTAACTGCGAGTGTGGATGCTAAAGCGAGTGCTAATGCGATCTGAGTTTTCATGGTTGCCTCTTCGAGTTTGTTGTAACTTAACTGCTTGTGAATTAAGGGCTAATTGACGAGATCATGCGGTCAGCTTGTTTCGTTGCTTTGCCCTGTTGTTGTGATTAATTTACGTGGCTACCCGCAGTATGGATGCACAGCGCAAGTGAAACGCTGCTGACGCATCACCAAAAAGCTGATCAAAACCAGCGTCATCAATAGCAAACCCGCCAGTGTTGCCGGTTCGGGAGCAGCACCTCCAATAAACTGAGCCTGCGTACCACCATTGACGAATTGCTGAGTATTACCATAGGCCGCAGCCGTTACCCCTTTCACTTGCGGTACGGGTATGGGACGCGTGGTCGTCGCTACTGGATTGGGGTTATAGATTTGCTTCGACACCGCGACAAACGAAGTCCAGCGCGTGACCAGCGAGAAATCCAGACCCAGTTGCACCACCCGTTGCTTCAAGGTGTCATCGTCCACGCCATCAGTGCGCAGTTGTAGCGGCGTGATGAACTGGTGCATGGCCTGTTTGATAGCGGCTCTGGCCCACAGCAAAGCAA
>JAZBPA010000037.1:0-4085 GCA_036351435.1 Candidatus Competibacteraceae bacterium
AAACCATTGGGAGTGATGGCTGTAAAACCAGGTAATGCATCCGGCGTGCTCATAAAGGCTAATTGTCCCGGTTCAGCGACAATCGGCAAACGTGAGCCTTGTTTCCCGAGTAGACCAGCGGTTAAATCCAGCAGAGCGTGGCCTGTCATCCGCGTTACTGCACCTAAACCGGCATAACGCACAGCGCCAATAAACGCCGCCAAACCATCCATCATCGGACATTGCGCTACGATAGCCGCCACTTGGCCATCCCGGACACCGGCAACCAAAGCATGTCCGCCGCCGAACGAAGTTCCCCAAGCTGCGATGCGGTTAGAGTCAACCCCTTCAAGTTGTCGGGCGGTTTTAAGTGCCCCAGCCCAATCTTGCAATTGCTGATTGATGGCAAACAATTGTCTCGGTTCCCCGCCACTCTCGCCGAAATGGCGGTAATCGAAAATTAGCGTGTCCAAGCCCACCTCCGCAAACCGCAGCGCGTAGCGTTCCAATGAACAATCGCGGGTCAAGCCGAAACCGTGTCCCATCACTACACAGGGTGCGGACTGAGCACCTGAGCGAAAGTGCCAAGCCTGGCAAGTGGCATCTCCACTAGGAAAGCTGATGTCGCGCCGTTCAACTCCACTCATCTTGTCCTCCTGCCGGTTTTATGCTGGCCGCAGAGCATAACACAGCGCAGCGCAGGGTATTTCGACCGCTGAACTCATTAATCCACAGACGGTCTACCCGACGGGTATCTGCGCAGAGACCATCATGCACTGGCGAAACACCGAACAAACATATGGATGGGTAGCGGTTCTGTTCCACTGGGTGGTGACGCTCGTGGTTATCGGTCTGTTCGCTTTAGGGCTATGGATGGTGGATCTGACCTATTACGATCCCTGGTATCGGCGCGCCCCAGATATTCATAAAAGTATCGGCATCTTGCTTTTTTTGACCGTGCTCCTGCGTCTCGCTTGGCGGTTTTTGAATCCTCGCCCGCATCCCTTGCCACAACATTCGCAGTTAGAACAGCGACTTGCCGGTATCGCTCATATCGCCCTTTACGGGCTACTGATTGCAGTCATGATGACCGGTTATCTGATTTCCACGGCTGACGGCAAATCGATCGAGGTATTCGGGCTATTCTCCGTACCAGCCAGCATCACTGCTATAGAACAACAGGAAGACATTGCCGGCGACATTCATTGGTGGTTGGCCATTACCCTGATCTCTTTAGCAGCGGTTCATGCCTTGGCCGCCTTGAAACATCATTTTCTGGACCGTGACCGCACTCTGCTACGTATGCTGGGTCGCGTTAATTCTGAACCTTAAAGCGCTAACTCGAAGGAGATCTCTATTATGAAAAAACTTACTGTAGCCGGTATTTTATCGCTGGGATTGGCAATGTTGTTGCCGGGATTAGCGGTTGCAGAAGATTTTCTGATCGACACCAAAGGTTCGCACGCCTTCGTGCAGTTCAAGATCAAGCACCTGGGTTACAGTTGGCTATACGGTCGTTTCAACGACTTTGCCGGCAACTTCAGTTATGACGAGAACAATCCAGAAGCAGCGAAAGTCGAGGTGGTCATTAAAACTGCCAGCGTCGATTCCAATCATGCCGAGCGCGACAAGCACTTGCGTAACAGCGATTTTCTGAATGTCAATGAGCATCCCGAGGCCCGTTTCGTGTCTACCGCATTTACCGAGAGCGGAGACAACAAAGCTGAATTGACAGGCGATTTGACGTTGAACGGCGTCACCCGTCCGGTGACTATTGATGTCGAGCACATTGGCCACGGCCCAGATCCTTGGGGCGGCTACCGGCGCGGCTTTGCTGGAACCACCACGCTGAAGCTCGCCGATTTCGGGATTGATTACGATTTGGGTCCTGCCTCAACCGAAGTCGAGATGATTCTCTCGGTAGAAGGGATTCGACAATAGATTAAACCCGCAGCAGTCAAAACAGGATTAATGTAGGGTTTTTGCGATATGATCTGTGCTCATCCCCTCAAGCCCTTGAGGCTGCCCCAATGCGCCACTTAAAAATAACCCATACCACAACTTATCACTACAAGGCGACCGTCACCCTACAACCCCATAAACTGTTGTTAAGGCCACGCGAAGGACACGATATCCGCATTGAATCCTCTGAATTGGAGATCACCCCAAACCACAAAATCAAATGGCAGCGGGATGTTTACGGCAATTCCGTAGGTACCGTTGCTTTTCTCGAACCGGCAGATCAGTTATCGGTTTCTAGCGGAATCATCTTGAAGCATTACGAAGATCAGCCACTGGATTTTTTAGTCGTGGATTATGCGGTCAACTTCCCTTTCCAATACGACCCCTTAGAGCGAATCGACTTAGGACCTTATATCTTACCCTTGTTTGTCAAAGACCATCCAGCATTGCAGGAGTGGCTAACCCGTTTTTGGCAACCCGGACAAGTCATGCAAACCTATGTGCTGCTAGACCAAATCAACAATGCTATCGCACAAGAGTTTAATTATTCGATGCGTGAAGAGCCGGGTGTCCAAACGCCTGCGGAAACCTTGCTCAAACAAGGTGGCTCTTGTCGAGATTACGCTACGTTATTCATTGAAGCGTGTCGTTACTTAGGATTAGCGGCGCGATTCGTCAGTGGTTATTTGTATTCACCGGCCACGGTGCAAGGTGACGGCTCGACTCACGCTTGGTCGGAGGTTTATCTACCGGGAGCCGGCTGGAAAGGGTTTGACTCCACTAGCGGCCAAGTGACCGGTCACGATCACATTGCGGTGGCCGTGCACCGCCATCCAGAAGCCATTCCGCCGGTATCAGGAACCTTTCTTGCCGCAGAACCCCAATCACCGGCAATGCAGGTGACTGTTCTTGTCACGGAAAATCAAGTCATGGAAAACTGACCCAACCGGTTATAGGCATGCCAAAGCCTAGCTAAAGGCACATTAAAACCTGGACTCTTTATGCACGTTTGTTCGTACAAAATACCGGGGTGGTTGATGAGACACTGTACCGGTATATGGCTGTTATGGGCCATCATTGTCGGCTTACTCATGAGCGCACCAGCACTGGCTCAAATGCCGACTACTCCGGTTGGCGTGGATACCGTACTGCAGGAACCCCTGTCGCAAACCGTACCGGTTATCGGTCGGCTGGTCGCCCCGCAAAGCGGCGAAGTCTCCGCCCGTACCGATGGTTTGGTCGTTGAGTTTCTAGTGCGGGTCGGTGACCGTGTAGAGCAGGGCGATCCCCTCGCTATATTGGATTTGGACCGTCTGGAAGCCCTCGCTTTATTGCAGGAGGCCGAACTGGATGAGTTCGAAGCGCAACGCGCCACAGAACTGGCCAGAGAAAAACTTGCGCGTTTACAACTGGAACGCCAGGCGAAACTGCGAGGTAGCGCCGCATTTAACCAATCTCAATACGACACTCAAGTACAAGAAGTCGGCGTAGCGCGTGGTAGTCGGCAAGAAATGGAAGCGCGCATCGCCCGCGGTCAAGTCAATGTAGCCCTGTTCAGAGCGCAAGTCGGCTATGGCACCGTAAAAGCCCCATTCGCCGGCACGGTCACTCTGCGCAATGTCAACCAAGGCGCTTGGGTACAACGCGGCGATCCGGTGGTGACCTTAATCAATGAGCGCAACTTGGAAATTGAAGCTGACGTGCCGGCCAATCGGTTGCTCGGTATAGCGCCAAACAGCATCATTGCGGTGCGCTTGGAAGATGGCACCCAACATCAGGCCCAAGTGCGTGCAATTATTCCGGATGAGAATCCAGCCTCACGTACCCGGCCGGTGCGTTTCACACCCCAGTTCCATGGCACCCTGCCACTGGCTGCCAATCAACCCGTCACGCTGCTATTGCCGGTAGCCGCAGCAGACAACGTGGTTTCGGTTCATAAAGACGCTGTGCTGCGTAAGGGCGGAGAGGCCATTGTCTACGTGGTTCAGAACGGGACAGCCAATTCTCGCACGGTGCAACTCGGTGAGGCGGTGGGTAACCGATTTCAAGTGTTGGAAGGGCTGGAGCCGGGTGACGTCGTGGTGATTCGCGGTAATGAACGCCTACGGCCCGGCCAGAAAGTCAGTTATCCCGGTCAACCGGAT
>JAZBPA010000038.1:0-14604 GCA_036351435.1 Candidatus Competibacteraceae bacterium
CTTATCCAGGACAACCGGACTCCCAAACTTATCTTCAGCACGGCTATCTGCAAAACCAGTTCAACCGCATGTTCAATCAACTGGCCGACGTGTACGGTCATATCTTTCGCGCCGGTTATGCCGAGATCGATCTCACGGATGTGGTGTTGCAGCGGCGGATATTGGTCGTGATGCTCCCCGCACTGGAGAAAAGCCCCGATGAATTGGCTAACCTCGGCAAGCTGTTGATCTCCTCCCTGAAGGCGATGTTAGCCGTCGGCTTAGGCGCACAGCTGGAAGGTAGCCATCGCGCTGTGATCGAGCGTCGGCCCACCAACTCGCCCTCGCCCTATGTCGGAGTCTTCGACGAGTACGGCTACTACGCGGTGAAGGGGTTTGCCGTGGTGCCCGCGCAGGCCCGCAGCTTAGGATTCTCGGTGTGCTTTGGCGGTCAGGACATCCAGAGTTTCGGTAAACAATCCAAGGAAGAAGCCGACGCTATTGTCGGCAATACGCTGACCAAGATCGCCATGAAGATTGAGGATCCCAAGGATACGGCTGATCTGTTCGAGAAGCTGGGGGGGCACGCTATCGCGGTACAGACCAGCGGTTTCACGCGTGGCCACAATACCCTGCTGTCCGGACTGTACCGTGATGTACCGAATGCTACCCTGGAACGGCGTGCCCGCATTGATCCACTGGATCTGCGCGCCCAACGCCTTGGCGAGGCCCATATTTTTCATGGCACCACGGTGATTCGGGCCAATCTGTTCTACACCGGCGAGTTTAAAGCGAAAGCGTATCGCCTGAACCGCCTGGTGCCCTTGGGACCGCCGGAGACCGATCTAAAGGCGCAACAGGCGCTACTGACCCCGGAGGGTCTGCGCCAAGCGGTTGCCTGTGTGGTGAACGGATCGCTTGACGAGTTACAAATTGCTCAGCAATTGGCGGTAGCCCTGGAATCCACAGTCACCCAGGCCAACGGCCGCCCCAAAGATTTTGCCAGCCAATTCGTTGCGGAGTATTTGCAGGAGCTTGACCAGTTGGATGCTGCCCTCGCCGAGACGTTTCGGGAGGTGGGTGCGCCGACAGCGGCCTCTCAGCCCGATGAACCGGCAGAACGTTCCAAATCTGTAAACCTTGCTAAGCCGCCGCGTGAGGAGTCCGCACCGCAATCCGCTGACGATTGGAAAACCCAGTTGAAGGCCGTGGTTGATGACGTGCTGCAGGCTGCTGAGCTGTTCGATGACGAGGGGGTCGATCCTCACGAGGATAAACTGAATTTAGGGTTTGAGTATCCGGGCCTGGTAGGCGAGCTAGCCATGGCGGAATCTAGTGGTTTACCCGAGCTGAGTTGACGGAAAGCAACCCATTGGGTTATCTGTAGCTACTTTACCTCCGAGGAGTCTGAACATGCCGCTACCCAAGTACATTGTCCGATTAAACGCTGAAGAACGCGGCGAGCTTGAGGAATTAATTTGTACGGGGAAACGGGCGGCGGCTACGCTGATTCACGCCCGTATTTTGCTCAAGGCCGATGCTGGGGCGGACGGACCGGGCTGGGATGACGCGCGAATCGCTGAGGCGTTAGAGTGTGGGATGTCAACCATTTATCGGGTCCGCCAAGCGTTTGTGGAACACGGGCAGGCCGCGGCATTGTTTCGGAAGAAGCCCACCGGTCGGCAGTATCGCAAACTGGACGGGAGCCAGGAGGCGCACTTGATTGCCTTAGCCTGTGGCGCTCCGCCTGCGGGACGTAACCGTTGGACCCTGCAGCTATTAGCCGACCGGTTAGTGGAACTGGAGGTGATCGACACGATCAGTCCAGAGTGTGTACGCATGACGCTTAAAAAAACGCACTCAAGCCGTGGATGCGCCGGCAATGGGTGATTCCGCCCTGTGCCAATGCGGACTTTGTGTGCGCCATGGAGGATGTGCTGGCGGTCTACACCCGACCCTACGACGCCACCCGACCGGTGGTGTGCCTGGATGAGATGAGCAAGCAACTGGTGGCGGAGAAGCGCGTTCCCATTCCCGCTGGTCCCGGGCAACCGGCCCGGATAGACTACGAGTATGAACGGCGGGGCACCGCCAATCTGTTCCTAAGTTGCGAACCCCTGACCGGACACCGCCACGTTTCGGTGACCGAACGGCGCACCGCGATTGATTTCGCGCACGAGGTCCGCGCTCTGCTGGAGGTCCGCTATCCTGATGCGGAGAAAGTGGTGTTGGTCATGGACAACCTGAACACGCATAAACCGGCCGCCCTATACCAAGCCTTCGACGCCGCGCTGGCGCGCTCCCTCATTGAGCGACTGGAGATTCATCACACCCCTATTCATGGCAGCTGGTTGAACATGGCCGAGATTGAACTGAGCATCCTCAGCCGCCAGTGTCTGGACCGCCGTATCCCCACTGCTGATCACCTGACTGAACAGGTGACCGCTTGGCAACAGATCCGCAACACCAACCTGCGCCCCGTGAACTGGCGCTTCACCACCCCCGATGCCCGCATCAAACTGAAACGCCTCTATCCTTCAATTCAGGACGGCTGAAGCACTAGCGCAAAGCCTGTTCCAACTGATGTTAAGGATTCTGGTGCAGCGGTGCGGCAGTGGGATGCCGATTTTGGCGGAACAGATTTACCTGCTCCGCCAGTGGTGGTGGGTGAGTTTCACGATAAAGCAACCAGCAGATTACCGATATCTCGGAAACAAATGTAACCAAAAAATTCGGGCGTTGCGGTATTGCTCAGCAATAGGCGCTGCTTAACCTTCAATCCAACGTTCATAACACCAGATTTCTACTAAATCTGAGGAGATTGAATGATGAAAATCCGTACTGTTTTGCTGGTTGCTACTGTACTCGCTGCTTCGAACGCCAACGCTGAGCCTTTTTGGGGGAACGCGCTACATCTATGCTGCACCGGCTGGTTCTGATCAAGGATGCAACCGTTTGTTACAATTAATGAAAACTTCAGCGAGCGAGGGACGTGGTAAGTGTCGCTTCTACAGGTACCGATAAGCCTGGAATTTATGTCTAGGTTCAATCACATGGATTTACCGAGCGGGACGGCTATATCGAGGGTAGTCGCTTCTCATAGGGTGCTGCTGTTGTTGGGAACAAGTGATTCGCCGACGCTCAACGAATTTTGCAAACTGAACAACTACTAGTTAAAGTTGGTGATTGTTCAATCTTGAGAAAACTTCAAGCTCAAGGAGGATTAAACGGATTGTTGACCGTTAACTGATTATCGATGCGTTGACCGTCCTGCAGATCTTCCGTGTACAGGATCATACAGTTCGCCAACAGCGCGGCGGCGAGAATCATTGCATCGTAAAGGGCGAAACCATAACGTTCGCTCAGGGCCATCCCTCGGTCATGGGTTTCCAGGGTCAGCGGCATGACCCGGCAGATCGCGCGCACTGTGTCCAGCACCTCGCGAATTTCGCGCCAACTCATGCCCAGTTTGCGGGAGGCCACGGTAGCGAATTCGTTGAGCACCTGGACGCTGATGACGCCCCCAGTAGCCATCAATTGCTCCGCGCGATCCGCCTTGGCTGCGTCGCTGGAGAGTAGGTACAATAAGATGTTGGTGTCGAAAAACGGCTCATTTGCGTTCATGGGCTTCCAGCCGATCAAACTGAAAACCCACTGGTAAACGACCCCGGAATTTTCGCAACCGCGCCAGTAACGCCTGATTATCCGGTGAGCGGCTGACCTCAAACTGGCGCGCACCGGCAATCTGAATTTCGATATCGTCACCTTCTTTGAGGTTAAGCGCTTCAATCACAGCGGCAGGGATTCGCACGGCTAAACTATTTCCCCATTTCGAGACTTGCATCAACCGCCTCCAGGCGCAGCAGGATATACACCAAGTCATTGTATATCTTTTTGGATTCGACCACTATCGTTTCGAGTGGGTACGACCCAACCCAGTAAGAACTTGACGGTGGTATCAGGTGATGTCCTCTGCTGCGTCATCCGTTGGAAAATATTGGAGAACTTCGTCACGGGCCGCTTCCAGTTCTTGCCAATCGGGGATCTTGCGCATACGGATGTTGGCCTCATCAATGTCCTGTTGGTCGAAAAAGAGGTAGATCGGGCGTAACGATTTCCTGAACAAGTAGTTGAGGTGATAGTGCATATCCGATTCGCCCTGTATACGCCGATAAATTTCGTGCACGAGAGCGGTATTGGACACTTTGGTTAAGTCGATCATGCGGTCCTCCGCAATGGTGAAGCAAAGAGCCAGAGGATCGGGCGGGAGCGAAGCCTAGCCCAACGGTTTCAGGATAACGTCGAGCGCTTTTTGTACCCGATCTATGGGGCTTTAATCATGCCACTATCCTATCAACAAAAAGGTAAAAACATGCTCTTGAACGACCTGACTAACAGCACAGCAACCAAAGGGCCGGTATCGACCAAAACGGCTGGACTCATTCGCCGCCGAAGCCTTGGAAATGGGCCTTGTTGTTACTGAGATTGGCAGGAGCATCGACAATCAGGCCAATCAAGCTTAATTCTTGGGCCACGCCGGGTTGCCGAAACCAAGAGCAAGTCAATCCGCACGGGGCGCTGAAATTCGTCGATACTGAAAACCTATAGCGAGCAAAGGCGTCTGCAGTGCCGGCTGAGACGGTTACACAGTGGTCGGGCACACCAGAGTGAATCCTTTAGCGAAAGGACCTGCCGCTGGCGGCGGAAATCGTTCCGGAGGCCATTTTAGGAATTGCTGTGATCAAGCTCGGTCCAGTATCTTGCCATCTATACCTTTGTGGTATATTTTGCAACTATGCATGTGATTGCTAAACCAGCGTTGGTGAAATTCTGGACAGCCCATCCAGACGCAAAGGGTGCGCTTGAGGCGTGGCATCACACTATGGAAAGCGAAACATTCAAAGACTTCAACGACCTGCGGGCTACTTTTGCTAGCGCTGACTACGTGAACGGCTTGACCGTATTCAACGTTGGCGGTAACAAGTACAGATTGATTGCTTCAATCCATTACAATCGGCGCAAAGTATTCATCCGCGCCATCTTGACCCATGCGGAGTACGACCGCGGCAAATGGAAGACTAAAAAGTGATGAGCCAGGTACTCAAACCCTTACCGAATCCCCAGGCTATCCTGGAGGCATGGCTACCTTTCAAGCAGTTGATTGGCGTAACGTCTGTGCGGACCGAAGCCGAGTACGTCCAGGTTGCCGCCACCGTGGATGCGTTGCTTGACGTCGTGGGTGATGATGAACAGCATCCCTTGGCCGACGTGCTCGACTATCTGGCCGAACAATTGATAGCTTACGAAAACGAACATTGTCGGATTCCAGCGGCAGAACCCCGTGAATTATTGCGCTTTCTGATGGAGCAGCATGACCTGAAGCAAACTGATCTTAGCGATTGTGCACCGCAAAGTCGTATTTCCGAAATCCTGAACGGGCAGCGGGCAATTAGTAAAACGCTGGCGAAACGTTTGGCAGCCCGTTTTCACGTGCGTGCTGACCTGTTTCTCTAATAGTCAGAGAGTCGTTTGAATATGATCCTTCACTAAGGCGAGGATCAGTCCCTTACAAGTAAAGTGAGGGTCGGGATCAAGGTTCACAGAATGGCGGTTTTCACAGCGGTGATCAGCGCGATCAGGGGAGTGACCACTCGCTCACAAGCGATTGATCGCGCAGAAACAAATGAAACCGAAAAGCGGTAGTCGCGAAATCACTCAGAAACAGGAACGGCTTAATCTTCAATCCAACGATTAACGCTACATTTCTATTGACTGAGGAGATTGAATGATGAAAATCCGTGCTGCTTTGCCGGCTGCTTTCGCAACTCTGTGCTAGATGCACCGCTTACTTTAATAGACAGCCCTGATGAAGAAGGGATTAAGGCGCTCGCATTGAATCGGTGTTTAGCCAATTCAGCAGTTTAAAAAGCAGCCCTGATGAAGATTCGAATGCGACGGCTCAGTTGGAGCTGGGAAGAGGAACTCTTCTTACAGGCTGGCACGGCGGGAGCTGTATCGGTGGAGCATGTCCGTTCAACTCGGGGTATCGCATTCAGCAGCCAGTTGAGAAACCAACCCGTCGGAAAGCCAAAGGCCCGCCCCCTGCAACTGTCTCAGCGCGCCTTCTACCGATGCGATTACACCCTTTCTCTTGGCGAGAACGATCACGCCTGCCGTACCAATCGTGGTGATCTCCATCACATGGGCACAGCGTCTCGCCGCTCTATCGTCCACGATCGCAAGCCCGCCTGGCTTACTCAGTGCCAGGGAGAGAACGGCGGTTTCCCCAGCCCCCAGGTTCCACAACCGAATCCGCGGGTCGATGGAGACCGGCACCTGTTTTGCCCACGGTGACTGGGGAAGCGCGCGAGTAGCCGGGTCGTCATGAGTGCGGTTGACGACTTCTTTCCAGACATCCGTAGGGACCAACAACTCCGAAAAGAGCCTCGGCAACACGGATTGGAGATTTGCCCGAAAAAGGGCAATCAAGGGCGAGGCGTTGATCACCACCCCATCAATCGACATGGGCCAGCTCCGCGAGCACCTCTTCGGCGGTGTACTGGAATGGACTGACCTTATACCGGCCCAGCGCAGTGATGAATTCGGCACGGGTAAGCCCTGCGATCTCAGCCGCGCGGCCCTGGGAGATCAACTCCAGTTCATACCACTTCACCGCCGCGGCTATGCGTAGCTCACTGGCGAATTCCACGGGATCTTTGCGCAGGGTGGCAAAGGCGTCCTCTGGTATATCCAGTGTCAATTGCGTCATCTCGTTGACCTCTTTAGGAACAATTTACCAATAAGTTAGACAAGGCTATTCGTTGTTCAACTGATTATTGATGCGTTACTCACTGATACAATTTAGCGAATAGCGAAGAGTATTCTAGTACGGACTTTCAACACCCCACCTGCTCCCGCTGTACCGGCCACCCTGCCAATATCTGGCGCACCTCGTCCAATACCTCATCCAGCGTGCACCCCTCCAACGCCGGATTAACCTCAGCCATTGCCAGCAGTAACGGCGTATGCAGAGGATCAACGAGCGCCTGACCGGGTTCCAGTGTGGGGTCGACCTGTGCAAAGTCCAGGGTAACCACCTTACGGTTCTCTGTCCCGAAGTCCTCGCCCATTGAACCGGTAACGCGAATCCGTTCGTATACACTAAAACTGAGTACATACGGTTCGTCGTCAAGCGCCGGCTCGAAACAGTCGATCTGGGCGTTCATACCAATGTCCAACTTCTCGTCCCAACCGGTCCAACTGATGCGTTGCCGGGGGAGTAACGGCGGCGTGATGCCCAAGCGTTCGCAACAATGCGCTAATGTCGTGCGAGTGCCTTGCAAATCGATGAATTCACTATTCATGGCGCAACTCCCGAAGTGAGGACCTGCGGCGGTCCGGTATTGAGCCAGGGCTGGGTGTGCAAGGGATCGGGGGGACCGCTTGCCAAATCATCCACAGAACTATTCTCATTCAAACGATTGTACCAATCGCGGTAATCCGAGTGCGCATACCAGGCGTGCTGAGCGCCCAATACCGCGATGACATCCGCTAACCGGTCGGCTGGCAACTCACCCGAGAGCACGGTACGGTTGCCCGCCAGCTCAACATTGAGCGCCTGCCAGCGGGCGTCATGAATCAGCGAGGCATTCCGGCTATGCGCGCCGGGAATGGTGAGCGTTACGGCTTGATCTTGCAGCGTTAGAATAAAATCAACACCTCGCTTATATCTTTCCGGGCGACCCCCTGTATCGCTGGAAACCAACGTTGTGGTATCCGCCGGGTGGTCGTCGATAAAGCGCTGCAGTTGCTCTGCCGTGCGCAGCAGCACGGGCTGCATGCGCAACAGCTTAAGATCGACATCACCATGCAGCAATACGCCCCGTTCGCGGTGACCCTCGGCGGTGGTGAAAATCGCCGGTCGTCCCAGATCGCGCTGTACCGCTGTTTGCAGGGCGGCGTATAGGTTGCCGATCAGGAGATTGCGGTGCATGATTTTCGTACCACGCTCGGCTTGATCGAAATGGTCAAGGATGGCTGCGCTATCGGCTTCCGGAGGGCATAATTGGTACTGGCCGCGCTGCAATGTGCTCAGGCTGACCCGCGTAAACCGCTCCTCGCCGGGGCAAGCAACAATGATCTGATAGCGGCCCGCCAAGTGTAAATCCTCGGCATTGGGCGCGCGGAGGGCCACGATCAAACCCCGTTGCCGCTCCACGTCCTCCTGCGCATTGTCTTGCCCTTCCTCCTCTGCTGTCTCTTCCCACTGCTCGATGTTTCGGCTATTAGTGGGCGTCCACTCGATGCCCGAACCGATCTGCACGTTCTCCAGAAAATGCGCGATCGGGGCTAAACTTGCCTCGGTGCGTTTGACAGGATTTGGCTTGGTGTCCGCTAAACCAGCCTCGACGTCAGGGAACCCGAGATAGCGACCATGCGGGCGCAGGGCCTGTTGCAACTTCAGTGCCTTGAGGGTTGCAAATTCCCGTAACACCGGTTCGGCCTTCCAAGCGCTTGCGTTATAGGCCAACGCGTTGCGTACCGTAGCCGTGCTGAGCGGCTGGCGTTCCTCTTCGTACTGGACGGTGACAAAATCCACCGACGCATGGAACGGGCTATCGGTATCGTGGCCTACGCCAGGCGTGGACTCAAAAATATCCCGCTGGACCTCTTGCGCCTTCCAGTCGAATTCTGCGGTCCGCAGCGGTTGAATACCCGCATTGCGGTATTCTTCCATCTGCGCTTGGTAAAGTCCGGCCAACTCTTCCAATACCCGTTCCTGCTCGTTGACTGAAAACAAGACGATGCGGGACATGATGCGGTTGATATACCACTCCGGCAGGGCGTCCCGCTCCGCCGTCCAATTGGCATCCAGGCGGCTCGCATCAAAGGCATTTTGGAGCACCCAGCGCCGCGCAATTTGATTACCCAACGTATTCAGCAGATCAGGAATATGGCGTGCCAGCGCGGCATTGTCTTGATTGCTGGTGGTATTCGCGGACAGCCGCCGTAACTTGGCGTTCTGCATAGCAATGAGCCGGACCTCGCAAGGCAGTTCGGTGGAGGGGGTAACCACGGTAGGGGCCACGCACTGACCCCGCCGATTGATACGGCCCCAAAACTGGATGCGTTCGGCCACATTCTGCGGAATCTGTAATTCGAAAAGACTGCGCGGGGCAGGACTCCAGCCCGGTACATCGTTACGTGCATGGGCGCTCAAGCCGGTCGATCCCGAGCGAGTCATCAACAGCCCCTGATAAACATCGGTATTGAACCGATAAACCACATCGTTTCGGTTCTCTGCCAGCTTTTGTAGGACCCGCATCTGCTGGCCCTCGGCTGTTTCGGTCCACGCCAACTGAAAACTGCGACCGGAGAGTTCCCCAATCTGATAACCGCGGTCCTGCAGTGCGATACGTATCGTATCAAGGGGAGACAGCGGTAAATCCGGAAAATGGTCAATATCTTTTTGAATACTTTTGGACAGGCTGACCAGATCGTCTCTTACCACGAATCGGGTAGTTGGCACACCGTAACCGTTGCGTTCGGTGTACGTCATCATCGCTGATAAAACTCGCCGTAGAGCATCACGATAGGTCAGCATGGGATAGGTTTGCCCGGACGATCCCGCGTCCTCCACCTGGGCGGACTCAGCAGCCGTGGCTTCGGGTTCCTCGAAGCGATTGGTGACCACCTCTTTTAGCAGGGACTCCATGGTGTTTTCCAATACGAAGACGGGTTTGCGGCCCGCGGCAAGTTCCTGAGCGCCAAACTCAATGGCTTGGTCGATTTTCAGGGCCAACAGGAACAGGTTGTTCAGTTGATAAAGCCGGGAGCCGAAATGGACCGAATGCAGGCCGGCGCGATTACCCTGTCTTTCCTTTTCGTTATCCAGATCGTATTGCTTATTCAGGCGTTGGTTTTCTTCGGAGATAAACACCTCAATGTCACCGCCCAACCAAGCCATTTTCTCCAGGATAGACGCCAACTGGTCAGCCATCGCCCGATTGCGTTCCGCCCGTGCGGTATCGGGTAGGGTTTTGAAGGTAATATTCGACAGATCATGTTCCCGGCGAATCAGCACGCCATCCTCAGCCAGCATCTGCGAGAATACCTCTTGCAAGGGCGCACCCCCGCTTTCCAACATGCCCGCCAAATCATCGTTACGGAACATCACGGGCAATACGGAGGAATACAGCGCCAGACTGTCCGGGCGTTTGGCATAAGTGGCGCTGGAAAATAGCGCGGGCTGGCCGCTGGCTTGAATAATCCGCTGAACATTAGTGGCTGTGTTGGATTCGCCCGTGGCGTTATGCGATTCGTCCAAGATGATCAACGCACCGCTGTGCTCGGCGATAGCACACAACCAATCCGCTTTGCGGGAGGGATTGCGGCAGACCTGAGAATAGGTCGCCATCACCAGATTGATGTCCTCAGGTAACTGGGGTTGGTTCAGAAATTGTGCCCGCGACTGCTCGCGGGCTGGCGGTACAATAACCGTACCGCGTTCCGTATCAATGATGGGAACGTGCGCGTTGACGATCAACGGGTGGATATCGTCCCGCATCCCGATATGACTGAGGTCGCGGTAAAAATCCGAAAACAGATTGGCCTTCTCGGTCAGAAAGATCACCGGTCGGCCTTGTCGCCAAGCGCGTAACGCCGCGCCAGCCAGTACCCGACCTTTACCAATGCCGGTTTCGTCAGCCTCGATAAAGCTACGCCCCCGATCATTGGCATGGAAAGCCAGTGCCAACGCATCGATCTGCTCAGGAGCGAAGGAGGCCTGCAAGGCAGCATCGTCCAGGCCCAGCTCGCGGCCGACGAAGGCATCGACAGTACAATCCTGATCAGCCTCCACCCGGTCTAACGCGCGGCTGAGCGCACTGGCCATATTGGCGGGAACCCGTGTGGTCGCTTGCGCCAATTGACTGCGGGCGATATAGGGTTCTTGATACACCATGACCGCATCCAGTTCGTCCTCTAGCGATAAATCGGGTGCCGTAACTTCCGGTTCAGATTCAAGTACAGATACGGATTCGGGTTCAGCTTCGGGTCGCGGTTCGGTGGTGACTGCGGTGGGTTCGGGCAATGGCGTGGCATTGGCATCTGAGCCGGTAGCCACAGCCGGATCGGAAGTCTGTGCAGGGGATGTGATAGCCGCTGTGTCAGCGGCCCGCTCCAAGACGCTGGGACCAATCTGGCGGGTCAATGTCTTAACCTGGGTCCACACGTCATCCCAAGTGCGCGCCACTGGCGTGCGCTCGGGGACTGCGGGAAAACCTGTGCCTTGTTCACTGATCACGACCAGCCGCAAGGGATAACCCGCGCCTTGCTGGCGGTACAAATCACCATGCAGGCCGATAACGGCTTCGACGTGATAGTGATCGCCCAACAGGTTAAACAGATAACGGCTACCGCCGGCAGGCGTGTCCAGGTCATGATTGCGCGGATGATCGGCGCCGATCAGAAACACACTGCGGCCTTGGGGATGACGCTGTTGCAGGGTGCGCAACAGAATCAAATGATCCAGCCGTTGGGTTGGGAAATCGACCTCGCCAATGCGAATGGTGGTCCGATGACCTTTGATGGCTGAATTTTGAGACAGCGTGCCATAGGGCGGATTGGCAATCACGTAATCGTAAGGTTCAACGGGATCGGGGTGGTTCAGAATGTCGGCGTTGATGATGTGGGCGCGTTCGCCCCAGTGATGGGCTAGCCGCTCGGCGCGACGAGGATCAATTTCAATGGCGGTGATCCGGGTCTGTGGCGGCAAGCCGTGGAGGAGTACGCCATGCCCGGCAGTGGGTTCCAGCAGCGAACGGCCCGTGCCAATCGGCCCCAGCAAGGCGCGCATCGCCACGGCTAACGGTAAAGGGGTGGAGAACTGCGCCAAGGCCAGCGTTTGGTCGGTACGCTGGGTGGCGGGCGGCAAATGCTGAATGAGGTGCACCGCCGCGCGGAACACGGCTTCCGGCATCCGTGCTCCGGCCTGCCACGCCCGTTCGATACCGGCAGTGTGCGGCTGTTCGAGATGTTTTACAGCGGCCACTTCCAGGGCCTCCTGGAGTTCGTGCAGGGATACCGTAGGTGCACCCGATGTGACCGACTCAGTCGTTTCGATCACCGCTGCGAGTTGCCGGAGATCGTCAACACGGAGTGCTTCCCCCCGGTCGGCGCGGCAGACCAACCCTAACGCGAGCTCCGGCAACTGGTTCAAGTTGCGCAAGCGCAGATAATCCACCTCGGATTCGGGGCCGAAACGCCCACTGGGTTCACCTTCCAGATAGCGGTTATCCGCACCGTCTTGGTAGACGGTCTGGCCGCGTCGGTTGACGCCCAACCATTGCGCATTGTGAATATGATGATCTGTTGCGGCCGCGTCGCTGGAATGATCAGGGTTTTCAACGCGCGGTGTCTGGCTGACAGGCTGGGACGTAGCGTTTACCGGCGTGGGCGGCGGTGAGTCGGCAGTGGTAACCGAAGGTGTCGCGGGTGCTGCGGGTGTGATCCGCACCACGGCGGCGCGTGCCATGTCCTGTACCCGTGCTTCGGGGAATTGTGTCCGCACGGCACGCAACGTCAGCTTGGTTTCCGGATGCACGATGTGGCCCTGGCGGGTACGGCGAAAACCCAGTGCACCTAACGCATTGAGATGATTCCCGGTATCGCCTGCAGCAACAAGGACTACCCGGCCAGAGGGGAGTTTGAGGGCATGGAGATTGATGCCGTAATCGGAAAGATCAATCCAAGGGATGCGGTCGGCGCTCACGCGATAGGCTCCCACAAGGGTAGTTGTCGGCGGTGGTCCATGCCTGCTTAATTCATGCTGGGCGCAGCAGGTCTGGGTTCAACAGCGGCTTGCTTTGCCGTCGCTACGTGCGAGCCTGCGGCTGGCTCGGTACGGGGAGTCTGGGAAGTGACCTGCTGTGACGGGATTGGCTTAGCTGCTGCCACTGGGTTCGCCTCGGAAGACGCGGCCATCGCATCTTCGACATCGATCTCAAAATCGCCATCATCCAAGGGGGGAATATCTTGCGCCGGGTCTTGGGCTTCCTCCAACGGTGCATCATCCTCAGGCGGTTGCGCCGGTGCCGCTGCGGGTTTTTCAATATTTAAATGTGCGCTAGGCACCGTGCAGAAAGAGTAGTGGGGACCGGTTTCCAGTCGGTACGGACCCGCCACCACGTACTGACGGTCTTCGGTGATCTGGCGCACCAGCGCCACACGGGACACCGCTTCGGGATCGGTGCCGAAGGCGAAGTTAATCTGGTGCAGTTCACGATTGCTGTCGGCCTGGAGAATTTGTTTAATATCATTCGCCAGACCGGGCGCTTTCTTGGTCGCTACCAATAACGATTCACGTGGCATAAATTCCATCTTGACCGTGCCCTCGTTCACGGCGGCCAACAATAAGCGATTGTCGATGCCTTTGATCAACGAAAAGGCATCCACCATCACTTGTTCGCCCGTTTCAGGATTAGCGACCGGATTTCCCTTCTCATCAAACCCCGGGGTTTGGCTAAGCAATTTGTCAGCCCATACGGCCGGATCGTCACCGCGCATCATCGGTTGCCGACGAGTCTCCACAGTCTCGCCGTCACTGATGCGGGTCACCAGATTGCGATAGCGGTTCGCCGTCAATAGCGTGACAATCGCATTGCGTGCACCCTCAAGATCGTGAATGGCGACGGCCTGGTCGGGATGGATGACCGGTAAGCGCATATTGATCGACACTTTTTCCTGCTGTCGCGAATCCCAAGCCGCGGTCAACTTTTTCGTCAGCCACTGGCGGTCAAAGGCGACGGTTTGCCAGTGGCCTCCCGAATTGACCCGCGCCTCAATGCTGTCCAGCCCCAACGGCCAACGAATCCGCTCCGGTTCGGCAATCGCGGGCCGCGTATTGCTGAATTCCAAAACGGGCATCTGGGCAAAAACCGCCTCGACGCGGCGGTTCTGATGGCCGTTCAGCTCCGCTTGGGCCTTCTGGGCTGAAATCGCCGTGGTGACCCAGCCGATGCTAACCACTCCCGTCTCAGCGTCCCGCCACGCATTGCCGAACACCAATACCGAACCGGGCTGAGCGCCGGCCCCTTTACTCAGGTTATCCAGGCACTCGCGGATTCTATCGGCGCGGACCGCATAGGTGTCGAGCTGACCGGGTTGGCTATGGGGACCCTCAAACAACGCTTTGGCCTGGAATATCAGCTGGTCATTGGTTGTATCGGGTGGGGCTTCCAGGCAGGCTATGATCTCGCATGACTGATAAGTCCGCATCGGCACAGAGCTGGCACCGTGCGAGATGGCCTGGGAGCGCTCGCGAAGGGTTTGCATCGTCATAAGTTGTACTCCTATGGGCAACGGTAGGATGTCAATACGGCGTCAATCAAGGGGTCGTACCAAACTGGAGGGCGGTTGCGCCCGCTGACGCCTTTACCGGGGACAACTGTGCCTGGTCGGCTTTCCGGCGGGAAACGGAAGCTTTGTACTCGGTGATCTGTAGCTGGGTTTCAGGTATACCGCGTTCGGTGATAAGCCACTGCGCCGCCGCATCCAAATCCAGCCGTTCGGAGGGAACCCGCGCGGCTTGGGGATCGCCGCCTAATTGTTCGATCAGTTGCACTA
>JAZBPA010000039.1:0-2046 GCA_036351435.1 Candidatus Competibacteraceae bacterium
CTAATTGATGAAAAAACTGTACTTTTTAGTGCCTGATTATGATTGTGCCCAAGCTATCGTCAATGGGTTAAATGCCGTAAATATCGATAATGAACATATCGCGGTGCTCGCCAAACATGAGAAACCCTTGGAAGAACTTCCCGCTGCAACACAGTCAGAGAAAAGCGATTGGATACCTGCTCTGCAACGCGGAATAGGCGTTGGGGGTTCATTGGGACTGTTCGCTGGCTTGGCGGCATTGGCATTTCAGCCGGCAGGCTTGGTGATCGGCGGTAGCGCCATCTTGATTAGTTCCGCGACCGGTGCTTCGTTCGGGGCTTGGGTATCGGCTATGATCGGCTCATCAGCGCCAAATTCGCAACTGCAAAAGTTCGAGGATGCGATCGCTCAGGGCCAAATTCTAATGCTTGTTGACATCCCCAAAGAGCGCATCGAAGAGATTCAAACCCTGGTGCGCACTCACTATCCAGAGGCGGACTTCGAAGGGGTTGAACCCGCTGTCAAAGTGGTTCCTCAACAGCAATGAAAAAAGCCTATCCGCATCAAAGACGCTGAGCGCGTTCGGCGGGCTTCTTCGCCGTTTTTCTGCCCTGCCAACTCCAGCAGACCTGTTTCGTAGATGTGGTGAATGCAATGAACTGCATCGTTCACGAACTCAATTTTAGCGGCGCAGTTATTGGCATTGTTATCGCAACAATAAAAACGGCCAAGTACATCGTTAAGACGCAGCCCCTATGGCCGCTAACCCTTTAACGCACTATTAAAAGCGAGGTTTCTATGAAACACCACTTACCCCCACTGCCATACAGCACCGACGCCCTGGCACCTCACATTTCTGCCGAGACGTTAGAGTTTCATCATAGCAAGCATCATCAAAAATATGTCGATACCTTGAATGAGCTAATTGAGGGAACGGAATACGAGGACATGGCGTTGGAAGACATTATCGTCAAGGCGCCGTCCGGACCGCTTTTCAACAACGCCGCTCAAGTGTGGAATCATACGTTCTACTGGAATTGTTTGGGCCCGTCAGTCAAGGGCGCTAAACCCCGTGAGCAATTGGACATGGCCATTGGTGCCCATTTCGGTTCGCTGGATGAGTTCAAGCGCCAGTTCAATGAAAAGGCAGCTGGCTTATTTGGCTCGGGCTGGACTTGGTTAGTGCGCAACCGCGATGGTTCGCTGGCGATCGAGGCGCTCAGTAACGCCGGCAATCCGTTGACTGCCGCGCAGGTACCGCTGCTAACCTGCGATGTATGGGAACATGCTTATTACATTGATTATCGTAACGCGCGACCGAAGTATATGGAATCTTTTTGGAATGTCGTCAACTGGGAGCAGGTCCTGGAAAATCTTGCTCATTGCTCAGTACCTGAAGCGGTGGCCTGACTTGATAGAACAGGCCCGTGTGGTTTGCTGATTGCGGGCTAAAATCAATGACTATTGCTATCGACAAAACGTAATCCTGTGGACATGTTAGATGTTTTTGCAGATCCCTCTTCATGGCGAGCACGGCATGAGAGGGGTTGGGCAAAAACACCCAGTTTGAACGGGGGTTAATTCCGGAACGAACCCTGGCTGGCCTTGCCTCTGCGCGGGCATGAGGTCGCCACGGTGGTAGCCCCGTTCAAGATGATCTAAACCAAGCTGCGCTTGGCTATGGCCGCGTTAGAGAAACCGGAGACGCAAGTTAGTGTACTTTGCTCTGAACTTCAGATCATCCGGCAAACGCTATATTGCCATGTCGATCTTAAGGGTAACCTGAGAGGCGATGGCAAAAAATTGTTTCAATCGGCGGCTTTATAGCCGTCTTTCACCGCTACCGCCAAAAATTTCGCCATTTCTACAAATACACGTATAAAACGCGCTACAGAAGTCTTGATACGTTTAAATCTTCCTCAACAACGCGACTGGGAAATTCGCCAGCACATCCGCTAGAGCCAACGTGGTTTCCTCCGCTCCAGAAGGCGAAAGCTGTTCTCCAGTCAACATATTCTGACAACCTGATTTGCCCTGCGGCAGCACCAACTGGGTATCGCCCCACAC
>JAZBPA010000040.1:0-22464 GCA_036351435.1 Candidatus Competibacteraceae bacterium
CCGTTATTGAATTTGTTCAGCGGTGCAGCTCTGGCGTTGGTGACTCTACGTCAGGGCGGACGAGAAGGGTTTATTACCCTGATGTTGTCCACGGCTATCGCTGGGATATTACTCGGGTTGATGGCCGGTTCGGTAATGCCGGCCATGGTGCTGCTGGGGCTGTTCTGGTTACCGCTGTGGGGATTGGCGGTTACGCTACGTTATACCGTTTCACTGGCTCAAACCCTGCGTCTGAGTGTGTTACTAGCGGCACTGGCTATGTTGATTTTCGCATTTACTTTAAGTGATGCAACAGAATGGGGTCGGACGCTGCTCGAACAAGCGTTGAAGCCCATGCTGATCCAACTGGGCTTGGCCGAGCGCGAACCGCAGATTTTGGACCAGTTACTGGACTATCTGTCTCCTTTGGTGTTGGGATTAATAGTTGCCAATGGTTTAGCATCTCTGCTTTGTGGACTGCTATTGGGCCGTTGGTGGCAAGCGCTATTATATAATCCGGGTGGGTTTGGTCGTGAATTTCACGAACTCCGATTAGGACGGCAAACCGCCGGAGTTACCTTAGCACTGTGCACTTTAGCGGTTATTATCAACGCACCTTGGCTCAACAATTTACTCTTATTGTTGGTAGTGCTCTACACGGTACAAGGGCTGGCGATAAGCCACGGGGTAGTGGCTAAAGCCGGTATGGCGCGGCTTTGGTTAATCGGTTTATATGTACTGCTGTTTTTGGCGCTGCCTCAAATGTTGATGATCCTCTGTCTGCTAGGGATTATTGATGCTTGGGGAGATATCCGGGCGCGGTTCAATTCGCCTAAGTCGGACAAGGTATAACCTGTCTTCAGATTTTAATGTTATGGGGTTTTAACCAATGGAAGTGATTCTATTGCAGAGAGTTGAGCATCTCGGCCAACTGGGTGATCGTGTGACGGTTAAGCCGGGCTATGGGCGCAATTTTCTCATTCCGAAAGGCAAAGCCACTGAGGCTACGTCAGCTAATATTGAGCGGTTCGAAGCCCGCCGAGCCGAGTTGGAAGCAGCTGCTGCCGACGCGTTGGCGGATGCCAACACCCGCGCTGAGCAATTGTCTCAAGTGGTCGTTACTCTTGCGGTTAAGGCGGGTAACGAGGGCCGCTTATTCGGATCCGTAGGACCGGCTGATATCGCCTCCGCGGTAACGGCCACTGGCGTCACGATAAACAAACGGGAAGTTCGGATCCAAGAGGGGCCGATTCGTCAATTAGGCGAATATGCAGTGGATGTTGTGCTGCACAGCGATGTACAGACCCAGATACGGGTGAACGTGATTGCCGAATAACACTGCGCTGCGGTGCGAAATAGTGAGTTCGTGTTCCCCGGAGTCTTGACTTTGCGCTAGACTCATCTCGGTACGTTAGACTTTTTACTGCAGGATGCTGTTCGATTCCCGAGATCGTTGTTATGCGTGCCCCTACTTCCAACCGACCTGGTGTTGATTCCGAGTCACTGCGGATACCGCCTCATTCCATCGAGGCTGAGCAATCGGTTCTCGGTGGTTTAATGTTGGATAACAGTGCCTGGGATCGGGTCGCGGATCGGCTGACGGAAACTGATTTTTACCGCAGTGACCACCGGCTGATTTTTCATGCGGTTCAACACTTGGCCGAAAAAGGTTCACCTTTCGATGTGGTGACCCTGGCGGAGTGGCTAGAGCGCAGTAATCAATTAGAGGAAGCCAGTGGTTTTGCTTATCTGGGCACGCTGGTACGCGATACTCCGAGCGCCGCGAATATCGTCGCTTATGCAGATATTGTCCGAGAGCGGTCGATCATGCGTCAGCTCATCCGGATCGGCACGGAAATAGCCGACAAAGGCTATAACCCGAACGGGCGAGATAGCCGAGAAATTTTAGACGAAGCAGAACAGCAAGTATTCGCTATTGCCGAACAAGGAATTCGTACGCAGCAAGGGTTTGCCAGCATCAAAGACCTGCTGCTTAAAGCGGTAGATCGTATCGACACCCTGTTTCAACAAGACAACCCGGTCACGGGTATGCCCACCGGTTGGTACGATTTCGATGAGATGACAGCCGGGTTACAGCCAGGTGATCTAGTCATTATCGCCGGCCGTCCTTCTATGGGCAAAACCACCTTCGCCATGAATATCGCTGAAAATGTTGCGATTCGCTGCAACAAACCGGTAGCAGTGTTCAGCATGGAAATGCCCAGCGAACATTTGGTTATGCGCTTATTGTCTTCACTGGGGCGCATTGATCAACATCGCATGCGCACCGGCAAGTTGGAGGAAGAAGATTGGCCGCGACTGACCGCCGCCGTCAGTATTTTGAGCGATAAGCTGATGTTCATCGACGATTCCTCAGCGCTCAGCCCCACCGAACTGCGTGCCCGGTCACGACGTTTGCAACGGGAATGCGGCCAACCGATGGGTTTGATTGTAGTGGACTACATTCAGCTCATGCAGGTGCCCGGCAATAATGAAAATCGAGCCACGGAAGTGTCCGAAATATCCCGTTCACTCAAAGCTTTGGCTAAAGAGTTGCATGTGCCGGTAGTGGCCTTGTCGCAGCTCAATCGTAGCTTGGAGCAACGCGGTGACAAACGACCGATCATGTCGGACTTGCGCGAATCCGGTAGTTTGGAGCAAGATGCCGATCTGATCTGTTTCATCTACCGGGACGAAGTGTATCATCCCGATAGCGCAGACAAAGGTATGGCCGAAATCATCATCGGCAAACAACGGAACGGTCCGATCGGCATAACGCGGCTGACCTTCCTGGGCCGCTACACCCGGTTCGAGAACTTCACTGCTGAATCCCAACCTGCGGTAATGCCCCATGACCCGAGCCACTACAGCACACATCAATCTGTCGGCGCTTTCCCACAATCTCCAACGAGTCCGCCGGGCCGCGCCCGGTAGTCGAATAGCCGTGGCTGTTAAGGCTAACGCCTACGGTCACGGCCTGCTCAGAGTCGCGCAAGCGCTGAACTCTGCCGATGCGTTGGCAGTAGCTTGCATTGAAGAAGCAGTCGTGCTGCGCGAAGGTGGGATCACACAGCCCATCGTCTTGTTGGAAGGAGTCTTCGAGGCCGCCGAATTACCACTGTGCAGCCGGTTAAATTTGGACATTGCTGTCCACCACCTTATTCAGGTGGAAATGCTGGAACGCGCGTCATTGGAGCGACCCCTCCGAGTCTGGCTAAAAATCGATACCGGGATGCACCGTTTAGGCATCAACCCAGACGTGGCTGAGCTGATTTGGCAACGCCTACACGCATGCCCAGCAGTTGATTCAGATATCCGGGTAATGAGCCATTTGGCCAGAGCGGATGAGCGAAGCAATGATTACACTTTGCAACAATTACAAATTTTCACAGAGACGGTCGCCGAACTGCCCGGTGAACGCTCTCTGGCCAATTCGGCTGGGGTATTAGGCTGGCCGCCTACCCATTTCGATTGGGTAAGACCGGGTTTGATGGTCTATGGGGTATCTCCATTTACCGACAGCGAAGGCAGCGAAGAAGGCTTGCAACCGGTCATGACCTTGTCCACCGAATTGATCGCAATCAATCGGTTGGCTAAAGATCAGCCGGTGGGCTATGGCGGCACTTGGGTGTGCCCGGAAGAGATGGATGTCGGAATTGCGGCCATCGGCTATGGCGATGGTTATCCTCGTCATCTGCCCTCCGGTGCTCCAGTGCTGATCAACGGGCGGGTAGCACCGCTGATCGGGCGGGTTTCGATGGATATGATCAGTTTGGATTTGCGTCAGCATCCCGAAGCACAAGTGGGCGATCCGGTTGTGCTATGGGGGCATGGTTTGCCGGTAGAAACCATCGCTCGTGCAGCTGGAACCATTCCCTATACCTTGCTCTGTGCGATCACCAACCGAGTTCATTTCATAGAACATATTGATCAACACAGCGCCAATAGCAATTGACTGCAATGCAAGTTGCTGTTCCCACACTGCTTTAAAAATCCATGCAAGGAAAGTCTAAAACGGTTTATGCTTGCGCCGAGTGCGGTGCGCAGTTTCCTAAATGGGCCGGGCAATGCAGTGATTGCGGAGCCTGGAATAGCCTGCAAGAAACTGTGGTAGCACCGCCTGTTCCAGCTGCTGCCAACCGGCTGGGGGGTTATACAGGCGCGGCAGCCGGTGCCGCAATCCATAATCTAGCTGAAATCAGTCTGGATGAGGAAGTGCGGTTGCCCTGTGGCAGCGAGGAATTGGATCGGGTATTGGGCGGTGGGTTGATGGCCGGTTCGGTCACTCTGATCGGAGGCGATCCTGGGATTGGGAAATCTACGATATTGCTGCAAACCTTGGCGTTTCTGTCCCAGCAGTGCAATACCTTGTATGTGAGTGGTGAAGAATCGCCGCAACAAATCAGCTTGCGCGCCCAACGCTTGGGTTTGTCCCGCCAGCACTTGCGATTGTTGCCGGAAATCTGCGTAGAACGCATTCTCGCCCATGCCGAGCGTGAACAACCTCGAGTGCTGGTGATCGACTCAATTCAGACTATTTTCACCGAGCGGCTGCAATCCGCTCCCGGTGCGGTGGGTCAGGTACGAGAAAGCGCGGCGCAACTGGTGCGGTTCGCCAAGCGCAGCGGCGCAGCCTTGTTTCTGGTTGGGCATGTCACCAAGGAAGGGACCTTGGCCGGTCCCCGGGTTTTGGAACACATGGTCGATACCGTATTGTACTTCGAGGGCGATGCCGGTAACCGCTTTCGAGTTATCCGAGCGGTCAAAAATCGTTACGGTCCGGTCAACGAGCTAGGCGTGTTTGCGATGACCGAACGAGGTTTGAAAGCGGTCAGCAATCCGTCGGCGATTTTTCTTTCGCGCCACGCAGTGCCGGTTGCCGGCAGTGTGGTTATGGTAACCCGCGAAGGCACTCGGCCGTTGTTAGTGGAAATCCAAGCGTTAGTGGACGACTGCCACGGCAGCAATCCCCGGCGAGTGACGCTGGGTCTGGAGCAAAATCGGTTGGCCATGCTGCTGGCGGTTATGCATCGGCACGGCGGGGTTGCCATGTACGATCAGGATGTCTATGTCAACGCCGTAGGCGGAGTACGCATAGCGGAAACGGCTTCTGATTTGGCGGTGTTGTTAGCGGCCTTGTCTAGCTTTCGGGATCGGCCGTTACCTGCCGATCTCATCGTGTTCGGCGAAGTAGGGTTAGCCGGTGAGATCAGACCGGTACCCAATGGTGAAGAACGCCTGCGGGAAGCTGTCAAGCACGGCTTTAAGCGTGCTATTGTCCCGCGCACCAACGCGCCTCGCCGGGGGGCCTTGGTGGAAGGGATGGAAGTGACCGGTGTGACCCGTCTCAATGACGTATTGAGTAACCTTTGATGAATTTCGATAGGGTTTCGATGGGTATGCGGGGGGGTGTAAAGCTGTATACTATTTCGAGCCAGATCGTTCTGGGGGCAAGTAAATTTGCACTAGTTTGCAACAGTTTGAGGAGTCCATTATGACGCAAGCGGCATTAAAATCTCATGAAGTGGGTTTAAAACCCGGTGTGGTCACCGGTAAAGAGTACCAAACCTTGGTGGCAGCGGCAAAAGCGGGTGGCTACGCTTTGCCGGCGGTTAATGTGACAAATTCCAATACCCTTAATGCCGTTATGGAAGCTGCGGCAAAAAATCGGGCGGATGTCGTTGTTCAATTATCCAACGGCGGTGCACAATTCTATGGCGGGCAGGGCTTGGAAGACAGTTTCAAGGCCAAAGTGTTGGGCGCCGTGGCTGCAGCTAGACATGCGCACTTATTGGCCGAGCATTACGGTATCTGTGTCATATTGCATACCGACCATGCGAATAAAAAATTGATTCCCTGGGTGGAAGCGCTGTTGGATCACGGCGAAGCCTTCTTTAAGGAAACCGGCAAGCCGTTATTCAGTTCCCACATGCTGGATCTGTCCGAAGAGCCCATCGATTTCAACTTGGGTGAATGCGCCCGCGTCCTGGAGCGGATGAGCAAGATGGGCATGAATCTGGAAATCGAACTAGGGGTCACTGGTGGTGAAGAAGACGGCGTCGGTTCGGATATCGACGACAGCGCCGACAATTCCCATCTGTACACCCAGCCGGAAGATGTGTTGCAAGCCTACGATAAGCTGGCACCTATCGGCCAGTTTTCCGTCGCTGCCTCATTCGGCAATGTTCACGGCGTCTATAAACCCGGCAATGTTCAGCTACGACCGGAAATCTTGAAAAACTCACAAGATTTAGTCGCCCAGACCCATAAAACTGACAAAAACCCCTTGAATCTGGTTTTCCATGGCGGTTCCGGTTCGGAAAAAGCGCAGATCAAGGAAGCGGTCAGCTACGGTGTATTCAAGATGAATATCGACACCGATACCCAATTCGCTTTCTCTGAGGCCATCGGGAAATACGTCGAAGCGAATCCCAGAGCGTTCAAGTACCAGCTTGATCCTGAAGACGGTACCCCTTACAAAAAATTCTACGATCCACGCAAGTACCTGCGTCTGGCCGAACAGAATCTGATTGATCGCCTGAGCGAGGCTTTTGAGGATCTGGGTTCTAAAGGTCAGTCCATTGCTCAAGCCTAATTGGCTTGAGTTGTAATTCTTAATCTGTCCTTTTTTATTGAAGCGACTGCTGTTGCCCCGATCGTTTTGGGGTAACAGCAGATCGTGCACTTGGTTGTGCTCTTTAGGACTTGAGCTTACGACCTTTGGATATGATAAACTCTGCCCTTCAAAAGCCCTTTAGTGGGTTTGTCCTTAACCATTCCCAAGCCTACTTATGACCAAGCTACGGAGCGCTCATGGCCCTGGAACGCACTCTCTCTATTATTAAACCGGACGCTGTTGCTAAAAATGTGATTGGCAAGATTTACAGTCGTTTCGAAGACAATGGATTACGCATCATCGCTGCCAAGATGCTGCATCTCTCTCGGGAACAAGCGGAAAGCTTCTATGCTGTGCATCGGGAACGTCCTTTTTTCAAGGATCTAGTTGATTTTATGATCTCCGGCCCAGTCATGGTTCAGGCATTGGAAGGTGAAGACGCCATTGCTAAGCATCGCGAGATCATGGGAGCTACCGATCCTAAAAAAGCCGCGCCGGGAACCATCCGCGCTGATTTCGCCGAAACCGTGGATGAAAATGCCGTACACGGCTCTGATTCGCCTGAAACGGCGGCTACCGAAGTGGCGTTTTATTTCAACGCGGAAGAGCTTTGCCCGCGTACCCGATAAACGTCAGCACGGACTATCCGCTCGCGATGTCAACGGCAAAAGTTAATCTGCTAGATCTCAACCGCGCTGGGTTAGAAGCGTTTTTTGCCGATTTGGGCGAGAAGCGCTTCCGCGCTGTTCAGGTGATGAAATGGATTTATCATGAAAACGTCGTTGACTTCGACGCGATGACCAACTTGAGCAAGGCGTTACGCCACAAGTTGCAACAAGCAGCCGAGATCCGTCCTCCCGAGGTCGTATTCGACCAAGCCTCTCAGGATGGCTCTCACAAATGGTTGATTCGCCTCGATAGCGGTAACTGCGTAGAGACCGTGTTCATTCCCGAAGATGGACGCGGTACGCTGTGCGTGTCGTCGCAGATCGGCTGTCCGCTGGATTGTTCGTTCTGTGCTACCGCGCAACAAGGGTTCAATCGCAACCTCACCGTGGCTGAAATTATCGGTCAGGTTTGGCAGGCCAATCGCCTGCTGGGCGGAGAACGCAATGGTAACCGGGTACTCACCAACGTGGTCATGATGGGCATGGGTGAGCCTTTGTTGAATTTCAACAAAGTGGTCGACGCGATGGATCTGATGCAGGATGATTTGGGTTTCGGCTTATCCAAACGTCGCGTCACCTTAAGTACCGCCGGTGTGGTCCCTGCTCTCTTTCGATTGCGCGAAGTCTCCGATGTCAGTCTTGCCGTTTCGCTGCATGCGCCTACCGATGAGCTGCGCAACGAACTGGTGCCCCTGAATCGCAAATACCCCATTGCTCAATTGCTTGAGGCCTGCCGACATTACATGCATGGCAAGCTGCAACGCAGCATTACCTGGGAATATGTGATGTTGGCCGGTGTTAATGACTCCGAAGATCACGCGCGCGCGTTGGCCCGGTTGCTTAAAGATATTCCATCCAAGGTCAATTTGATTCCGTTCAATCCGTTTCCGAATACGCGCTATCAGCGTTCCAGCGCAGCTGTGATCGACCGCTTTCGGGCGGTATTGGTGGCGCAAGGATTGACGACGATCACCCGCAAAACCCGTGGCGATGATATCGATGCGGCCTGCGGGCAGTTGGCTGGTCAAGTTCAAGACCGGCGGCAGCGTTCCCTACGCATGATGCACGTGGCAAGTAGGTAACGATGCGAGTCGCGGCGAGCCTTTCGATTCCGGTTATTCTGGTCATGTTGCAGGCGTGCTCTACTGTGCCCGTCAATCCCCCTGAAGGCAATGCGGCAAACCTGAACTACCAACTGGGCGTAGGGTACATGCAAAGGGGGCATTTTGATGTAGCGCAAGAGAAACTGGAAAAAGCGCTTACCTTCCAAGAAGATTTTCCTGAAGTACATAATGCCCTGGCAGTGCTCTATGACGAGCAGGGCTTCAAAGAACTGGCAGAGGAACATTTTCAACGCGCTATTGCGTTAGATTCTAATTACGCCTTGGCAGTGAAAAACTATGGCCAGTTTCTCTGCAGAAACAACCACCCCGCTGATGGAGAAGCCTTATTAGTGGGGCTGGCGCAAAGCGCAGCGGCATCTCCAACGGCGGTAGATGCTTACATCAACGCTGCTGCCTGTGCCTTGTCCATCAATGAGTATCCTCGTGCTGAGGGGTATCTGCTCAGTGCCCTGGAGATCGATTCTCAGGCTGTCGTAGCTTTGTACCGGCTCGCTGAACTGTACTATATCAATGATGACCTGTTGCAAGCGCGCGCCCATTTACGGCGATATCACGCTCAGGCTAGGCCAAGTCCGGAAAGTCTGTGGTTAGGGGTTACGATTGAAGAAAAACTGGGTGAAGAGCAATTGCGGCGAACGTTTGTGGCGCGATTGCTTGAGCAATTCCCGGATTCCGCCCAAGCTCAACGGCTGAAATGACAATGAGTGCGCAAAACACTGCTCAAAGCCCTCAGGAACCAGCACAGACTTATCAGGCGTCTGCGGAAGCTTTAGGCGCTACTTTGGCCGAGGCGCGCAAACGGCTGGGCTTGGAACAACGTGAAGTAGCGACCCGGTTAGGATTAAATCCGGTGCTGATCAATCGCTTGGAAGAAGGTGCTTTTCAGGACTTGGGCGCTCCAGTATACGCGCGAGGGTATTTAACCCGCTATGTGCGTTTCCTTGAATTACCTGAGCAGGAGATATTGGACCGCCACAAGCAGTTGGGGGTTAATGAAGCACCACCATTGAAAGTAACCCGCACCTTCAAACCGCAAGCAAGAATGAGTGATAGGGGGGTACGCTGGTTTTCATATTTATTACTGTTTGCTGTGATCGGTTGGGTAGGCTGGCAAGGTTATGAGCAAGTTACGGAACATTTGGAAGTGGTGGATGAATCGTCGGAGCTGAAACCCTTCGCTAATACCGATGACAATACCGTTAGTACGCTGCAACCGGAGCAAACACTCGCTAATTCCTCTCAATCCGAGCAAATGCCCGTGCCTGATCGTAGTGGCAGTGCGGCTGGAACAGTTTTGAGAGAGATTACCCCACCGCCGACTCCAACCGAAACCTCGGACAATTCCACTGTTGCCGCATCGGAAACAGTTACTGCAGCAGCTGAGCCAGTCACAACTGAGTCGCCAGCCCCTGATGTTACAACTGCTGCGGCTTCGTCACCTTTGTCCGAAACGCTTTCTAATGCGGCGGCTCTTGCGACAACGACGACTCCACCACCCACAGAAGCTACTGCTCCCACGCCTCCACTAGCAACGACTACCGAGCCCACGCCGATAGTCCCGGCTGGCCCGCCACAATTAAGCCTTGAGTTTACCGAAGACTGTTGGGTCGAGGTCAAAGATGCCAACGGAGAACGCTTGGCCTATGGGATTATGAAAGCCAATACTGTCAGCACTGTGTCAGGGCCTGCGCCGTTTTCAATCACTTTGGGCAATGCGGTGGGTGTCAGCGCCATCAAGCTTAATGGCAACCCGATAGAACCAAGTCTTTATCGGCCCGAACGCGGCACGGTTATTCGGTTTGTTGTCGAGCTGCCGCAAACGTGAGCCGCTTAGTACAACAACTATCCGACCGGCGATGAGATCGGTGTCATTCAATTATGGCTAAACTTTTTCAGGCCGTTCGCGGTATGAACGACGCTCTGCCGGCAGAAACTCCACGGTGGGCCGGTGTCGAGACCACGCTTAGAGATGTCCTGACTGCTTACGGCTATCAGGAAATGCGTCTGCCTATTATCGAACGAACCGAGCTTTTCGCCCGGTCCATCGGCACTGTGACCGATATCGTCGAGAAGGAGATGTACACATTCAATGATCGCAACGGCGAGAGTCTGACCTTACGTCCAGAGGGAACCGCCGGTTGTGTGCGAGCATGCATAGAACAAGGGTTGTTGCGTACCCCCCAGCAGCGTTTGTGGTATTCGGGCCCCATGTTTCGTTATGAAAAACCGCAACAGGGCCGCTTTCGTCAATTTCATCAAATCGGTGCGGAAGCGTTCGGAATGGACGGACCGGATATTGATGCTGAATTGATTGTTATGACCGCGCGCTTCTGGCAACGCTTGGGTCTGCAGGATATCACCCTGCAACTCAACTCACTCGGCTCCAGCGCTGCGCGGACGGCTTATCGAGAACAACTGGTGGCTTATTTTCAAGCGCACTTAGGTGAGCTTGACGAAGACAGCCGTCGCCGCTTGGAGCACAATCCGTTGCGGATCTTGGATTCAAAGAACCCGGAAATGCAGGAGCTCATTGCCCAAGCCCCCGTCTTACTGGATCATCTCGACTCAGAGTCCCAGCAGCATTTTACCCGACTTCAGGACTTGCTACAGGCGATGGGCGTGTCTTTTACCATCAACCCGCGGCTGGTGCGAGGATTGGATTACTACGGTAAAACCGTTTTCGAGTGGGTCACCGATCGACTCGGCGCCCAAGGCACCGTGTGCGCCGGTGGTCGTTATGATGGTTTGGTGGAACAACTGGGCGGGCAACCGACTCCGGCGGTCGGTTTCGCGGTCGGCCTGGAACGGTTGATTGCTTTGTTGGCTGCTGCAGGCTATACCGGTTTAGACTGCACCCCACACGCTTATCTGGTCATGGTGGGAGAAGCAGCCGAGCGTTGGGGTCTCAGTTTGGCTGAACGGTTTCGCAACGAGCAGCCAGCGCTGCGTTTGCAACTCAACTGCGGTGGGGGCAGTTTCAAAACCCAACTCAAGCGGGCAGATCGTAGCCAAGCATTACTGGCCCTGATTATCGGGGATAACGAAGTCGATAGCGGACAGATCGCCATTAAACAATTACGGGAAGCGGGTGAACAAACCAGCTTAACAATAGACAGTGTGGGTGCTTTCCTAGGCACCCGCTTATCTTTATCTGCTTAACGTTTCCAACGGTGCTTAGTGCATCGTGCCTTATAGAGAGACGGGGCATTGACGGTATTCAGGGTGAGTGGAGTGGAAAATTACACTGACGAGGAACTCGTTGAAGTCATAAAAAAATGGTGGCAGGAGAATGGTAAATCCATCATTGCCGGCCTTGCCATTGGACTGGTGGTGATTTTCGGATGGCGTTACTGGACCGCTCATCAGAAAAACAAGGCCGAACAAGCGTCGTTCCATTACGAAATGGTGCTGCAAGGTCTGGCACAAGGTAACGTTGCACAAGCCAAAGAACAAAGCCAAATCCTGCTTGCCGGCTACTCCGGTTCATCCTATGCAACCTTGGCTGCATTGCAACTCGCCAAGTTGGCGGTAACGGCAGGTGACCTGGCTGGTGCTAAGGATCATCTAGAACGGGTGCTGGACGATACGGATGAGGCTGCAATACGCGATATTGCCAGTTTGCGGTTAGCCCGTGTTCTGTTCGAACAAGGTCAAGTAGAGGCCGCCGAAGCCCGCATGCAAGAGATTCAGGATGTTGCTTTTAGTGCCGAACTGGAGGAACTCAAAGGGGATATTTATCTTTCCCGCAATGAACTCGAAAAGGCGCGCGCTGCTTATGAGGCAGCTTCAAGGGCCGGTGGCAGTTCCTTTCTGCAACTTAAGCTGGCTAATCTGCCGCCCCGGACGTTGGAGAACTGATCATGTTCCGCATAGCTTCATTGCTTGTCTTGATTCTGTTAATAGCGGGCTGTGGGACAATCAATCGCTATTTGGCGGGTACTGATAATTCGATCCCACCGGCGGATTTGATACCTATCGAAAATCCAATCTCAGTGCAAGAGTCGTGGACTACTCGGGTTGGTAAGGGAACAGACGGTAGATTCATCAAGTTGAAGCCGGCATTTTTAGACGGAACGCTGTTCGCTGCTAGCCATAACGGAGTTGTCTCGGCACTGGATGCACAGACCGGTTCTACGCTCTGGTCGGTTGATACGGACCTGCCGATTTCAGCTGGCGTTGGCTTAGGAATAGGTGTGTTGCTAGTGGGCACCAACGATGGGGAAGTTTTGGCTTTGGCGCAGGTGGACGGCGAGGAAATTTGGCGCGTTCAAGTCTCCAGTGAAATTCTAGCCAGTCCCCGCGCCGCATCAGGAGTCGTGGTTGTCCGTACGGTGGATGGTAAATTCTATGGTTTGGATGCGCGCACCGGCCAGCAGCTTTGGCTTTATAGCCATACTGTACCGGTGCTTACGCTGCGTGGTACAGCAGCGCCTGTGTTGGACCAGAATGTCGCTGTTAGTGGTCTGGATACCGGTAAATTACTGGTCCTTTCTCTAAGCGACGGGCAACTGATCTGGGAAAAGACCATTGCCCCGCCGCAAGGCCGTACTGAATTGGAACGGCTGGTGGATATCGATACCGAACCGCGTGTCGTCGGTGAAGTGCTGTTCGTGACAGCCTATCAGGGCAATATCACTGCGATTAATATACGTAACGGCAACACTCTGTGGGCGCGAGATTTTTCTAGTCATGCCGGCTTAGATGCCGATTCCAATGGAGTGTACATTGTCGATGAAGAGGATACCGTTTGGTCTATCAATCGATTCAACGGCAATGCGTTATGGCAACAAGCCGAACTCAGGGGCCGTCAGCTATCTGCACCAGTAGCAAGCGAAGACTATATCATTGTTGGCGATGTGGAGGGCTATCTGCACTGGATACGCAAAAACGACGGCAAAATTGTCGGACGCGTGCAAGCTGACAGCGAAGGTGTGACCACTCCGCCTGTTCAACGCGGCGATACACTTTATGTGCTGGGCAATGGTGGTGATTTGAGTGCTTTTCGGCTCGGTGGTGGATGATGGTGCATCTTTGCAAGATGCACATCAAACAGTCCGCCTGATTCAAATCGTAAATACCCGATAGGAATAAAAAAATAGTTTTTAATTCTTTTTGTTTCTGCTCAATCTTGTTTAAAATCAGTACCCACTCGCCAAGCAGCTGAATTAGTCAGCTTTTTGGTCCCGTTACCTTTACATTAAACGCATTAAGTACATCAAGTTATGGCCACTTTAGCGACAGAACAAGTGTTGAGCGTACATCACTGGAACGATACGCTGTTCAGTTTCAAAACTACGCGTAATCCGGGACTTCGGTTCAAGAACGGTCATTTTGTGATGATTGGTCTTGAGGTGGAAGGTCGACCATTGATGCGCGCCTACAGCATCGCTAGCGCCAATTATGAGGAACATCTCGAATTCTTTAGCATCAAGGTTGAAGATGGTCCGCTAACGTCTCGCTTGCAGCATATCCAGGCAGGAGACCCGCTTATCGTCAGCAAAAAGCCGGTTGGCACGTTGGTGCTTGACGATCTCTTGCCCGGAAAAAGACTGTATTGTTTAAGCACCGGAACCGGTCTTGCTCCCTTTATGAGTATCATCAAAGACCCCGCCACCTACGAGCGGTTCGAGAAAGTCGTGTTGGTGCATGGTGTGCGTAGCGTGAGCGATTTGGCCTATTCCGACTACATCACGCAGGAACTGCCTGCTAACGAGTATATCGGAGACATGGTGCGCGATCAGTTAATCTATTATCCTACGGTCACTCGCGAGCCGTTTCGCTATCAGGGTCGTCTCACCGATCTGATTGAGGGTGGGAAACTAGCTAATGACATTGGCCTGCCTCAGCTCAATGTTGAGGACGACCGAGTCATGATCTGCGGCAGCACCCGTATGCTTAAGGATACTTGCACGCTGTTGGACAAACGCGATTTCATGAAGTCCACTGGGGTTGGTGAGCCAGGACATTACGTCATTGAACGCGCCTTTGTTGAGAAGTAAGCACATTACGTCGTAGAAGAAGAGGGCCATGTCCACAGCCCTCGTGTGGTTCCGCCGGGATTTACGCTTATGCGACAACCCGGCCTTGTACGAAGCATGCGTCACGCATGATCATATCATTCCGGTTTATATTCACGCGCCCGCTGAAGAAGCACCTTGGCAACCCGGTGGCGCCAGCTGCTGGTGGTTGCAGCAAAGCCTAGCAGCGCTTAATCAAATACTGTGTGAACGAGATTCCCGTCTGCTCATTCGGAGGGGAAACAGTCTGTCGGTATTACGTGATCTCATTCGGGAGACTGGAGCGACAGCTGTTTATTGGAATCGCTTATATGAACCCGCCATCATTGCCCGCGACAAAACCATCAAAGCAGCGCTGCAGCAAGATGGGTTGCAGGTAAACAGTAGTAACGCTGCACTGCTCGCCGAACCCTGGACTTTGCGCAAGGATAACGGCGAACCCTATCAAGTGTTTACTCCCTTCTGGAAAGCTAGCTTACGCCGTTTACCGCCTGCAGCGCCTCTGCCGGTAGCAGAGAAAATCACCTCGCCTGCGGTACAACCTGCCAGCGATTCCTTGGATAGCTTGGAACTACAACCCCGCATCCCTTGGTACACCGGTATGCTGGATGCTTGGCAACCCGGTGAAGAAGGCGCGCAACAGCGGCTTGCCCATTTCTGTGACCATCTCCTACAGGATTATCACAATACCCGCAATCTACCCGCTGTAGACGGCGTGTCGCGCTTATCCCCCCATTTACATTTCGGTGAGATTTCCCCTCGGCAAATATGGGCCGCGGTCAGCGCCCAGTGCGACGGCAACCCACTGGAACGCAAAGGAGCGGAAACCTATCTGCGTGAACTAGGATGGAGGGAATTTGCTCATCACGTGCTATATCATTGGCCGCATACGCCGGAACAGCCCATGCAGGAACGTTTTGCTGCTTATCCTTGGCGGAACAACACAGCTGAGCTACTGGCGAGTTGGCAACAAGGCCGCACCGGCTATCCTCTGGTGGACGCCGGAATGCGTGAGTTGTGGGAAACCGGTTGGATGCACAACCGGGTGCGCATGATTGTCGCATCGTGGCTGGTAAAGAATTGCCGTATCCCTTGGCAGGACGGGGAACGCTGGTTTTGGGATACGTTGGTGGATGCGGATTTGGCGAATAACACACTGGGCTGGCAATGGACCGCGGGATGCGGCACCGATGCTGCCCCTTATTTCCGCGTGTTCAACCCCGTGCGTCAGAGTGAACAATTCGATGCGGATGGGGTTTATATCCGCCGCTGGTTGCCGGCATTAGCGCGTTTACCTACTCCTTGGCTGTACCGCCCCTGGGAAACGCCAAAGGCGATACAACAAGAGACCGGTTTTAAACCCGGCATCAATTATCCTCTCCCTGTCATCGATTTAAAGACCAGTCGCGCCGAAGCGCTGGCGGGTTATGACCGGATCCGCAGTTAGTGAATCAGCAACCCTCTATTGTTAATCTCTGACCACCAGCACCGACTTATTGGAATGCCGTACCACTCGTGCAGCGTTCGGTCCGAGTAGGAAATCTTTCAGATCAGGCCGGTGCGCCGCCATAACGATTAAATCGGCTTCAATTTTCTTGGCCATTTCGATAATTTCTTCGTAGACCACGCCTTCCACAACGATGTGTTGGCAGACGATGTCTTTGGGGACATGGGCGGCGACAAAATCATGTAAACGCTTGTTGACTTCCGCTCTTGCCCTGGCCTCGAAATCTTCAGGGAAAAAACTGCCTACAATCGGCATACCATAAGCGGGCAACACTGTCATGATATGCAACTGTGAGTCGAAAGCCTTGCAGTAATCGACCGCTGTCGGCAAGGCTTTCATCCAGGAACTGTCTTGATTCAAATCGATAGATAATAAAATATTTTTATACATAGCCCGAACCTCCTCGCATTATGGGGCCGGTAACGCGATTCCTTGCAGAAATAAACAGCTGGAGAGAGCTATTCTCTCCCGCTGGGGCGGCTGGTTACTGCCAACCCTTCTCTTGATAATACTTCATTGCTCCGTCGTGCAACGGTGCTGAAAGGCCGTTCACGATCATATTGCTTGGTTCCAGATTCTCGAAGGCCGGATGCAATTTCTTGAACCGGTCGAAATTCTCGAATACTGCAGAAACTACCACATAAATCACCTCTGGAGACGCTTGGGTGGAGGAAACAAAAGTAGCGGCTACGCCAAAAGTTTCGGTGTCCGCATCGGTGCCGTTATACATACCGGCTGGGATAGTAGCCTTGGCATAGTAAGGATTGTCCGCTACCAACTTATCCACCTCAGCACCGGTAACCGGAATGAGCACGGAGTCACAGGCGGTAGTCGCTTCTTTGATGGAGCCGTTGGGATGCCCGACGGTGAATACGATGGCGTCTACTTTGTTGTCGCATAAAGCTTGCGCCTGTTCAGCAGACTTCAATTCAGAAGCCAACTTGAAATCCTCCATCGTCCAACCCTTTTTCTCCATTAGGATTTCCAAAGTTGCGCGCTGGCCGGAACCGGGGTTGCCGACATTAACCCGTTTGCCTTTCAGATCATCGAAAGTCTTAATACCGCTGTCCGCACGGGCCACCACGGTAAAGGGTTCGGGATGCACCGAAAAGACCGCCCGCAAGTCTTCATTAGCACCGGAATCCGCGAACGGCCCTACGCCGTTATAGGCATTGAACTGTTGATCGGATTGCGCCACCCCCATATCTTGCTCGCCGGCTTTAAGGGCATTCAGATTAGCAACCGAGCCACCCGTTGAAGGCGCTGTGCATTTAATGCCGTGTTCCTCCTCGCCGCGATTGACCAATTTACAGATAGATTGGCCGACCACATAGTAAACACCGGTTTGTCCTCCAGTCCCGATGGTGATGAACTTCTCCTCTGCAGCGAGTACAGTGGTCGATACTGCGGCTAGCGCTGTCGCCAGAAGTGCATGAGATATTTTCATTATTGACAATCCTCTAAATATAAAACAATGACTGGTTCAATGAATGATGTCAGATATGGTCAACCTTGCGCCTGACCGTTGCACTACTAATTGTGCAACCTCATCAATCCTCAGAGGGCAGTTGTTGTGCCACAATAACCAAGAGCATTAATCGCTCCTTTTTCATGATAATCCAGTTCAGCTGAAATGATAGTCTGCGATGGAAATCCTATTTTTGAAAAAATACCGCGCATCCACTGTTTTATAATATGAGAATCAATGGATTAGTTCTGCTTTGCCAATGCGAGATGCTTGATTTAGTCTGTATTGTTATTTTTTGTTCAGGGCGAGTTCAGGAGAACAAGGTGACCCTATCTCATTATTCCATGTCGGAGGGACCGTGAAATGTGTAGCTCAAGCCAACTGCTAGGTATCTTCATAGCAACGGTGCTGACTGTGCTTAGCGGTACCGCTTACGCTGAGCAGGAGCAGGATATTGACAACACGCGGGTGCTCACAATAGGCACCGGCAGTTTAACCGGTGTTTACTATCCCCTGGGTGGAGCCGTCTGTCGGTTGGTGAATCGGGAGCGAGAGCGTCACGGTATCCGTTGCCTAGCCGATAGCACTGAGGGATCGGTGTCCAATTTAAACGCCATCCGAGCCGGTGAAATGGACATGGCAGTGGTTCAATCCGATTGGCAATACCACGCTTATCACGGCAGTAGTCAGTTCGAAGCCCAAGGACCCGATCAGGATTTGCGAGCGGTATTTTCGTTGCACAGCGAACCCTTTACTGTGGTGGCCAGAGCCGATAGCGGTATCACACTATTTGACGATCTCAAGGACAAACGGATTAATGTCGGTAACCCGGGATCCGGACAGCGTGCCACCTTGGAGGTGGTGTTGGAGGCAATGGGTTGGACCTTGAACGAATTCGCTCAGGTTTTAGAACTTTCGGCGGCCGAGCAAGCGCAGGCCCTATGTGATAATACCGTGGATGCCATCATTTTCACCGTCGGTCATCCCAATCGCTCTATTCTGGAGGCGACGACAGCTTGCGACTCAGTGCTGGTTCCGGTCACCGGTCCCGCCATTGATGAGCTAGTGCAGAGCCGCACTTACTATACGCACGCCACGATTCCCGGAGGGCTGTACCGAGGTAATGTGGAAGAGATACCCACTTTCGGCGTGAAAGCCACACTAGTTACCTCAACGCGGATACCCGAAGAAACCGTTTATCAAGTCGTGAAAGCCGTGTTCGACAATTTTGACGAATTTCGCAGTCTGCACCCGGCGCTCGCCGATTTGGACAAGCAGATCATGATTCAGGAAGGTAATAGTGCGCCCTTACATCCGAGCACCGGACGGTACTTCCTGGAGACAGGGATCATCGATGCGCCGGCGCCCGAATGAAGCGATTTATCGTTTGCAACGCGGTTGTCTGCCCCGTGCGCGCGCTGTTTGATAGGTTTGCATCGCTTGTCCCATGTGGCCCTGCAGGGTCTGGGTGCGAGTACCGTGCGACGGGTGGGTGGACATGAATTGCGGGGTTTGTCCGCCGGTGGCGCGGGCCATATTCTGCCATAACGCCACACTTTCACGCGGGTCGTAGCCGGCCCGTGCCATCAAATCCAGACCGATGATGTCAGCTTCGGTTTCCTGAGTCCGGCTGAACGGCAGTAAAATACCGAACTGTGCGCCTAAACCCAGACCTTGTAATAAGGCTTTCTGAGTGCCGGGATCGACATTACCCGCTAGGGAACCCACGGCGCCTAATCCACCCTGTACCGCTAGCTGTTGGGACACTCGTTCGTTAGCATGATTGGCTAATACATGGCCCACTTCGTGACCGATCACCGCCGCCAGTTGATGTTGGTTTTTGGCCACCTTGAGTAGTCCCGAATAGACCCCGATCTTGCCTCCCGGCAAAGCGAATGCATTGGGGGTTTTATCGCGGAATACTGCAACTTCCCACTGTCCGCCGCCTAATCCGGCGGTAATATCCCACACCACGCAGCGGACATAGTTATTGATGCGTTTATCGGTTTCCAACGGCTTGGATTGCTTAAGCTTCGCAAACGATTCCGCCCCCATCGCATCCAACTGTTGCGCCGGCAACAACGCCAATTGCTGGCGCCCGGTGGGCGACATGGCGCAGGCTGTCACGAAAATAATCCAACCCAGCAGACTTGCCCGCCAGCTGATCGCCATAGCCGCATTCACTCCAATAACAGTGACGCCGTCGCCTCTAACATGTCATTAAAGCTGGCGTAACGTTCGTTCACCCCGCCGGGGTCGCGATCCTGATTGATGAATGATTGGCTGGCCAGATCATAGGCGAGCAGATCATCACCCATCTCAGCAAAAAAAATTCGTTCAGGAAAGCGTTGTCGGTACTCCTCGTTGGCCTCTAAAAAGCCTAGAATTGAATTACCTGATGCGGGTTCATAATTGCTGATTTCGGCAAACACCATCAGGCCGAAATCATTGAACCCATTGGTGATCGCCAAGAAATGTAAATACTCCGCAGGCAGGTCAAAATCCAGCGCTTGCCGGACTTGTTCCTGCAACGTGTGCAAGCGCTCTGCCGGACAGGGAGGTTCCAGTCCGCTTTCGCTGCGTGCTTCATCCAATAAAGACAGGAAGTTAGGAGGTAAGTCGTTCATCAATGCCACACCTCAACTTATTGCAATGATCGTTTCATCATGACGGTTAGTTTGTGTAGAAGCAAGCAGAGCACTAACCGTAACTTGGGGCTTGCTGTATTGACCCGGTAATGGCCATTTTCTCAACAATAGAAGAAAAATCATGAACGTTATCAGGACCAAATTAAATACTCGCGCCGTAGAATTTCGCCGCAACGCCGTGTACATGCAGGCTTTGGTGACAGATTTACGGGAAAAAGTGTCTCAGATCAAGCAAGGCGGCGGCCCAGCGGCCCGAGAACGCCACCTCGGTCGAGGAAAATTGCTGCCGCGTGAGCGCATTCGTGCGTTGCTGGATGTCGGTTCGCCGTTTTTGGAACTGTCCCAGTTAGCGGCCTGGGATATGTACGATAACCAAGTCCCGAGTGCCGGCATAATCACCGGCATCGGTCGAATCCGGGGTCAGGAATGTCTGCTGGTGGTTAACGACGCCACCGTAAAAGGCGGCACTTACTACCCCATAACCGTCAAGAAACATCTGCGCGCTCAGGAAATCGCCGAACAGAATCACCTGCCCTGCATCTATTTGGTGGATTCCGGCGGCGCTAATCTGCCCAATCAGGACGAAGTATTTCCGGATCGTGATCATTTCGGGCGGATTTTCTTCAACCAGGCTCGCCTCTCGGCTCAAACCGTCCCGCAAATCGCTATTGTCATGGGCTCCTGCACAGCGGGCGGTGCTTATGTGCCGGCGATGGCCGATGAAAGCATTATCGTGCGCCACCAGGGCACCATATTTCTGGGCGGACCGCCATTGGTCAAAGCAGCCACCGGCGAAGTCGTCAGCGCCGAGGATTTAGGGGGTGCCGATGTCCATTCGCGTACTTCCGGGGTTACCGATCACTATGCGTTGCATGATGCCCATGCACTAGGAATCGCCCGTCGCATCATCGGCAATCTAAATCGAGTGAAACAGCCCAATCTACAGCTCAGCGAAGCAGAGGAACCACGCTACGATCCGGCTGAGCTGCACGGCATTATTCCCGCCGATACCCGTAAACCCTACGATGTGCGGGAGGTCATCGCCCGCATTGTGGACGGTAGTGAATTCGACGAATTCAAACAGCTGTACGGTACCACCTTGGTGTGCGGTTTTGCCCGAATTTTCGGCTATCCGGTGGGCATCATAGCTAACAACGGAGTATTGCTTTCGGAATCCGCGCTCAAAGGGGCTCACTTCGTTGAATTATGCAGTCAACGCGGCATACCATTGATTTTTCTACAAAACATCACCGGCTTCATGGTGGGGCGCAAATACGAATCGGGCGGCATTGCGAAAGACGGCGCCAAAATGGTGACGGCAGTGGCCTGTGCTGAGGTACCCAAATTCACGGTGATCATTGGTGGTAGTTTCGGCGCGGGCAATTATGGGATGTGCGGACGGGCTTACAGCCCGCGTTTACTGTGGATGTGGCCCAACGCCCGCATTTCGGTCATGGGCGGAGAACAGGCAGCTAGTGTGTTAGCCCAAGTACGGCGGGATAATCTGGAACGACAAAACAAAACCTGGAGCGTTGATGCGGAGGACGAGTTCAAACGGCCCATTCGCGAGCTATACGAGCACCAAGGCCACCCCTACTATGCCAGCGCCCGGTTGTGGGACGATGGTATTATCGACCCGGCAGACACCCGTATGGTGTTGGGTTTAAGTATCTCTGCGGCTTTGAATAAACCGATCGAATCAACTCGCTTCGGCGTGTTTCGGATGTAAAATAGGGGTCAGGTCTTGTATTATGGGTGGGCAGAACCCTTGCAGTCAGGCTGCCTACCCCGGTGTATGCAACGCAGCAGTGCTGATGGCAGCGCCCGTCGGCGAAGTGAGTTTGGTCACTTGATCCCCGCCTTGATGATTAGCTCGATCTTTCGCCATCAGCACATACAGCGACGGCACCACGAACAGGGTGAATAACGTGCCGATGGCCATGCCACCGACCAGCACCAGACCGATGGAGTTTCTTGCTGCGGCGCCGGCGCCGGTCACCAATACCAGCGGGAAGTGACCGGCAATAGTGGCCACGCTGGTCATCAACACCGGCCGCAGCCGGGTCATCGCCGCCTCATGCACAGCGTCGATTTTGCTGACGCCCTGTTGCTGCAGTTTGTTAGCAAACTCGACGATGAGGATGCCGTTTTTAGCGATCAGCCCAACCAGCGTTACCAGACCGACCTCGGCGTAGATGTTCATGGTCGTGGTCCAGCCGTTGGTCCAGTAGGGCATGTTGGGATCGGGCATCTTCAACACAGTGAACAGCAAAGCACCGAACATCGCCAGCGGCACCGAACCGGCCAAAATCACCAGCGGATCACGGAATGAATTGAACTGCACCGCGAGCGCCAGAAAGATCAACAATACAGCCAATGAGAAGGCCGGCAGAAACTTGTTACCCTCGGTACGTAATTGCCGCGATTCACCGGTATA
>JAZBPA010000041.1:0-11287 GCA_036351435.1 Candidatus Competibacteraceae bacterium
GGCGGTATCAGCCTGTTATCCCCGGAGTACCTTTTATCCGTTGAGCGATGGCCCTTCCATACAGAACCACCGGATCACTAAGACCTGCTTTCGCACCTGCTCGACGTGTCAGTCTCGCAGTCAAGCGGGCTTGTGCCTTTACACTCATTGCGCGATTTCCGACCGCGCTGAGCCCACCTTCGTGCTCCTCCGTTACGCTTTGGGAGGAGACCGCCCCAGTCAAACTACCCACCACACACTGTCCTCGACCCGGATCACGGGCCTGAGTTAGAACCCCGACATGACCAGGGTGGTATTTCAAGGATGGCTCCACGGCAACTGGCGTCACCGCTTCAAAGCCTCCCACCTATCCTACACAAGTCAGGTCAAAGTCCAGTGTGAAGCTATAGTAAAGGTTCACGGGGTCTTTCCGTCTAGCCGCGGGTACACGGCATCTTCACCGCGATTTCAATTTCACTGAGTCCCGGGTGGAGACAGTGTGGCCATCGTTACGCCATTCGTGCAGGTCGGAACTTACCCGACAAGGAATTTCGCTACCTTAGGACCGTTATAGTTACGGCCGCCGTTTACCGGGGCTTCGATTAAGAGCTTCGCCGAAGCTAACCCCATCACTTAACCTTCCGGCACCGGGCAGGCGTCACACCCTATACGTCCGCTTGCGCGTTTGCAGAGTGCTGTGTTTTTAGTAAACAGTCGCAGCCACCTGGTCACTGCAACCCCTCTCGGCTCCGGGCGCGAGGCCCTTCACGTACTAGGGGCGTACCTTATCCCGAAGTTACGGTACCAATTTGCCGAGTTCCTTCACCCGAGTTAGCTCAATCGCTTGAGGCTTTTCACCTTGCCCACCTGTGTCGGTTTGGGGTACGGTTGCTATTGACCTGGTGCTTAGAGGCTTTTCTTGGAAGTTGGGCTTCAATCACTTCGCGCTAATGCGCTCGTCATCACGCCTCAGCATTGACTGCTCGGATTTGCCTAAGCAGTCTGCCTATACGCTTAAACCGGCACAACCAATCGCCGGCTGACCTAGCCTCCTTCGTCCCCCCATCGCAGTCAACAGCAGTACCGGAATATTATCCGGTTTCCCATTAGTTACGCCTTTCGGCCTCACCTTAGGGGCCGACTCACCCTGCGCCGATGAACGTTGCGCAGGAACCCTTGGGCTTTTAGCGAGCGGGCTTTTCACCCGCTTTTCGTTACTCATGTCAGCATTCGCACTTCGGATACCTCCAGCCTGCTTCACAACAGACCTTCACTGGCATACCGAACGCTCCCCTACCATGTCCTAAGACATCCGCAGCTTCGGTAGATTACTTGAGCCCCGTTAAATCTTCCGCGCAGGCCGACTCGACCAGTGAGCTATTACGCTTTCTTTAAAGGATGGCTGCTTCTAAGCCAACCTCCTGGCTGTCTGAGCCTTCCCACTGCGTTTCCCACTAAGCAATCATTTAGGGACCTTAGCTGGCGGTCTGGGTTGTTTCCCTCTCGACAACGGACGTTAGCACCCGCTGTCTGTCTCCTGTGCTGCACTTGCTGGTATTCGGAGTTTGCCTCGGTTTGGTAAGCCGGGATGGCCCCCTAGCCGAAACAGTGCTCTACCCCCAGCAGTGATACACAAGGCACTACCTCAATAGTTTTCGGGGAGAACCAGCTATCTCCGGGCTTGATTAGCCTTTCACTCCGATCCACAGCTCATCCCCGTCTTTTTCAACAGACGTGGGTTCGGCCCTTCAGTCGGTGTTACCCGACCTTCAGCCTGGCCATGGATAGATCGCCCGGTTTCGGGTCTACTGCCAGCGACTGAACGCCCTGTTCAGACTCGCTTTCGCTACGGCTCCCCTGTTCGGTTAACCTTGCCACTGACAGTAAGTCGCTGACCCATTATACAAAAGGTACGCAGTCACCCCACGAAGGGGCTCCCACTGCTTGTACGCACACGGATTCAGAGTCTATTTCACTCCCCTGCCGGGGTTCTTTTCACCTTTCCCTCACGGTACTGGTGCACTATCGGTCGACAACGAGTATTTAGCCTTGGAGGATGGTCCCCCCACGTTCAGACAGGATTTCTCGTGTCCCGCCTTACTCTTCGGCACTAACCGTCTGCGCTATTTCGAATACGGGGCTGTCACCCACTATGGCCGGCCTTTCCAGACCGTTTTTCTATAACACTGACGGATACGGTGCACAGGGCTGGTCCGCGTTCGCTCGCCGCTACTGACGGAATCTCGGTTGATTTCTGTTCCTCCGGGTACTGAGATGTTTCACTTCCCCGGGTTCGCTTCCGTGACCTATGGATTCAGTCACGGATGACCGTCTTATGACGGCCGGGTTTCCCCATTCGGATATCTCCGGATCAACGTCTGTTTGCCGACTCCCCGAAGCTTTTCGCAGGCTACCACGTCCTTCATCGCCTGTTGTCGCCTAGGCATCCCCCGTGTGCGCTTAGTCACTTGACCATATAACCCCAATCACTTTCGTGATCAGAGCGCACATCTTCGCTCACGTCGCTCGCGCAACGTGTTCACCCTTTCCTAAATTGTTAAAGAACTTCTCTGGAGCCAGGCGGGTTCGAACCGCCGACCTCCTGCATGCCATGCAGGCGCTCTCCCAACTGAGCTATGGCCCCACCGAAAATCAAGACGGAGAAATTTAAATGACAATGCAGCTGATGTCAATATTATTTTCCTGTCCTATGTACAGCCACACCAATCTAAACAATAATTGCCCTATAAATACATAGCATCAAGCTTGGTTTTTTGAGTTTGGTCAATATAATAAAAATTATTACTGAATAATCTATTGAGCATTCTTGATTTCGCAACAATGATTGGTTAGTTTCCGATTTTTCAAATCCCTAATACCTAAGAGAGTTGAGTACATGCTAGAACCTATGCAACTGTCAGGACAGGACGTGGAAGAAGGACAGACTCCCTGCTTGGATAGACGTGGATTTTTGAAGTTGGCGGCCTGCGCGTTGGGTGCTGTAGCGGCATCTCCTGCGCTCGGGCGCACCGTGGGTAACAAAGACCGGATGTTGAGTCTTTACTCGCCTCGCACCGGGGAGACTGTACGTACAGTTTATTGGGCTCCACGAATAGGCTATATCGGCGAGTCTTTGAAGGAGGTTAGTTGGGCGTTGCGTGATCACCGCAATGATCAGTACAAGCTCTTTGATCCCAAGCTATTGGATCAGTTATACGCCCTACAACGGCTGATGGATCCCAGGCAGCCCATGCATATTATTAGCGGCTACCGCTCGCCAGCGACCAATGCCATGCTGCGTCAGCACAACCGTCGGGTGGCCAAAAACAGTTACCATATTCGTGCAATGGCTACGGATATCCGCATGCCGGGGCATAGTACCAAAAAATTACACCGCGCGGCTTTATCCCTTAACGGCGGAGGAGTCGGTTATTACTCCCGGTCCGATTTCGTGCATATCGATACCGGTCCGGTCCGCACTTGGGGATGATGGGGCTAAATTTTAGCCTGTGATTCTTCATACGGCATGTACTCCCGTTCCCCAAAGCCGGTCCGCAAATGCAGATCGCGCTGGGGGAAGGGTATTTCAACGCCATGTTTGTGTAAGGCGGTTTCGATTTCCCACATATAGGCGGCGCGTACAGCGCCTGGCCTTTTCACTGCTCTAGGAGTGATCCAGACAACCAGTTCGAAGTTCAAACTACTGTCAGCGAACCCCACCAGCCAGATCCCGGGATTCTTGCCGGGGACCCCGTAGAGCGTATGGGGCACCTTTTCTGCAGCTTCTAATCCAGCTTGTCGTACCAATTCCTTGTCAGTGCCATAGGCTACTTTGAAAGGCAAGTGTATCCGACAGAAGCCTTCCTCCAAAGTCCAATTGATCACGTTGCTGTTCATAAATTCCGAGTTCGGCACTACGATATCGATATTGTCATTAGTGTTGATCACCGTGCTCCTGACCTTGATCTCTCGCACTTCGCCTGCCACACCGGAAGTGAGTTCGATAAAATCCCCCACTTTTAGGCTGCGTTCAAACAGCAGGATTAACCCTGACACAAAGTTGTTGACGATCGATTGCAAACCGAAACCGATACCGATAGCAATTGCACCAGCGACCAGGGCGAAGTTAGTGAAATCTACCCCGATAGAGGATAACCCCACCATAAAACCGAGCAAAATAATCACGTAATGGGAAAGCCGACCGATTGTATAAAAAGCCGGCAAATTAGCCCCATCACGACGTTCTCCCAACCGCTTCAGAGCGCGCCGCAACCAGTAAGAGATCCACCAAGCAACGGTCAGAATCAATACAACTCTTAACAACCCCAACGTCGTGACTGGGATGTCACCGAGTTTAAACAAACTGGTGGTAATCCAACCGGCAGTTTCATCCCAAACATGCACGACAGCCAATTCTAACCGTGCCAACCAGTCTTTCAAGAACCCTTCACGATGGGCTAACTGCTCGTCCGCTAGATTGAGCACCAAATCTGCCTGAATAATGGCGTCACGCAAGCGCAGTAACGCGACTAAGGTCTCTTGCGCTAGACGTATCCGATCCTCATTGATGAGTTTGACCGAGGCTGCGACTTGTGCTCCGGTTAAATCTCCATCAAGCGGCGTTCCTGCCAGCGGCTTATCCGCTAATAATCCACCTGCACGCTGGCGCTCTCGCATACTAACGTCTGTCCAATTCGTGACTTGCTGACGGATATTGATCAGGCGAGTATTCCACTCCTCCAATTGCTCGCGTAATGCTTTGGCATCTATATCACCAGTATCCAACAATAAAACCACCAAGGTCTTTTGCGCCTCCAACTTGAGAAGCTCCACTCTGGCGACGGCTTCCGTGGCTGCTGCTTGAACGGCTCGTTGCTGTCGATAATTAGCGGTTACACGATCCTCCAACGTGTCGCCCACTACTTCTTGAGCTCGGGATTGTTCCTTAATGAAACGTTCTTGGGCTTGAGCCAAGTTCACTTGCTCTACAGCGATTGCAGAATTCAATTTGAATCGGTCAATATGATCAGCAACGAGCCGTTGTGCGGCGATTTTCTGCTCGTCGGTTAATTGGTTGACCAGCATCTCATCGGCCAGCAAGGTCGCTTTGCGTAACCGCAATCGTTCCTTGGTAATGGCGATCCCCGAACGTTCCGCCATGATGTTCAGCCCTCGCAATACTCGATTGGGCTCAGTCTTAGCAAGGTTCAAATAAGCGGCCATCAGCGTATCGATCTGCCGACTGGCTATGTTTAAATTTTTTTCAGTCGTGGCAATATCGTCTTTTTCAGTTTGAATATCATCCGCCGTAGTACGCAACCGCCTGGCAATATTCAAAAACTCCGGCAACGTGTAACTTTCCTTATAGGTCGGCGGGGAAGGAAATTCAGGCGCGGGTTGCGCGCGGACCTGCGGGAGAGCCTGGAGATTGGCTCGAATAAGTGCTACCAGGGGTTTTGCAGTATCGGTGGTTTCTTGGGGTAGTTCTGTTAATAGCTCATCCAATCGCACGAGGGTTGTGTTTATGCGATTCTCAAGCGTTTCGTCTTCAGCATCGAAATAACGCCACCAATCAGCTTGCAGTGCTGCTGGCTCCGGTAGCATCGCGGTATGTAGGTCACCCAGTTCTTTCTTGAGGGCTTCTTCGACAAAGGGAATCTTTGCAGCTTGAGCAGTCGTTGCAACAATGCACGCTATGCTGATCACTATGGCCAGCAATACTGTTCTGACCATGCTTGGTTTCACCTCGGTGTGCCGCCTAATAACCGTATCTTGCACACGGCTATCGTGCTTTGATAGAAACGGATTGGATATGGTTGTTTTGGAGAAGCTGACGCAACGCATTGACTTGGTCGACGCCGACAATGGGTCCTATGCGGACCCGGTACATCGGTGAATCGCCAGTTGCAGCATCAGTTTCAATAGTCGCCGTGACACCCAGCGTGGCGATTGACGCTTTCAAGCGGTCGGCGTCGGCCTGGTTACCGAAAGAACCGACTTGTACGATATAGCGATCCCCGGCTTGAAGTGATTCCTGCGTTTTGCTCACCGATTGCAAGGCAGTTTGGGGATTTTGTTGTGAGACCATGCCCTGAATGGCTGTAGTTGGGCCATTGCTTGGTGGTCCGGGTCCTGAGGCACCCTGATTATCCTGGACGTCTAGTTGCCGTTCGGGTAGCAGTTTATAGAAATCGTACTTGGGCTTGTCGGGTTGGCGAACGGCGGGGTCAGGTTGAGAAGCCGGCGATTGGGACGAGGGCGTTAACGCCGGTTTTGGCTGAGCCGGAGGCAAGGTCATCTCAGTCTCACCCGGAGGGGTATTGCTGATATAAGCCAGCAGGCTGCTGAATAAGCCGAGTAATATTAGGGTGATAATTAGAAAACCATAGAAACGCACCTGACGGCGGGACTTGCCAGTATTATCCGGTCTATAGTCGGGTTTGATGCTCACATCGCCTCCGGTGCTGATACTCCCAGCAAAGCTAGGCCATTACGGATGACACAGCGAACAGCGCTGCTGAGGGTTAACCTAGCGTCCCGCAATGCCATATCGTCCACCAGTACTCGGTGTTCGTTGTAATACGCGTGGAAGGCATTGGCTAATTCGCGCAGATAGTGGGCCAACTGATGAGGTCCATGGGTAAGTGCCGCAGCTTCTACCACTTCTGGATAGCGGGACAACGCGATGAGCAAAGCCTGTTCATGCGACTCAGTTAAGCGCTCCAGATGGGCTGCTCCATTGCTTGGGTTGTGAAGCAAACCCTTTTCGGCCAGTCTTAAAAACATGGTACATACCCGCGCATGGGCGTACTGAATATAATAAACAGGGTTGTCTTTGGATTGGGATTTGGCTAAGTCCAAATCGAAATCCAAATGTTGTTCGCTTTTACGCATGACATAGAAAAAACGGGCGGCATCATTGCCAACTTCCTGGCGCAAGTCACGCAAAGTAACGAATTCGCCCGACCGGGTGGACATCTGCGCGCGCACGCCTTGCCGATAGAGAATAGCGAATTGCACCAGCAGTACATCTAACTTTTCGGGGTTTAAGTCCATTGCTTGTAAGGCCGCTTTGACGCGCGGCACATAGCCGTGATGATCAGCTCCCCAAACGTCAATGACCCAGTCGAAACCGCGCTCGAATTTCTCCATGTGATAAGCAATATCGGACGCAAAATAAGTGCTCTGGCCGTTTTCTCGTTGTACTACCCGATCTTTTTCATCACCGAACGCGCTGGAGCGAAACCACAAGGCGCCTTCTTGCTCATACACTTGGTCCATGTGGCGTAATCGTTCCATGGCTTTATTAACTGCACCGTTTTCCAGCAACCCGCGTTCCGAATACCAGTGGTCGTAATCCACACCGAAACCTTTCAGATCATCGCGAATATCGTCCAGGATGCTATTCAGCGCCAGTTCGAAAATGTAACGGTAGCGGTTATCGCCGAGTAGGACTTTGACGCGCTCAACGAGTGCATCAATATAGAGTTCCTTGTCCCCACCTTGAGGCTCATCCGGTGGCAAATCGACCGTAATCTCCTCAGTTGGGACAACATAGCTAGCGCCGTGTTCGGTGTGCAGGACTGCAGCGATGTCGCTTACATAGGCGCCTTTATAGCCATTGCTCGGAAAAGGAAGCGTCACGCCGCAGATTTCTAAATAACGCAACCAAACGCTGGCAGCCAAAATGTGCATTTGGCGACCGGCGTCGTTGACGTAATACTCCCGATGCACCTGATAACCAACAGCCTCCAACAGATTGGCAACCGTTGCCCCGAATGCAGCGCCACGGCCATGACCGACATGCAAAGGGCCGGTCGGATTGGCGGAAACGAACTCCACCTGCACGCGACGACCAGCACCTTGTTGGCTACGCCCGAATGCTTTGCCTTGTGCCAAAATATCCCGTACACATTGATGATAAGCCGTCGGACTCAAGAAAAAATTGATAAAGCCGGGTCCGGCAATTTCCACCCGGCCCACATGTTCTGAAGCCGGCAATGCCGCAACAATCTGCTCGGCCAACTGTCTTGGTTTGCGCCGTGCGGTCTTGGCGAGAGCGAGTGCTACTGACGACGCAAAATCCCCGTGAGTCTGATCACGGGTTCGTTCTAAGGGAATCTCGGAGAGTGTAGAGGCTGGTAATAACTCAGTCTGTTGCAGATGCTGCAGGGTTTGAGTGAGCAATTGCTGCAAATGGTGTTTCAAGAGAACCCTCCGTATGACAGTAGATCAAGCAAGATATCTATTGTGTGGCAAAGGTGTATCGTGTCACAACAAATCTTGTGGATCGACATCCAATGACCAACGTACTTTTCTGGCCGTTTTCAACGTTCCCAGCTGTCCCACCCAGCGACCCAGAAATTCATGCAAGTGCCGCCGTTGGGCAGCTTGTATCAACAGTTGCGCACGGTAGCGACCGGCCCTGCGTTCCATAGGAGCCGGCACCGGGCCGAACAGTTCCACGCCATGCATAAACTGGCTACCTAAATCCATTGTTTCCCGTAGAAAACGGTGTGGTACATCGGCTTGCAGTGCTTCGGCTCTGAGAAGGGCTTGCCAAGTAAACGGCGGCAGCCACGCTTCTCGACGTTCATTCAAAGCTGCTGTTGCAAAAGCGGAATAACCTTCAGTCACCAATACCCGTAACAAAGGATGCTGGGGATGATGGGTCTGAATAACCACCGTCCCCGGTCGTTGAGCCCGCCCAGCGCGGCCCGCCACCTGGACGATCAGTTGCGCCATACGCTCACTGGCGCGAAAATCAGCACCAAACAAGCCTTGATCGGCGTCCACGATTCCAACCAAGGTCACCGCTGGGAAATGATGCCCTTTGGCCAGCATTTGAGTACCGATCAAGATACGTCGTTTACCTTCGTGGATTTCGTTGAGCAAATTTTGCAGGCTGCCCTTACGACGGGTACTATCCCGGTCAATACGGGCAATGCCAACGGTGGGGAATTCCCGTTTGAGAACCCGTTCGAGACGTTCGGTACCTTGCCCCAACGCGCGTAAATCGACGCTCCCGCAACTCGGGCAAGCAACCTCGACCGGCTGTTCCGCTCCGCAATGATGACAGATCAAGCGCTGTCGGCGCAGATGCACGGTCAAGCGCGCATCGCAGCGGCGGCATTGCGCTAACCAACCGCATTCGTGACAGATCAGGGTCGGTGCAAAACCGCGCCGATTGAGAAATAATAAAACTTGACCATCTTGTGCCAGATGAGCTCGCATACGGGCGAGCAGTGGTGCCGACAGCCCCTCTTCCATCCGTTGACGGCGTACGTCCAACACTTCGATAGCGGGTTCGACTGCGTCTCCCACCCGTTCCGGCAAGCTTAGATAGCGATAACGACCCGAACGGACATTTTGCAGGCTTTCCAGTGCCGGGGTGGCTGATCCCAGTACCACTGGTATATTCCACTGTCGAGCGCGTACCACCGCTAAATCACGGGCGTGGTAACGGAATCCATCTTGTTGTTTGAAAGAAAGATCGTGTTCTTCATCAATGATGATGACACCCGGTTTTTGCAACGGTGCGAATATCGCCGAACGGGTACCGATGATGACCGAAGCACTACCATTCTGAGCCGAAGTCCAGGCGTCCAACCGTTCCCAATCAGTAAGATTGGAATGCAACACCGCCAACGGTTTGGTCAACCGTTCTGTAAAGCGCATCAGCAATTGTGGCGTCAGACCGATTTCAGGTACCAGCAACAGCGCTTGGCAGCCTCGGGCCAATACGGTTTCCACCGTGCGCAAATACACTTCGGTTTTACCGCTGCCAGTCACGCCATCTAATAAAAAAACGGCGAATTCATCCAATGCCTGCCCAATATTCTTCACCGCCTCGTTCTGATATCGATTGAGCAATGGCGGTGATACAGAGCGCTCTACAATCTCTGACTGACTGGCTATCGCCTCGACCCAACCCTTGTCTCGCAATGCGCGAACTGTCCTCGTAGCATCCGGTAATTCTCGCCGCGTCTGGGTCGCTGGTACTCCTGCCGAATGCACGGCGAGATACTCCAACAGCACGCGTTGGCGAGGTGCTCGCTGGATTTTAGTTTCGGTTAGAGCGGTATGGCCGGCGGCAGTAACCCGCCAGAGCAATTCTTCTTTGCGTCGGATTGCGCGACCTTGGCGTAGCAGTACCGGTAATAAGGTGCTGAAAACTTCACCCGGCGGATGGTGATAATAGCGTTGTGCCCAATCGGCTAATTTCAATAGATCGGGCGGCAAGAGCGGTTGGGTGTCAAGAATCTCAAGTACCGAACGCAACGACTCGGGGGGCACCGGGCTATCGTCACGGATTTCCAATACGACGCCAATCTGCTGGCTACGGCCAAACGGCACCCGCACCCGAATGCCGGGACGCAAGCGGGCGATTTCCGGCCCTCCCTCAGGTGCTAGATAATCAAATCTCCGATATAACGGCGAAGGAACTGCAACTCGAAGAATTTTTTCCTTCACAAGTCGAACGCGGATTCCGCTCAATGCCGACGTTGCAAAAAGCGGAAGATTTCCAATGCAAAACAATCGCCCCGCCAGGTATTAGTCGCCGTGACATGAGTCGCATACGGCAAGACCCAGAGACTGGCATCGGGAATGGTTTGGAACATCTCCATTGCTTGTTCCAACGGCACCAGCGGATCACGGTCGCCCACAATAATCAGAGTCGGTTGTGTGATGCCCGCCAATACTTCCAGGTCATGGGCGTGATCCGTGGTCGTCGGATCAAGGGCTTGTGAAACCCGGTTTAGCACTGTTTTCCAGGCGTCCGGTCCGCCTTGGGGATCATGAATATCGCTCAGCCATTGCTGCAAACCCAAGCCTCGCCAGTAATCGGGATCAGCCATGCTGCGGGTACCCTTATGACCGCTGATGTCCTTGCTATAACTAACCCGAAACAGCACTAGTTTATTGACCCGGTCGGGGTAATTAACGGCGATCCATAGCGCCACGGCACCGCCCATGGACGAACCAACCAGATGTGCCTTGGCGACGGCTAATTTATCCATGAGTTCGATCACTTCACGGCCGATGTCACCAATGGTTAATTGCTCTGCAATCATCGGACTCCGCCCATGGCCGAGCTGATCAGGTATGATGACCTGGAAACGCTGGGCCAAAGAGGCGATCTGAGGATCCCATTCTCGACCGTTCATGCCGCCACTGTGCAGTAAAATCAGCGTCTCACCCTGGCCGGTCTCGGTGTAGTGCAGTATGCTCATGACAAACAGCCTTTGGTCTTGAGGAAAACGGAATTGATTATAACCTTCCTTATTCTCCAACAGGGTGGCCGTTA
>JAZBPA010000042.1:0-37575 GCA_036351435.1 Candidatus Competibacteraceae bacterium
ATGACCATGCGTTACGCTCATTTAGCACCTGAAAATGTGCGCTCAGCTGTGGATAGACTGGCTGACGGTGGCTACGATTTGGCTACGTTGCCAGACGAAGCGCTGAAAAGCCCTGTAACCGCTTGATTTTGGTCGGGGTGAGAGGATTCGAACCTCCGGCCCCTGCCTCCCGAAGGCAGTGCTCTACCAGGCTGAGCTACACCCCGAATATGACTGGATTTAATGCGTGCGGTTAACGGAAAATTCCGCTATGCCGATCAAAGCTTGTTTGTATGAGGAGTCAGGCAATGATTGCAAGGCGCTGATTGCTCGATCAGCTTCCTGTTGCGCAAGCTGAGCAGTGTATGCGATTGCTCCCGTTGTTTCAATAGCTTCTATGACTGAGTCAATATTCTCCCGTGCGCCTTGCTCAATAGCTTGACGAATGAGTTGCGTTTGCGCTGAGGAGCCGTTGCGCATGGCATAGATCAGAGGCAAAGTCGGTTTTCCTTCAGCAAGATCATCGCCAACATTTTTGCCGATCTCAGCACTAGATTTGCTGTAATCCAGTAGGTCGTCTACCAGTTGAAAAGCCGTACCCAAGTGAACCCCGTAGTTAGCTAGTGCCTGTTCTTCCGAGTTAGGTCGTTCTGCAAGCACGGCACCCAGTTGGGTGGCAGCTTCAAATAACTTCGCGGTTTTACAATAAATCACCTGCATATAACGCTCTTCGCTAGTATCGGGGTCATTGCAATTCAGCAATTGCATCACTTCCCCTTCAGCAATGGTATTGGTGGTGTTAGCGAGAATATCCATCACTCGCAGGCTACCTATGTCGACCATCATTTGAAATGAACGGGAATACAGGAAATCACCCACCAGCACACTAGCTTCATTACCCCATACAGCGTTTGCGGTATCTCGCCCACGGCGCAGATCAGAGGCATCAACTACGTCATCATGCAGCAGCGTTGCAGTGTGAATAAATTCGATGATAGCTGCAGCATCAACATGTCTATCTCCAGCGTAATTGCAGGCACGGGCTGCCAGTAAGACCAAGACAGGGCGTAGGCGTTTACCGCCACTATTGACGATATATGCGCTGATCTGATTGATCAACGCCACTTCGGAGCGTAATTGCTGATGAATCAATTGATTGACGGCTTGCATATCCTCCTTGAGCAAGGCACGGACTGCTTGAATATCCATCGAATTAACGGTTCTCGGTGATTGACTTTTTGGGTCGCGCATCAGTGTCGTGTAATGAAAAGCTGGGTTGTCGCTGTTCCATGTCTGTTGTGTAGGCCAGTGTTGAGTAGAGATAGAAAAAAAACTGTTAGAGCTAGCCGATTGTGGCCTTTTAAGCAATTAACAACTGCAGGGTCAGTGGGGTTACCGCCTTTGCCCTTCTGTCGACGCGGCCCGGCGTAATAATCCGTCTAAAACCCGGTAAGGCAATAAGCGTCGCAAGGCGGCAAATAGATAAGTCGGTACCGTTACTGAATATCGAATCCGCGGACGGGAACTCTCCAGCGCATGGATCACCCGCTTCAGTACCGCTTCGGGCAGTAGTGTGAATGGCGCCGCTGGTCCCTGCACCGTCAAGCGTCGTTCCATCGCTTCGTATTTCTCCAGGTGCACACTGCTGGTTTTGTCGATATTGCGCTGATAAGCGGCATAGGCATTGTCTCGAAAAAGGCTGAGAATAGGACCGGGTTCAATCAGCGATATATGAATCCCGGTTCCCGCAAGCTCTAAACGTAAGGTATCTGTCAAGCCTTCCAGGGCGAATTTGCTGGCATTATAAGCTCCCCGGTACGGCATGGCCACTAAACCCAATACGGAACTATTCTGAATGATGCGACCGTGGCCTTGGCGACGCATGACTGGCAGTATTTGATTGGTCAGTTCCTGGGTGCCGAATAGGTTCGTCTCGAATTGTTCACGCAACACCGCCCGGCTTAAGTCTTCGACCGCACCGGGTTGACCATAGGCGCCGTTATTGAACAGTGCATCCAGAGTTCCCTCGGTTCGATTCAACACTTCGGCGACGGCATTTTGAATGGAGGTTGAATCGGCCAGATCCAAAGGCAGGCTTTCCAATCCTTCGCTAACCAGGCGTTCCACGTCGCCCGGTTGGCGGGCCGTGGCGAAAACACGATAGCCACGCTGGCGCAGGCCGCGCGCAACGCACAAGCCAATCCCTGACGAACAGCCGGTTATCAAAATAGATTTAGCCATGGTTTCAAGAAACGAGTTAAAGGTTGGTAGAATGCGGGTCACTATAACCGGACCGGGAGCGCAGTGTCTTGATGAATGCCTACTTTCCCCAACGCATCGTCTGTATGACCGAAGAGACTACCGAGGCGCTTTATCTGTTGGGTGAGCAGGATCGGATTGTCGGTATTTCCGGATACACCGTGCGGCCACCGCAGGCGCGTCGTGAAAAACCGCGCATTTCGGCGTTTACTCATGCCAATATCAAAAAAATTTTAGCCCTGTCGCCGGATTTAGCCTTAGGGTTTTCCGATTTGCAAGCTGATATAGCAGCGCAATTGATCCGTGAGGGCATCGCCGTACATCTGTTCAACCAACGATCCGTGCAAGGGATTCTGGATATGATTTTGGTGCTCGGTTCAATGGTAGGGGCCTATGCACGTACTCAGGCGTTGTTACAAGACTTGACTAAACGGTTAGAGAGTGTCCGCCATAACCGTCCTACTTTGGGCCGACGGCCACGAGTGTATTTCGAGGAATGGGATAAACCCCGTATCAGCGGTATTCGCTGGGTATCGGAGTTGATTGAAATTGCCGGCGGTGAGGAGTGTTTCCCGGAACGTGCCGTGCAACCGTTGGCTCGCGATCGGATTATTGCAGAGGATAGCGAAATCATTGACCGGCAACCGGATATCATCATTGGTTCTTGGTGCGGCAAGAAATTTCGCCCTGACCATGTGCGCGAACGTCCCGGTTGGGAAGCGATACCGGCAGTTCACACCGGACAGCTGCATGAAATCAAATCTGCGCTGATCTTGCAACCTGGTCCCGCTGCTCTGACCGACGGCTTGACAGCGCTGCAAACCATCATCCAACACTGGTATGCCGAGCAACAGGTGTCCGCATGAACTCAGTCCCAGAGCTCATCTATATTGCTGATGCCATGTGCTCATGGTGCTGGGGCTTTGTGCCGGTTATGGACAAACTGCGCGAAGATTTTATATCGCAACTGAGCTTCCGACTGGTTATGGGTGGTTTGCGTCCAGGTGATGCAGCTGTTCCGATGGATGCAGAGATGAAAACCCATCTGCGTACCCACTGGCAAGCCGTCGAAGCTCGCTCAGGACAAGCTTTTTCCTGGGATTGGCTGGATCGCGAAGGCTTTGTCTATGATACCGAACCGGCCGCACGTGCCGTGGTGGCGGTACGGCGTTTGGCACCAACGCGAGAATATGAATTCTTCCACGCCACGCAGGCGGCGTTTTATGCCTTTGGTAGAGATGTCACTCAGGAGAATGTCTTGATGAGTTTGGCAATCGAAACCGGTTTGGATGCGCAAGAGTTTCGCCTTTGCTATCGGGAAAACAATACGTTAAGCATGACCCATGCTGATTTTCGGCTTACCCAAGAACTTGGCGTGCATGGATTTCCTTCAGTGCTATTACGGGACGCTGACAAACTAACCTCTGTTGCTCAGGGTTATTTGCCTTATGAGCGGTTGGAACCGGTGTTGCGGGGATTGCTGAGTTAACGCACAGTATTGAGCCAGGATACGATAAAATCAGCGATCATGGACGGATCATTCAACTCCAACAGCGGTACGGACAGGTCCCAAGCCAGTGGTTCATCGGTAGCCACGGCGATAATGTTAGAATCCTGTGCGCAGAGCAGCGGATGACCCAGTCGGGGTCGATGCAGTTCGAGCTTGGGAATGGTAACGGCTTTATACCCTTCAAGCAGAATAAGATCAGCCTCCTCGCCCAAGCGATGTACGGATTCCTCCCAGTTTGGCCTAGCAGTGTGGCGTATTCGTAACACGGTTCGATTTGCCGAGGCGATCAAGGTTTGCACCGCACCGGCATGATGCAACATATAGCTATCCTTGCCGGGCTTATCAATTTCGCAGGGGTGGTGGCTGTGTTTGAGGACAGCCGGTCGCACCCCGTGCTGGCGTAACATAGGCAGCAAGTGGATCAATAAGGTGGTTTTGCCGACACCGCTGTAAGCGGCTAAACCAAGTACGGGGCAGGAAAAAGATGGCATCGATAATGGACTGCTGTACATCTGGCTGTTGGTCAACGGACTAGCGGAACTACCCTAAATCGGTCTAATCTGAATCTATTAATCATTCAATCTTTTCCCAACTCAGGATATATCCCCATGATGCGAAATGTGTTGTTGGCTTTTATAGCCATGTTCCTCGTTCCTGTGGCTCTCGCTGCGGATCCCGTCGAGCCGAATTTAACCAAACTGCAAAAGGCGATCGGGGACGTCGTGCCTGACTCTGTCAGTCCCACCGCTGTACCCGGAATATACGAAGTGTTGATAGGTTCGCAAATCCTTTACCTGAGCGAGGACGGTGGATTCGTTTTCCAAGGCGAATTAATCGATTTGGGTAATCAAGCCAATCTGACCGCAGATCGTCGTAATGGCCTGCGCGCCAAGGCGATTGATGCTGTGGGAGAGGATAACATGGTAATCTTTGCTCCGGATGGCAAGTCGCAACATACCGTCAGCATTTTCACCGATATTGATTGCGGTTACTGCCGTCAATTGCATCGCCAGATTGCGGATTATACTGAGCGCGGTATCACTGTAAGGTACTTGATGTTTCCGCGGGCCGGCGTCGACTCCGAGTCTTATAAAAAAGCCGTGTCAGTGTGGTGTTCGGAGAATCGTAAAGATGCCATGACACGCGCCAAAGCTGGCGAGGAAATCGAACCCAAGTCCTGTGATAATCCGGTCGAGCAACAATTCGCCTTGGGCTCAGATTTGGGCGTGCGCGGTACCCCCAGCATCATTCTGGAAAGTGGCGAAATGGTGCCCGGCTATGTGCCGGCGGATCGCTTAGCCCAGTTGTTGAATGAGGATGGTAACAACAATTAAGTTTGGCTGTGGTAAATATCGTTGCCGACTCGAAGGTATCAGGGGGCTTGTCCCGAAGTTATCGTTGTATCTTGCAAGTGCTGTCATGACAGAATGGGTAAGTCCTGGTAGTATTTCCGCTTTTAACTAGTAGCGCGAGCGAAGGCACCATGCATTGTCCCTTTTGTGCGACGATTGATACCCGAGTCGTCGATTCTCGGCTGTCCCCGGAAGGTGATCGGGTACGACGGCGGCGAGAATGCAGTCAATGCGGTGCGCGGTTTACGACCTATGAAGTGGCCGAACTGGGTTTGCCCTGGATTATTAAACGTGATGGTCGCCGCGAGGCGTTCAATGAGAACAAGCTTCGCGCCGGCATGTTACGGGCGTTGGAAAAGCGCCCGGTCAGCGCCGAACAGGTAGAAGCGCTCATGCAGCAGATCAAAAATCGCGCCCGTGGCAGCGGTGAGCGAGAGTTGCATTCCCGTCAGCTAGGCGAGTGGGCAATGGCAGAATTACGTGACCTGGATCCGGTCGCCTATGTTCGTTTCGCTTCGGTTTACCGCAGTTTTCAGGACATCAACGCTTTCCGCGAAGAAATTGAGCGGCTACAGAACGCATCTCCAGGCGGATCTGCCGCCTCTTCGGATTGATCGGCTTTGGTCCGATAGTCTTGTCTAACTTCATGGCTGACGCCCGCGATCACTACTACATGACCCGCGCCTTGGTGCTGGCCCGCCAGGGGTTGTACAGCACTGATCCGAACCCGCGAGTCGGTTGCGTGCTGGTTAAAGACGATCAAATCGTTGGTGAAGGTTGGCATGTCCGCGCCGGGGAAGCGCATGCCGAAATCAATGCCTTGGATATGGCTGGCTCCCAAGCCAATGGGGCAACCGTATACGTCACGTTGGAGCCTTGTTGTCATCACGGCCGCACGTCGCCTTGTACCGATGCCTTGCTGGATGCGGGTGTCACACGGGTAGTCGCAGCCATGGAGGACCCCAATCCCCAAGTGACCGGGCGGGGGTTGGCGCAATTGCAAGCCGCCGGGGTGATCGTCGAATGTGGGTTACTGGCTGCAGAAGCGGCGGCGTTGAATCCGGGCTTTATCCAGCGCATGCAACGAAGCAGACCCTGGGTGCGTTGCAAACTGGCTATGAGTTTGGATGGTCGTACGGCGCTGGCCTCTGGGGAAAGCCAATGGATTACCGGCGCTGCGGCACGATTAGATGTGCACCGATTGAGGGCTCGTAGTTCAGCCATCATGACCGGTGTGGCTACAGTATTAGCCGATGATCCGAGTCTAAACGTCCGTTTACCGGAAGAAGTGGATCGCCAACCACTACGCGTTATTCTTGACCCCGAGTTGAGAACCCCACCGACCGCCCACACCTTGACCTTAGCAGGGCAAGTATTGATTTTTACCGCAGTAGCGGAAGCCCGCTATTATGCTCCGTTGCAAGAAGCGGGGGCTGACATCCAGGTATTGCCCCGTCATGCCGACGGCCTACCGTTACCCGCTGTGCTAGCCGAATTGGCGCGGCGGGAAATCAACGAAGTGCATCTGGAATGCGGTGCCACCTTAGCCGGTGCGCTCACTCATGCGGGTTTGTTGGATGAGTTGATTGTTTACCTAGCGCCTTGTTTGTTGGGCGATAGTGCCCGCGGGTTGCTGCATTTACCGGAATTGAGCCGCATGAGTGAGCGCATTACGCTAGACATCGCCGATATTCGGGCAGTCGGCCAAGATTGGCGCATAACCGCTTATCCCGTTAGGCAGCATACATCGATTCTGGAACTGCCCAATGGAACGACTGACTGATAATTTAGTGATTTTCTAACACGGGCTAACTCACAGCATGTTTACCGGTATTATCGAAGCGGTCGGCCAGGTGATCGCGCAAGAACCACGCGGGGTGGATATGCGATTGCATATTGGCACAGGCAAACTCGACCTCAGCGAGGCCAATCTCGGCGACAGCATCGCCGTTAGCGGTGTATGTTTGACAGCCACCACGCTTACTGATAGAGGGTTTTGGGCCGATGTGTCGGTCGAAACGCTGGAGCGGACGGTGTTGGGTGGCGCAACACCTGGTACAACGGTGAACCTCGAACGAGCGTTGACATTAAGCACCCGACTCGGCGGCCATTTGGTCAGCGGTCATGTCGATGGTATCGGCAGTGTCACCGCGTATCATCAGGATGGACGGTCTTGGCGATTGCAGATTCAAGCACCCGACTCACTAGCACGTTATATCGCCGAGAAGGGCTCGGTCTGTGTTGACGGCGTCAGTCTCACGGTGAATCAAGTGGCTGGCGCGTTGTTTACGCTTAACATCGTTCCGCATACCTTGCAGGAAACAACCCTCGCCGATTATCGAGTGGGTCGTCAGGTTAACTTGGAAGTCGATCTGATCGCCCGTTATCTGGAACGCCTGCTCTTGGGTGAACGAGCGGCTAACCCAACAGGTGGCCAGTTGTCGGAGCAGTTACTGCGGGAACGGGGATTTTTGTAACGCTGCGGCGAACACGTTTATGTCGTTAAATACGATTGAAGAAATACTCGACGACCTGCGTCAGGGCAGAATGGTGATCATCATGGACGATGAGGATCGCGAGAACGAAGGTGACCTGCTGATGGCCGCCTCTTTGGTGCGCCCTGAAGATATCAACTTCATGGCCCGCTATGGACGGGGTTTGATTTGTTTAACCTTAACTGCAGAGCGCTGTAAACAGCTAAGTTTGCCGTTGATGGTCAGTGATAATGGGGCGGCACATTCCACTAATTTTACGGTTTCTATCGAAGCCGCAGAAGGTGTGACGACCGGCATTTCCGCTTATGACCGGGCTCATACCATACGCACCGCAGTGGCACCCGATGCCCGTCCTGAGCATGTCGTACAACCGGGACATATTTTCCCGTTGATGGCGCAACCAGGGGGTGTGCTGACCCGCGCCGGGCATACCGAAGCGGGCTGCGATTTAACCCGACTGGCCGGTTCGGAACCTGCCGCGGTCATTGTGGAAATTCTCAAGGAAGACGGTTCTATGGCCCGGCGCCCGGATTTGGAGGAATTCGCCGCGCAACACAATTTGAAGATCGGCACGATTGCGGATTTGATCAAATATCGGATGCAAAACGAACAAACGGTAGAACGTACAGCCGAGTGCGAACTCCCGACCGAATTCGGCTGCTTCCGAGTGGTTGCCTACCAAGATCGGATCAGTAAACAGTTGCATTTCGCGCTCATCAAGGGTGTGGTTGATCCTGCCAAACCAGTGCTGGTGCGAGTCCATGTGCAGAATGTGTTGGGTGATCTGCTGGGCCTACAACTAGCAGAGTTCGGTTGGCCATTGCGGGATGCGCTGCGCAGAGTCGCCGAAGAAGATGGGGTTGTCGTCGTGCTCGGTCGCCAAGAAGACTCGACCGCGTTGTTAAAGCACTTACGCCTCTATCAGTTTGGTGGATTAGCGCCGCAAACTCGCACCGCTTCGGACAGCGCCACCGAATTACGTACCTACGGTCTGGGTGCACAGATTTTGTTAGATTTAGGCGTTCGACGGATGCGGGTATTAAGCGCACCGAAGCGCATTTCGGCTTTATCCGGTTTCGATCTTGAAGTAGTGGAATACGTCACTTAGACCGGCCCGGAAGGTTTAATTTTCTGCAGTGGAATTCAATTTATGGCTCACATGACAATGATCGAGGGTGATTTCATCGCCGAAGGCGCCCGTTTTGCTATCGTCGCCTCACGTTTCAACAGCTTTATTGTGGATAGCTTGGTTGCAGGGGCGGTGGATGCCTTGCGTCGTCACGGCATAGAGGAATCCGCGATTGATTTAGTCAAAGTGCCGGGTGCTTTCGAAATGCCGTTGGCCGTACAACGGTTGGCTGCCAGCGAACGTTACGATGCCATCGTTGCGTTAGGGGCGGTCATTCGCGGCTCTACCCCGCATTTCGAGTACGTGGCCGGCGAATGTACCAAAGGCCTAGCAATGGTAGCGATGGAACATGATATTCCAGTGGGTTTCGGAGTATTGACGGTGGACACGATTGAACAAGCGGTGGAACGCGCCGGTACCAAAGCGGGTAACAAAGGCGTCGAAGCGGCGTTATCGGCCTTGGAAATGGTTAGTTTGTTGCGTCGTCTGGAATCATAACCAATGATGGCTATGCAGACCGCATCAAAACGAGTGTTTACCCGAGGGCGCAGTTGGGCGAGGCGCTCGGCCATGCAAGCAATTTACCAGTGGCAAATGACTGGTCAGGATGCAACGAGCATTTATGACCAGTTTCTAGATCACCAGGATATGAGCAAGGTCGATGTCAGTTACTTCCATGAGCTGCTATGTCAGATACCGGACTGTTTAACGACGCTTGATGCTAGCTTGGTTCCTTTTCTGGATCGGCCTCTCGAACAAGTCGATCCGGTGGAGCGGGCTATTTTGCGTGTCGCTGTGTATGAGTTGACCTATCGGCCTGACATTCCTTTTCGGGTAGTGATCAACGAGGCGGTGGAGATTGCGAAGAAATTCGGGGCCGATCAAGGCCATCGCTTCGTCAATGGGGTGTTGGATAAAACCGCGCATCGTTTACGTCCCAGCGAGGGCGTGCGCAAGTAACTCATTTATTCAGTCGCTATCCATCCATCCCGCCCTAGAAAGTTAAAACACTTCCGGTTTAGGATCTCTAGCCAGCAGCATCTCCACAGCCTGTCGGGGATTTTGCTCCTGGCGCAGAACGCGCTCTACTTGTTCGGTGATTGGCATGTCCACTCCATGCTGTCTAGCCAGCTGTATGATGGTTCGGGCCGTAGCAATCCCTTCAACCACTTGGCCGATGTCTGCTTGAGCGGCGGCAGCAGACTGGCCGCGCCCCAATGCCAGCCCAAAGCGCCGGTTACGGGATTGATCATCAGTGCAGGTAAGAATCAAATCGCCCACGCCGGCCAGTCCCATTAAAGTAACTGGTTGGGCACCAACCGCTTCTCCGAGGCGCATCATTTCCGCCAAACCACGAGTGATCAGGGCAGCGCGCGCATTCGCACCGAACCCCAAACCATCAGATACTCCGGCGGCGATTGCCAGTACATTCTTAACTGCCCCGCCAAGTTCCACGCCAACAACATCGGTACTGCTGTAGGCACGCAAATCAGGACCGTGTAAAAAACCTGCTACCCGCTGAGCATGGTCGGGTATAGACGCAGCAACCGTGACAGCTGTCGGCAATCCTTTGGCAACTTCGCCAGCGAAACTAGGACCGGAAATAACGACGGCCGGATAGTCGGGGCCCAAAATATTCGCCGTGACGACGTGTAAAAATCGTCCGCTCCCATGTTCCAATCCTTTGGTGGCCCAAGCGATACCCGTATGTGGAGCCAACAACGGGTGCAACTGGAGCAGGGTTTCAGCATAGGCATGACTCGGCACCGCCACAAACACCCATTGAGTATCTGCCACGGTGGCCGCTAAGGTCGTCGGCACAGTGATGTGCGGTGGGAAATTGATACCGGGCAAGTGACGGCGGTTTTCCCGTTCTTGCCGCAGTCGGGCAAGGTGAGCGGGATTATGCCCCCATAAACGGACTGGATAACGGCGGCGCGCCAACAGCAAGGCCAGCGCGGTGCCCCAGGAACCCGCGCCCGTTACTGCAACAGGCTGGGTTGTCGACATGCTTATGAAGAGGGCTTCTGTTGTTCTGCTTGTGCCTGCTCCGCCTGTGCTTGTTGCGATTGCAGACGTTGCACATAAAGCGCTTCAAAGTTGATCGGGCTAAGCAACAACGGCGGGAATCCTCCCTTGCCGATCAACGAAGCCACCGTTTCGCGCGCGAAGGGAAACAAGGTATTGGGACAATACGCATTTTGTAGCTGTTCCAATTGTTGCTCGTTAAACCCTTTGAGGCTAAATAAACCTGCTTGCTTGACTTCAACCAGATACAAGGTTTTGTCGCCCAAGGTAGCGGTCACAGTCAAACTCAGCACAATCTCGTAAACGCCTTCACTCAACATAGTCGACGCATTGCCTAACTGTAGCTTGACTTCCGGTTGCCCTTGTTCTCTGGCAATCATCGGAGAATTAGGCGCTTCGAAAGACAGATCTTTCAAATATACTTGGTGTAGTTCAACTTGTTGGGCGGGCTGTTGACCCTTTGCTTGCGCAGGTTGTTGCCCGGTTTGTTCATCACTCATCATGACTCCTTAGGTCAATTGCTGGTTAGCTCACTGTGCCGGGAAGATAACGGTGGGACGCACAGCGTCGAGGCATTAAATCGTTATTTCTTACTGAGCGGCAGATTAGCGGTTTGCCAAGCGGATAGACCGCCACTGAGGTTGTGGATGGACTCGAAACCGTTCTCTTTTAGCACCGCCCCCACTTTCGAGAGGCTGGTGCCTGTCGCACAGCATATGATAATTGGTTTGCCCTTAAATTTTTTCAGCTCTCCCACGCGAGACTCCAAACTGGCAAAGGGGATGTTTACGGCAGCTGGCACATGACCTGCTTTATAAGCGCCACCGTCACGCAGATCCAACATCACCGCCTCTTGATCGTTCATCAATTGCATGGCTTGAGTTGGATTAAGACCGGCAATACCGCGCAGTTTGTGCAACACTTCGGTGCCGACCAAAAAGCCGAGAATACCCACCAAAGCAACGAATAGATACCAATTCTGTACTGCGAATTCAGCAATTTCTCCCATAGCGACCATTCTTGTTGTGTGTCAGTTGAAAGGAATTTAGGACGGATGGATGACCGGCTAGTTCGAAGAGCAAAACACATCGCGCAACATGCTGATCAGCCGCAGAGTGCGAGTATCGCCGATCCGATAATAAACCCGGTTGGCATCCTTGCGAGAGGCTAAAATCGCTTTATCGCGCAGAATAGCCAAATGTTGAGAAATATTACTTTGCGAAGTGCCCACATGGTCCACAATATCTTGCACACTTGCTTCGCGGTCGCCCAACGTGCAGAGAATCTTCAAGCGCAACGGATGAGACATGGCCTTGAGCGAGCGAGCCGCTCGTTCAATGTTTTCATCTCGAGCCAACAAAAAATCAATATCTGCATTCATGGTCATCCAATTCGCATCGTTGTTATGTCCGTTTGCTTGAGCAGGTGTAGGTCGTCATCCAACAAGCATACCGTATCTTAAAACCACTTGAGAACCCGCTACCAACCTGCTTAGCGCTCTGCGGTCGAACCTCCGCCGCATGGATAACACTGGTCAAAGTGCGACCCTGAGCGTACCATTCGGCAGTGTCATTGTATTGATTGTTGGGCGATGATAATACAATTTTTGTTACCAATTTCCTGGGGAGACACATTATGTATAAGTTGGTTCTGATTCGTCACGGAGAGAGTCAGTGGAACAAAGAAAACCGCTTCACCGGTTGGGCAGATGTGGATCTGTCCGAAAAGGGCGTTGAAGAAGCGAAAAAGGGTGGGCAAGTACTGCTTAAGGAAGGGTATACCTTCGATATAGCTTTTACCTCCGTGTTGAAGCGAGCCATTCGCACGCTTTGGTTGGTGCTGAGCGAAATGGATTTGATGTGGATTCCGGTCAATCGCAGCTGGCGGCTCAATGAGCGCCATTATGGCAGTTTGCAAGGCTTGAACAAGGCGGAAACTGCTGCCAAGTATGGGGATGAGCAAGTGCTGATCTGGCGTCGCAGTTTCGATATTCCGCCCCCGGCACTGGAAGAAACCGACGAACGCCATCCCGGCCACGATGCTCGCTACACGAGTATGGACCACAAAGCGTTACCGTGCGCCGAGAGCCTCAAAACCACCATTGATCGATTCATGCCGCATTGGCATGATGCAATCGTGCCGGCCATTCGGAGCGGCAAACGGGTGTTGATCGCCGCCCACGGTAATAGTTTGCGTGCTTTGGTGAAATACCTGGATGATGTTTCCGATGAGCAGATCCTGGGTATGAATATTCCCACTGGCATCCCGCTAGTCTATGAACTCGACGAAAACCTGCGTCCCATTAAGAACTATTATCTTGGTGATCCCGAGGAAATTAAAAAGCTGATGGAGAAGGTCGCCAATCAGGGTAAGGCAAAATAACGTGATGTGCGGTGTTGCGGGAGCGCTATAGGCAAGCTCCCGCAACACCAATGCGTTATACCCTCTCATACTTTAGCTATGCCCAATCGATAAAACAGGCGTTTTCTAACATAGAGTATGCAGGCGCTCACCAAGCCTGCTACTCCTGAAAATGAAATTGCCATGGCAACTAAATTGCCAAATTGTTTTCCATAGAATTACTTACTCTAGTGTGATCTTTCCTGTTGGAGTTGATGATGAAAGCTGCAACCCGCTCGAAGCCGATATGGGTCTTAGGAATTGTCCTCGGCCTGTTCTGGATGGCCGGCCACTATGTGTGGGCCGAACGACAAGCTGACCAGGTGGAAGAACAATTACCGCTGTCACAACTTCGGGTGTTTACCGACGTACTGGATCGGATCAAACAGGATTATGTTGAACCGGTTGAGGACAACGTGCTCCTGGAAAACGCTATTCGAGGCATGTTGACAGGTCTTGACCCCCATTCTACCTACTTGGATCAGGATGCCTTCAAAGACTTACAAGCCGGCACCTCGGGCGAGTTCGGTGGTTTGGGTATAGAGGTCGGGTTGGAAAACGGTTTTATCAAAGTCATTGCGCCTATTGATGATACACCGGCACAACGTGCCGGGATTCAGGCCGGCGATCTTATCATCCGGTTGGACGATACACCCGTTAAGGGACTGTCCTTGTCGGATGCAGTGAATATTATGCGGGGCAAACCCAAAACCGACATTCTCCTAACTATTATTCGTAGCGGAGAAGATAAACCGCTCAAAGTCACTGTGACCCGCGATATTATCCAGGTCAAAAGCGTGAAAAGCCGCTTATTGGAACCTGGTTTCGGTTATGTGCGGGTCACTCAGTTTCAATCCAGAACACCCCTGTATCTTAAGGAAGCGTTGAATCAGCTGAAAGACGACAATAAAGCGTCGCTGAAAGGCTTAGTTATGGACTTGCGTAACAACCCAGGCGGTGTATTGAACGCTGCCGTGGAAGTCTCCGATATTTTTCTTGGTAAAGGTACGGTGGTTTATACCGAAGGACGAGACCAACAAGCCCGGCAAAATTTCAATGCAACGCCAGGAGATGCTTTGCAGGGCGCACCGCTAGTGATTCTGGTCAATGGCGGCTCGGCGTCAGCCTCAGAGATCGTGGCGGGGGCGCTGCAAGACCATCGACGCGCTATCATCATGGGCGAAGCGACCTTCGGCAAAGGTTCTGTGCAAACTATACTACCGTTGAATAATGGTTCTGCGGTCAAATTAACCACGGCCCGCTATTACACCCCGAACGGGCGTTCCATTCAGGCACAAGGTATTGATCCTGATATCAAATTGCAATCGCTTAAGCTTGCCTTGAAGGAACCGACCTTAGGTTCGCTCAAAGAAGTCGATCTATCCGGCCATCTGGAAAATGATGCCGAGATAACGACCGACGGCGAGGCTGCTGACCAAGCTTCTGAGCCGAGCACCGACGAGAAAGCCGATGACGCAAAACCGCTAGCGCAAACCGATTATCCGCTTTACGAAGCACTAAACTTGCTGAAAGGGCTAAGCCTATTACAGAAAAGTACCTGAATAGGAACGTTATAAGGGAGGTAATGATATGCCAAGTGTTCTGGTACCGTTAGCTCAGGGCTGTGAAGAGCTGGAAGCCGTGACCATTATTGATTTGCTGCGCCGAGCCGAAGTGGATGTAGTGGCAGCTGGGCTGGAGGCCGGACCGGTCACGGCCTCGAGTGGAGTCGTGCTGGTGCCTGACGTGCTGTTGGCCGAGGTTTTAGAGCGTGATTTCGATATGATTGTCTTGCCCGGTGGTTTGGGTGGCGCGCAACGGTTGGAGGCGGATGAGCGAATCACTCAGTTGCTACAACGTATGGCGGCTGCCGGTCGTTACACTACAGCGATTTGTGCCGCTCCTAAAGTATTGTTGACCGCGGGTTTATTGGAGGGTCGGCAGGCCACAGCTTACCCGGGCGCGCTAGATAATAGCGTAGGGGTTCAGGTCAGCACTGCGGCCATCGTGCAGGATGGGCAAGTGATTACCTCACGCGGACCGGGAACTGCACTGAACTTCACCCTAACTTTGATTGAAGTGCTGTGCGGACGAGAGCGGCGTGATCAAGTCGAAGCGGCGTTACAACGGGATTAATCTTTAGGCCAAACGCTGAGCAACAAGCCAGCGCCTAAACTGCCCAATACCCAGGTTAATAGCGGCGCATCGCCTAACATGCGCGGATGAAAACCGTCCAAGGCCAGCATCAGCACGGCACCGATCAGCAGGGCGGCACCCAACACGGCATGGAAGCTGCGCCGATTAGCATGGCGAATCTCTTGCCGAATCTGATGCCAATCGTCTTGTTGCAAACGAACCACGATTTCACCCCTGCTGGCTTGTCGGAGCAAACCTTGCAAGATATCCGGCAATTCTGGAAATTGATCAGCCCAGCGAGGTAAATGGACTTTCAAACGATCCGCGAGCGCTCGCGGGCCAATGCGTTCCTTCATCCAATCTTCCAAAAAGGGCTTAGCGGTCTGCCATAAGTCCAAATCTGGGTCCAACTGCCGGCCCAGCCCCTCGATATGTAATAGGGTCTTTTGCAGCAGAACCAATTGCGGTTGGACTTCCATATTGAAGCGGCGAGCGGTCTGAAACAGGGATAATAAAAACATCCCGAAAGAAATATCCTTCAAGGGGCGATTGAAGATCGGTTCACAGACAGTGCGAATGGCCGATTCGAATTCATCGACCCGGGTTCCGGGCGGTACCCAACCGGATTCGATATGTAATTCAGCCACCCTGCGATAATCCCGATAAAAAAACGCCAGAATATTTTCCGCTAAGTAATGCTGATCCGCCGGGCTTAAGGTGCCCATGATGCCGAAGTCTACCGCGATATAACGCGGATCGTGGGGATTGCCGGGTTCCACAAAAATATTGCCGGGGTGCATATCGGCATGAAAAAAACTGTCACGAAACACTTGGGTGAAGAATAGCTCCACGCCGCGCTCCGACAATTTCTTCAAATTGGTGCCGCGCCGTCTGAGTTCATCCATGTCACTGATAGGGATTCCGTAAATGCGTTCCACCACCAGCACATTGCGCCGGGTCTGCGGCCAGTGAATTTCAGGCACGTAAAGGCTGGGGGAGTTGGTGAAATTACGCCTTAGTTGACTGGCGTTGGCGGCTTCCCGGATCAAGTCTAGTTCGTCGAATACGGTTTTTTCATACTCGGCTACCACGTCTCGGGGACGCAAGCGACGGCCCTCTTTCCAGTACCGCTCGGCCAGTTCCGCAATGATAAACAGCAGGTCTATATCTCGGCGGATAACCCGGTCGATGTTGGGACGCAGAACCTTGACGACGACGTGCTGACCATCCAGCAACCGCGCCGCATGGACCTGGGCAATTGAAGCCGAGGCGAGGGGTTGTGCGTCGAATTCGCTGAACATCGCTGTTAGCGGACACCCGTACGCTTTCTCCACAATGGCGCAAGCCTGATCGCCCGGAAAGGGGGGTACCCGATCTTGCAATTTCGCTAATTCCTGGGCGATATCATTGGGTAACAGATCGCGGCGAGTAGATAGCGTCTGGCCGAACTTGACGAAAATCGGCCCGAGGGTTTCCAGTGCCAAGCGAATACGCTCGCCACGGGGTCGGTGGGTGCGCATCCAATGCCAGGGTAACAGCGGGCGCAGAAAACGGATCGGTCGAAATAAATGGGTGGCCAGAACGATGTCGTCCAAACCGTGTTGAATCAGTACCCAATTGATGTGCAGTAAGCGAAATAACTGGCTGGGCCTAATCATGCTTGCCCAGACCGGTTTAACTCAGGCGGGGGAGAAAAACCACGTTGTGTGAGCTCGTTCAAACCGAACCCAGCTCGCCGGACTGTTGCAAGCGACGAATACGGGCTTCCAGCCGGTCGACATCGTTGCGCAACGTATCCACAGCATCTAGAAATTCAGCTAGTGCCCCGCTAGGCGGCAAATCTTGGGTTTCTTCTTTGAAATATTCACCTGCATCCTGGAGTAGGGTGTCTAGCACTTGCCTTCCCCAGTTGGTCAATTCCCGCCAAGTGTTACCCACCTGATGGGCGGCCGTATCGCCTACCCAATGCGATAGCTGTTCCTCCCAGTCGACATCAATTGCGGCCATGATGCCCTGGAATGCTTTACCGACCTGGGTATCGCCGCGTACTTGTACCGCTGGATCAAGCGTACCTGGGGTTGCTTTGAATTGGCGGGCTAAGGCCAATGGCGTACCACGAATGAATACATCCGGTTGGCCGTCAAACCGGTCAGTCACCTGGATGCCCTGCGCGGAAGGGTGTAAAAAAAACGCTAAGGTAACCCCTTCGTAACCGTCAGCTGAATCCGCAACCGGTGGCGCGATGACTACCTCCATCGCAATTACTTTACCGCTGAGCACGGCAAGTTTCGGTAGGATCTCAGGGTCCAGACGAAGACAATAGTTTAGGGCTTGTTCCAGACCACCGGTCATCAGCAAAGCTGGTTTCAATAGGAACTCCTCAAAATTTATAGCCGCGATGGGCGGCGACAATACCCCCGGTCAGGTTATGGTAGCTACAGCGCTCGAAACCGACCTGTTCCATCATGCCACGCAAAGTCTCTTGATCTGGATGCATACGGATCGACTCGGCTAAATACCGGTAACTGTCGGCATCTTTAGCCACCCACTTGCCGATAGCAGGCAGCACTTTGAAAGAATATAAATCATAAACCGGCTTCAAGCCCGGCGCCTTGGGTTGAGAGAACTCCAAAATCACCAGACAACCACCGGGTTTGAGCACCCGGTGCATAGCGGCAAGCGCTTTGTCTTGACGAGTCACATTGCGCAGCCCGAAAGCTATTGTTACGCACTCGAAACTGTTGTCAGCAAACGGTAGCGCTTCTGCATCAGCTTGCGCATAGGCTACGTTACCGATGATACCATTGTCGATCAGCCGCTTGCGGCCCTCGGTGAGCATCGCGGCATTGATGTCAGCCAACAACACCTGACCGGTAGAACCGACTTTGCGAGCCAACTGTAACGCCAGATCCCCGGTGCCGCCGGCCAGGTCCAACACCGCCGCGCCTGGTTTGATACCGGTCAGGTCTATGGCAAAGCGTTTCCACAGTCGGTGAATCCCGAACGACATCAAATCGTTCATCAAATCATAACGGGTTGCCACCGAGTCGAACACCGCCCCGACTTTGGTTACCTTGTCGTTAACATCAACTTGCTGATAGCCAAAATGAGTGGTTTCCTTATCCATTTTATCAGTCATCGGTACGCCGCTGTTGGCCGGCTTCAGCTAAGCGTTCCAGATAGCGTTGCCAGTTGGCTTGCTGATTGACGCCTAGATCATACAACAGCTCCCAGGAGTACAGGCCAGTGTTGTGCCCGTCGGAAAACAGCAATTTAACGGCATAGTTGCCCATCGGTTCGATGCTGGTGATATTGACTTTTTCTTTGCCGACTTGGAGTGTTTCTTGGCCCGGGCCATGGCCGCGCACCTCGGCCGAAGGCGAGTAGACTCGCAGATACTCACAGGGCAAGTGAAAATGCGCCCCATCCTCGAAAGTCACTTCCAGGATGCGGGAGGTTTGATGGAGTTTAATATCAGTAGGCCAGAGGGCCATGGCAACACCCTTTCTAGGATTAGAGGATATAGCGGCTTAAATCTTCATCTTTAGCCAGCTCGCTAAGGTGGAAATCGACATAGGCCCGATCGACCACCAAGGTATCTCCAGAACGGTCCGGCGCTTCGAAGGACACGGTTTCCAGCAGGCGTTCCAATGCCGTATGTAGTCGGCGTGCCCCGATGTTTTCGGTGCGCTCGTTGACCTGGAAAGCGATTTCGGCAAGCCGACGTACGCCATCTTCCATGAAATTCAGCTTAAGTTCTTCGGTATCCAGTAAAGCCGTATACTGCTCGGTCAGGGAAGCATCCGGCTCAGTCAGAATGCGCATAAAGTCTTCCGTGGTTAGCGCGTTGAGTTCTACTCGGATGGGCAATCGTCCCTGCAGTTCTGGAATCAGATCGGACGGTTTGGATAGATGAAAAGCCCCCGAAGCGATGAATAAAATATGATCAGTGCGGATCATGCCGTGCTTGGTGGATACGGTAGAGCCTTCCACCAGTGGTAGCAAATCGCGCTGCACCCCTTCACGAGACACATCTGGGCCGCTGTATTCGCCACGCTTGACAACTTTGTCTAGCTCATCAATAAAAACGATACCGTTTTGTTCCACGGCTTGAATAGCGCGCAGCTTGAGGTCTTCTTCATTCACCATCTTGACCGCTTCTTCTTCCTGTAGCACCTTCAGTGCATCCTTGACTTTTAGTTTGCGCGTTTTAGTCTTGCCGCTGGACAGGTTCTGAAACATATTCTGCAATTGGTTGGTCATTTCTTCCATGCCGGGTGGGGCCATGATTTCGACACCCACTGGATTCGCCGTCACTTCGATCTCAATCTCACGCTCGTCCAGATCGCCTTTGTAAAGGCGATCGCGCATTTTTTGCCGGGTAGCGGAATGATCGGGAGCCGGCTCTTCATTCACAAACCCCACATTACGGGGACGCGGCAACAATACATTCAATACCCGTTCCAGGGCGGCTTCCTCAGCACGATGACGGACTTTGTTCATGTCCTCTTCTCGTACCATCTTAATCGCTACGTCCATCAAATCGCGGATGATAGATTCCACGTCCCGACCCACATAGCCCACTTCGGTAAATTTGGTGGCTTCGACCTTAATAAAGGGCGCGTTGGCCAGCCGCGCCAAGCGCCGCGCAATCTCAGTTTTACCGACGCCGGTAGGCCCGATCATCAGGATGTTTTTAGGAGTAATTTCGTTGCGCAGCGTGTCGTTCACTTGAGCACGCCGCCAACGATTACGCAACGCAATGGCTACGGCGCGCTTGGCGTTGGCTTGGCCGATGATGTGTTTGTCCAACTCCTGGACAATTTCGCGGGGGGTCATCGTCATCTGGGACATCAATGGAATTCTCTTAAATGGGTGCTAAGCCTAGACAGCTTTAGCTATCGCCGGGTAAGGCTTCAATAAGTATGTTTTGATTGGTATAAATGCAGATGTCGGCAGCGATTTTCAAGGCCCCTTCAACGATTTCTCTTGCGCTCAGTTCGGTATTTTCCAGCAGTGCGCGGGCGGCAGCTTGGGCGTAGGGTCCGCCGGAGCCGATGGCGGCAAGGTCGTGTTCCGGTTCGACCACATCGCCGGTACCTGAAATAATTAATGTAGTATTGGGATCAGCGACGATGAGTAATGCTTCCAGGCGCCTCAACATGCGATCCGTGCGCCAGTCTTTGGCCAGTTCCACGGCAGCGCGAGTCAGATTACCGGTATGCTTTTCTAATTTGCTCTCGAACCGTTCAAACAGAGTAAACGCATCAGCCGTACCGCCGGCGAACCCGCCAATGATTCTGTCCTGGTAGAGGCGGCGCACCTTGCGGGCATTGCTCTTCATTACCGTATTGCCGAGGGTGACTTGACCGTCTCCGCCGATGACGACACGATCGTGCCGACGCACAGCGAGGATGGTGGTGCCATGAAATGCTGCCATAATGTGAACTCTTAAGAATGTTGCCGATACAGCTGGGATTGTACACGATCCGCACGCTAGGGGGCGGAGTTACCGTTGGCCGGAAATAGCCAAAAAAAACCCCGGCTAGGGGGTAACCGGGGTAGCAAGGGCCCGGTTGGGGGAACCGGGCACAGCCCGCTCAGGGAGGAAAGCGGGCAAGCAGCGATTGCCTGCTCAACGATAAAAGACCGACCGTGTTATAAAAAGTTCAAAAACCGTTCATCGCGGCTTGATTTTTGTGATTTTCATGCTCACCGTCTGGAGTGGATACCATGTCTGAACCCATTATTCTCAGCGAACATCATTCCACCGGTATTGCCACTGTACGGCTCAATCGCCCCGCATTACATAATGCGTTTGATGATGCCTTGATTGAAACGCTCACAGTGGAACTGCAGCGCCTGGAGGCCGATTCAACTGTACGGGTAGTGGTGCTTGCCGCCAATGGGCGAAGTTTTTCCGCCGGCGCGGATCTCAACTGGATGCGCCGCATGGCGGACTACTCTTACGATCAGAATTTGGCCGATGCACGCCAATTAGCCACCTTGTTGCGCACGCTGAATAATCTCAGTAAACCGACAGTCGCCAAGATTCAAGGGCCGGCGTTGGGGGGTGGGGTTGGTTTAGTCGCTTGTTGCGATATGGCTGTGGCAGCGGAAACCGCTACTTTCGCATTGTCTGAGGTGCGGTTGGGGCTGATTCCGGCAGTAATTAGTCCTTATGTCATCCAAGCTATCGGCGAACGTCAAGCCCGCCGTTATTTTCTTACCGCAGAACGGTTCGCTGCCGAGGAAGCTTTGCGGATTGGTTTGGTGCACCAGATCGTTGCCGTCGAGCAACTCGACTCAACAATCGACCAACTGTGTCAAACTCTACTGGCTAATAGCCCAGCTGCCCAGACCGCTGCCAAGGCATTGATTGATGCCGTAGGTCGAGGCTTAGACGAAGCAACAATTAACGACACGGCACACCGTATCGCGCAAATTCGGGCTAGTCGCGAAGGACGTGAGGGCGTAGCGGCGTTTCTGGAAAAACGCCCAGCTGCGTGGGTAAGCAACCCATCTTAATGTCAGTGCTGATTACACCAAACACCTTCCCCCATTAATGAGGGAAGGTTGGGGGTGTAGATATTAGTGACGTTCTGCGATTGGCGTTACGTCGCGCCGGTCATCACCGACAAATAGCTGCCGAGGCCGGTTCAATTTGAACTCCGGACTGGTGACCATTTCCTTCCAATGGCTGATCCACCCCACAGTACGAGCCACGGCGAACATAACGGTAAACATGTTGACCGGAATGCCCAGAGCTTTATAGATGATGCCTGAGTAAAAATCGACGTTGGGATAGAGCTTGCGTTCAACGAAGAATTCGTCCTTCAGCGCGATTTCCTCCAGCCGCATGGCGAGTTCCATACGCGGGTCATTACCGTATTTCTGCAACACCCGGTGGCAAGCTTCCTTGACGATGCGGGCACGCGGATCGAAATTGCGATAGACCCGATGTCCGAATCCCATCAGCCGGAACGGATCGTCTTTGTCCTTGGCCTTGGCAATGTATTCGTCAATATGCGACACATCGCCGATCTGATCCAACATTTTCAACACCGCTTCGTTGGCTCCCCCGTGTGCCGGACCCCATAGTGAGGCAACACCGGCGGCAATAGCGGTGTACGGGTTGGCACCTGAAGAACCGGCTAGGCGGACGGTGGACGTCGACGCATTCTGCTCGTGGTCGGCATGGAGGATGAACAACAAGTCTAAGGCCTGTTCTGCGACTGGATCGAGATGATATTCCTCGCACGGAACGGAAAACATCATGTGCAACAGATTGCCGCAATAGCTCAAGTCGTTACGCGGGTACATCAGGCTTTGCCCAACGTTGTGTTTATAGCAGGCCGCAGCAATGGTAGGCATTTTCGCGATCAGACGATGCGCGGTAATCAAACGATGACCCGGGTCATTGATGTCCAAGGTGTCGTGGTAAAACGCCGCGAGCGAACCCACTACGCCGGTCATCATCGCCATCGGGTGGGCATCGTAATTAAACCCGTCAAAGAATTTGCGCAAATTCTCGTTCAACATCGTGTGATGGGTAATGATGTCATTGAATTCGTGTAACTGGTCGGTATTGGGTAGTTCGCCATGCAGAACCAGATAACACACTTCCGTAAACGTACATTGTTCGGCCACCTGTTCGATGGGATAACCGCGGTACAGCAATTCCCCTTTAGGTCCGTCCAAATAAGTGATCGTACTGCTACAGCTGGCGGTAGCAGCAAAACCCGGATCATATGTAAAGAAACCCAACCCCTTATACAAGCCGCCGATGTCAATGACGGAATCGCCGAGAGTAGGATCTTTGATGGGTAGTTCTATGCTTTTGCCGTTACGGTTATCCGTGACAGTTACAGTCGGTTTAGACATTCGGCAGTCTCCTATGAATGGACGTTGGATTTATTCTTGAATGTGACGGCCTAAGCTTAGGAACACGTCACAGAGAGCCTCGTCGGTGTGGCAGGGATAATGCCCATAATGGTTATGTTGGCCCGTGGTTTTGCAATGCAGTATAGGTTACGGGATGGCTTCATGTAGCAGCGTTGATTTTGCTTAAGTAATCCGCCAAAAAGACGGCCACAAACGCTGATGTTGCTATGCAACAATATTATGTTGCGCAGCAGCATTTTGCAAGTCTGCATTGAAAAATCAGACCCATAAATCAGCTTCAAAAGCTTGCCGGATGCTGTGATGCCGTATAACTGGCCACTAGCACGCCTAACAGAGCGAGCAAGGGTAAGTGTCGGTGCTTAATCATCATGTTGAGTGGTTTCGGTGGCTTGATTCGGATGCATTAAAACGGTTTTAACGCGATTTCCCGAAATTTTGACGATTTCCACCTGATGTTGTTCCAACAATAGCTGAACTCCCGGTTCTGGGATATTTTCCAGATACTCCATAATCAGCCCGTTCAGTGTTTTCGGCCCATCGGTGGGCAAATCCCAATTAAGAGTTCGGTTCAGAGTACGTACACTGGTGCTCCCATCTACCAGATAGCCGCCGTCTTCCTGACGGGCAATTTTCTGATTTACCGCCAGAGGATCGGTGGTAAATTCACCAACGATTTCCTCCAATATGTCTTCCACGGTGATTAGCCCCAAGATGTCTCCATATTCATCCACAACGAGGCCGGTGTGGCGACGCTGTTGCTGAAAATTTAACAACTGTCTGTTCAGTGATGCGCCTTCGGGAACAAAGTAAGGATCGTGAATAAGCGCCCGCAGCTCGGGCAGACCAAAGTCAGGCTGTTTGATCATCAGATTCACCACTTCGCGTAGCTGTAGAAAACCGATGACATGATCAATGTGATCGTTATATACGAGCAAGCGACTGTAGGGCGTCGAAGTCAATTGGCTAATGATCTCTTCCCAAGGCGCGTTCAGATCAATGCCTTTCAATTCATTGCGCGGCACCATGACATCATTAACACTGACTTCTTCTAAATCCAGGATACTGAGTAGCATGTTCTGGTGACGTTTGGGAATCATCACCCCCGATTCCATAACCACGGTACGCAATTCCTCAGGACTCAGCGGTTGCTGCTCAGGGTCGGCGTTGGTGACCCCGAAAACTCGCAGCAGGGTATTGGCAACTCCGTTGATTGCCCAGACCAGGGGATACAACAGTTTCAATAGCGGTGCCAAAATCACCGAAGCGGGGTAAGCGATGCGTTCCGGGTGTAAAGCAGCCAAGGTTTTGGGAGCGACTTCGCTGAAGATCAGCAACACCAGGGTCAGTAGCAGAGCAGCTATGGGGATACCGGCATCGTCCAGCAATCGAATGGCAATCACCGTGGCAATAGAAGAAGCCAGAATATTGACAAAATTATTGCCCAGTAAAATAAGACCAATCAGCCGATCTGGACGCGCCAGCAGTTTGCTGACTCGTTGAGCGGCGCTCTCGCCTTTTTTAGCTTGATGCCGCAGGCGATAACGATTCAACGCCATCAGCCCGGTTTCGGAACTGGAAAAGAAAGCGGAGAGACCGATTAATATGACCAGTACACCAAATAAAACACCCAGGGGGATATCATTCAAAAACAAATTACCTCAAAGAGGCCGATTGGCCACGATTCCATGATTTCCTTTTAAGATTATTCAGTCCCGCCTGTCAAGCTAACCAATTAACGTTGCAAAACCAGTTCCAATACCAGTTTGCTACCAAAATAGGCTAACGCCAACGTGGCGAAGCCGCTCAACGTCCAGCCAATAGCGGTGCGCCCACGCCAGCCTGAACGCCAGCGTCCCCATAATAGAATCCCAAATACTGCCCAAGCAGCGATCGACAGCACAGTTTTGTGCACCAGATGTTGCGCAAAAATGTCTTCCAAAAATAACAGCCCGCTAAGCAGAGCGAGGCTCAGCAACACGAAACCGATGCCGATCATCTGAAACAGCAGAGTTTCCATGGTAGTGAGTGGCGGAATGCCGCGGACAAACCCCCCCGGTTGACGATTACGCAATCGACGGTCCTGAATAGCCAACAGAATCGCCTGCACAGCCGCCAAGGTTAGAATGGAATAAGCCAAGATAGAGATTAGAATATGGACTTCCAACGGCCACTGGGCACTATCAGCGACGATGCGTTCGGAAGCGAATGACAACCCCATGAGCACGGTTAACGCACTAAAGGGTAATAAAATAATCCCGAGAGTTTCCACCGGACGGACCAAAGCTGTCAGCAACAGTACCACCGCCACCAGCCAACCGGTAAGCGACAAGGCATTAAAAAAACCTAAATTGATACCCTCGGAATGCAGCAGTGCGGGAAACAAAATCAAGGCATGGAGCAATACTGCTCCCCAACCGAGCGTTAATAAGCCGGTTTTGCCCCATATTTGCCCCAATCCGGCCTGCGACAAACGCATCCCTAGCAAGCCGCCGGTGACGATATAAAGCAGGGCAGCTAGACTGCCAACCGCAACGATGTACATAAAACCTACCCTTTCCCATAGCCAGAGGGATTAACAGTGTGCAATCCTAAAGTAGCACTTGCTGGCTTGCTTGTGTCTATTCTGGCAAAGTCTGTAAGCGTTTTCTGCAGCCTAGTTGGTTTTACTGCTGAATGGGTGATTATTTAGCGGACTGCACCGCTGCAATCAGGCCACCTTGATACGAATACTGCCGTTTTAGAATCAGGATTAATGCCATGTTTGAAAATCTAAGCGACCGCTTACTGCGCACCCTCAAAGATTTGCGAGGGCAAGGACGTTTAACCGAAGCTAACATCAAGGACGCTCTGCGAGAAGTCCGTATGGCCCTGTTGGAGGCAGACGTTGCGTTGCCGATGGTGCGGGCATTTATCAACGATGTGCGAGAACGCGCAGTCGGCCAGGAAGTCATGCAAAGCCTGACTCCAGGTCAAGTGCTGGTCAAGATCGTCAAGGAAGAATTAGTCAAGCTCATGGGGGAGGCCAATGAAGAGCTGAATTTGCGTGCTCAGCCACCCGCTGTAGTGCTGCTCGCCGGTTTACAAGGTTCGGGTAAAACCACCACCGTCGCCAAACTGGCGCGTTGGTTAAAAGAAAGCAAACAGAAAAAAGTATTAGTGACCAGTTGCGACGTCTACCGACCGGCGGCTATCGCGCAATTAGAAACCTTGGCCGGACAAGTCGGCGTTGGATTCCATCCCAGCGAACCCAGTCAGCTACCGGTTGACATCGCTCGGCTAGCCCAAGAACAAGCCCGGCAGCAGATGATGGATGTATTGATCGTCGATACGGCTGGCCGTCTTCACATTGATGAAGACATGATGGCTGAGATTAAAGCCGTGCACAGTCAGCTGAATCCGGTAGAGACCTTGTTTGTGGTGGACAGCATGACCGGCCAAGATGCTGCCAATACCGCCAAAGCGTTTGACGAAGCGTTGCCACTGACCGGCGTGGTGCTCACTAAAACCGATGGTGACGCACGCGGGGGCGCGGCGCTATCAATACGCCATATTACCGGCAAACCCATCAAGTTTTTAGGCGTAGGCGAGAAAGTCGCTGCGTTGGAACCCTTCCACCCGGAGCGAGTGGCCTCGCGCATTTTGGGTATGGGCGATGTGCTCAGTTTGGTGGAAGAAATGGAACGCAAGGTGGATCGGGAAAAAACTGAAAAACTTGCCGCAAAAATGAAAAAAGGCAAGGGCTTCGATCTGGAAGACTTTCGCGTTCAGATGGAGCAAATGCTCAGTATGGGCGGACTTGCCAGTCTATTGGAAAAGATGCCGGGCGTGGCGGAATTACCGAAGGCCGTCAAACAGCAAGCGGACGACAAACAAGTTAAACGCTTGGTGGCTATCATCAATTCAATGACCCCGCAGGAAAAGCGTTTTCCCAATATCATCAAAGGCTCGCGCAAACGTCGAATCGCCAACGGCTCCGGCACCCAAATCCAGGAGGTCAACAAACTGCTCAAGCAGTTCGAGCAAGCTCAAAAGATGATGAAAAAAGGTGGTCTCGCCAAGATGATGCGTGGCTTACAGGGGCGTTTCCCTGGCGGTGGCGGGATGCCGCCGATGCCGCCAATGCGGTAGGCCCATATTGACTGGGGGATCAGCAACCATAAAATTTATGCGCTAATTCCACTTGGATCACAATGTTCCCGAATTTGGACCTACCAATCCACCCACAATACCCTATTCTATTTAAAGGAATCTTGAATTATTCTTCACTATTCAGACCGAGCTTTCCTATCGCCTACTAACATCAATGCAACGCTCATGAATTATCGAAGTGGAACACGGTAATTTCTTGAGCGCCAGACAGTTGGCCTTTCTCTCCACAGCGCTTTAGGGCAGTCACCGCTAATCCACAAAAAAGCCCAAGAGAGGGTTTTATGGCAAATACCACGCAGCCGGCAACACCCCCTACTGAAAAACCCCTATCGGACGATAGCCTGATACCGGCCAAGCTGATACCACTTATCATCACGGTGTGCGTTGGCGTTGCCATCTGGTTTTCTCCTCCACCGGAGGGGGTCGATCAGAAAGCTTGGCAATTATTGGCGATATTCATCGCCACCATCGTCGGCATCATCGCCAAACCTCTACCGATGGGTGCGGTTGCCATCATTGGCATTTGCGTCACTGCGCTTACGGGTACACTGGCCATCGGTGACTCGTTGAGCGGGTTCGGTAACACCGTGGTCTGGCTTATCGCCGTCGCATTTTTCGTTTCGCGCGCCTTTATCAAAACGGGGTTAGGCGCTCGGGTTGGCTATATGTTTATGCGTAAGCTAGGCAGAAAGAGTCTCGGCTTGGCCTATGGCATGGCAGCGACGGATTTAGTGCTGGCACCCGCTATGCCCAGTAATACTGCTCGCGCGGGCGGTGTGGTCTACCCTCTGGTAAGGTCGGTCGCCATGGCCTACGGCAGTGCGCCGGATGATGGAACCAACCGCGAAATCGGCGCCTTTCTGATCAAGAATTCTTATCAAGTGACCGTCATAACTAGCGCGATGTTCATGACGGCCATGGCAGCCAATCCATTAGCAGCTCAGTTAGCAGGAGATTTGGGCGTTAAGCTGAACTGGGGAAGTTGGGCTTTGGCCGCTCTGGTACCGGGATTAATCAGTCTATTGGTCATTCCCTGGTTTATCTACACAGTGTACCCGCCCAAAATCAAAGAAACCCCTGCCGCTAGCCAGATGGCTAGCGATAAACTCAATGAAATGGGAAAGATGAAGTCCGCCGAATGGGTGACTTTAGGGGTGTTCTTTCTGCTATTGATACTATGGATCTTTGGTGATCTGTTAGGCGTTCACAGCACGACCGCCGCCCTCGTTGGTTTTAGTGTACTGCTATTGAGCGGTGCACTCAGTTGGCAGGATATTCTCGATGAAAAAGGGGCTTGGGATACCTTAGTCTGGTTCGCATCACTGGTAATGATGGCTACATTTCTCAACAAATTAGGTTTCATCCCCTGGTTTGGAGAAATTGTAGGCGCACAAGTAAGTGGTATCGAATGGACTACGGCGTTTCTGATCTTAGGTATTGTTTACTTCTACAGTCATTATCTGTTCGCCAGCCAAACAGCCCATATTAGCGCCATGTACGCTTCGTTCCTGACCGTTGCGATTGCCGTCGGCACTCCACCGGTCTTGGCGGCGCTGGTGCTGGCCTTCTTCAGCAATTTGTTCGCCAGTATCACCCACTACGCCGCCGGTCCTGCGCCTGTACTGTTTGGGTCGGGGTATGTCCCCATGGGAGTATGGTGGGGACTGGGTGGTGCTATCAGTGTTATCAATATTCTTATATGGGTGCTTATTGGCGGAGCCTGGTGGAAAGTTCTTGGCTTATGGTAACCACTGACAAACTCGGGCGCTGTTTCAGCGCCCGATACCACCAGTTTTAATTCAACACGCTCTGCAACCACTCCGCTACGGCTTGAATCTCTTCCAAATTAACCTCGTGCCCCATATCGTACTCATGTCGGTCTAGCTGATAGCCAAGCGATTCCAGCTGCTCTGCGGTCATGCGGCCATAATGGATTGGAATAACATCATCGTAACGCCCGTGCGCCAGGAAAATAGGAATGTTCTGATTGGCCGGATGGCGTTCAGCTTCCAACGTTTTAGCCAATGGAATGTAACAAGATAACGCCAGAATACCGGCCAGCGGTTCCGCATAGCGCAAACCGGTGTGCAGGGCGATGGCACCGCCTTGGGAAAAACCGGCCAGAATAATGCGATTAGCTGGAATCCCCCGTGCTTTTTCCCGTTCAATCAGCTCCATCAGGATTTGCTCGGATTCGCGCACCCCGGCCGGGTCTTCAACACGTGGTATATCCATGCCGAGAATATCGTACCAGGCCCGCATTTCCATCCCGCCATTGACGGTTACCGGGCGAATCGGCGCATTAGGAAAGATAAAGCGCAATCCCAATTCCGGCGGTATCTGCAGATGCGGAACGATAGGTTCGAAGTCGCGCGCATCAGCGCCTAAACCGTGCAGCCAGATAATGGCCGATTTTGCTGTGCCTTGCGGCTCGATTTCCAAGGTAGTGGTTTCAGCGCTCATCAGACTCTCTATGGGTTGAAGCAATAAAAACAGTAGCACAATAGCTGTAATCAGTCGGCAATGTCGACTACAGCGATAAAAGGCACTGCTCAATGGCCATGCTGAATCACCGTGTAATCTACTCAAGATTGAGATCCTCCAATTCAGCGATGAATGTTCAGGCAAACACACCATTCACTAGCCCGAAACAGGCTGGAATCAAACGCTCAATAGCTCAGCTGTTCTACCATCCGAAAGCAGTATACTGTCGTCTCACAACCAAGTACCAAGAACTTTGAATCTCCGATGGCCATCTCCTTCGCTAGCCAACACACCGCCTCTTTTCCTCCCTTGCTACGCCAACTAGGCGGTTCAGTCCTGGTCTCTACTTATCAAGCAGGACAATTGATCATTCTGCGCGATCAGGGCAGCGAATCGTTGAATACTCACTTCTGCGCCTTCGACAAACCGATGGGTCTAGTCGCTGATCCTGAAAAATTGGTCGTCGGCACCGGTTTTCAAGTGTGGGAACTGCGCAATTTGCCCGCTGTTGCGCCCAAAGTCGAACCGCTTAACCGGCATGATGCCTGTTATCTGCCGCGACAAGTGCATGTGACCGGCGACATTGATATTCACGAGATGGCTTTCGGTGAGGGCGACGAGCTATGGTTGGTCAATACCCGCTTGTCTTGTTTGTGTACGCTGGACAAAGCCTATAGCGTCGTGCCGCGCTGGCGCCCGCCGTTTGTCAGCGCTTACGATCTCACCGACCGGTGCCATTTGAATGGATTGGCCTTGAAGAACGGGAAACCGGCCTTTGTGACTGCTTTGGGTGCTACTGATGCCGCTGAAGGTTGGCGTGCCAATAAAGCCAAGGGTGGGGTACTCATGGAAGTGCCCAGTGGCCGCATCATCGCCGATTCTCTCTCCATGCCGCATTCCCCCCGTTGGCATGACAACCGACTTTGGTATCTGGAATCCGGTGCCGGACGGCTCTGTCAAGTCGATCCAGTCAACGGTCGACAAGAAGTGATTGCCGAGTTACCGGGGTTTACCCGCGGTTTGGATTTTGTGGGTCGCTATGCGTTCGTGGGCTTATCGCAAGTCCGTGAGACTGCTGTGTTCAGCGGTTTACCGCTGACCGCACGGGTTGCCGACCGACAGTGCGGCGTCTGGGTAGTGGATACGGAACAGCGCCGGATCGTGGCCTGTGTGGTTTTTACCGGTGCAGTGCGGGAAATCTTCGCCGTACAGATTTTGCCTTGGCGGTTTCCCGCTTTGTTAGAAATGGGTGATGCCCTGGTGCGTTCGTCTTATTCACTGCCCGACGAGGCATTACAAGAGATTGCGCCGATCGATCCTCTGCAAACACAACTGGAACAAGCCACTGCCATACACCGGCAGGGTGATTTCGAACAGGCTATTTCCCGCTATCGGGAATTGCTCAACACCCGACCCGAACACCTGGCTGCCCGCTACCAGCTGGGTTTAGCGCTGGTGGATGCGGAGCGCTGGGCGGAAGCGGAAACGGAACTGTTGGAGGTTGTAACGCGTCACCCCCAACATGCCGAAGCACACAACAGTCTGGGCGTTAGTTTCATGGAGCGTATGGATGACGACCGCGCGTTGCACCATTTCGAGCAGGCTATCGCCGCCGATCGTCAATATGCTATCGCCCACTTCAATCGCAGTTTGGCGCTACTGAAACGGGGAGATTATCGACCAGGTTGGGAGGAATACGATTGGCGTTGGCAAATGCCGACTTTTACTCCTTTCGAGTGTCCACAGCCTTTGTGGGGAGGGGAAGACATTCACGACAAAACTCTGTTAGTGCATAGCGAGCAAGGTCACGGTGATGCGATTCAATTTGCGCGTTTTCTGACCCTGGCTGCACAACGCTGCAAAAAACTCATTCTGGCCTGCACCGAACCGTTGCGGACCTTATTTACCGGCATCCCAGGCGTCGCTGAAACTCGCTTGGCTGGCTCTATTCCTCTCGATAGTTTCGATGTGTATTGTCCTTTGCTCAGCCTGCCTCGGGCATTAGAGATCACGCTGGATAACCTGCCCGCACGCACGCCTTATCTTGCTGTTCCCGACCATATTAGCGTACCCACTTTGGCAAACGACGGGCGTACGCGAGTCGGGCTGGTTTGGGCAGGCAGTCGCACGTACAAAAAAGATCATCACCGGTCCTGTTCCTTGGATCATCTCATACCGCTTTTCTCAGTTCCCAATATTGCTTGGTACGGTCTGCAAAAACCTTTGACGAGCGCCGAGAGCGGGTTACTAGAAACCCACTCAGTGCATAATCTGGAACCTGAGCTGACGGACTATGCCCGCACGGCGGCTTATATTCAGCAACTGGATTTGCTCATTAGCGTGGATACTTCTGTAGCCCATCTGGCTGGCTCACTGGCTAAACCGGTGTGGGTCTTGTTGGCGCAAAATGCCGACTGGCGTTGGTTTCGAGAACGGGAAGACAGTCCCTGGTATCCAACCGTTAGATTGTTTCGGCAAGCGGCAACAAACGATTGGGCTGAGTTGGTTGAGCGGGTACGGTTGGTGTTATCGCAAGGTTTCAATTTGCAATAAATCAGGAATTCATCAGGGCTTTAACCGATAAGCATTCTATGCATAGAATGCAATCAATTGTCGGCAGAGGTTCATATTCCATCATGACTCAACCCCTCAAGCGTATCCTGTTGTTCTGTGGGCTGTTAGTTTTTCTGTTTGCCGCAGAGCTGGCAGAACCTGTGCAAGTGGGTCTCATCGAACCGTTCACTGCGCTTATCGCGAAAATCAGCGCTTCGCTGATACAACTATTCGACAGCAGCGTCACTTCTCAAGGTATCGTGATCCGAGATACTGAAAATAACGCGGCTGTCGCCATACAGCCGGGCTGTAACGGGGTTGAAGCTATGATCGTCCTGACTGCCGCGGTGCTCGCCTGCCCCGCGCCTTGGATATACAGAGCAATAGGATTGTTAATCGGCTTTTTAGCCATACAGGCGCTCAATCTGGTGCGTATTATCAGTCTGTTTTATCTGTTGCAATGGAATCAGACGTTCTTCGAGTGGGCGCACCTTTATTTATGGCAAGCGCTAATCATTTTGGATGCGCTAATCGTGTTCGTCCTATGGTTGCGCATGCTACCTCCAGAGCCTTATCCGCCGACTGAAGCCCATGCCTGAAGTCTCCGCCAAAGCGTTTCTCGGCAAGATTCTGCTGTGGTTGCCCCTGAGTTTCGCAACTTGGTATATCTTGGCGTCCCTGTTGTTATGGCCGGTGACCTTGCTGGTCGGCGTGGTGTTCAGCCTGTTTTACCCCGGCGTGATCGAAAACGTTGAGCAACACGGTACGCTACTGGATGTGAATACCCGGCTTAGTGCCGATCAGGCACACCGCGCACAGCAGCCCTCAGGCCAGCAAGGGGGACAGCTTTACTTTACCCTGAATCCGCTTAAGTTTGGTTACTGCCTTCCCTTGCTATTAGCCTTGCAGTTGGCGACTCCCGGTAAGCTCGTTCGCAAGCTAGGACTATTTGCTATTGGCGCTGTCATTTTAGTGCCGGTGCAGGCTTGGGGTATTTATTTTGAAACGCTGGTAACGTTGGTTTTCAAGACCGGGCCGATGATCGCCCAATCTATGGGCACCACGGCGTTATCGCGCGAAGGCATTGCGTTGGCCTATCAGCTGGGAGTTTTAATTCTGCCTTCGGTCACACCGGTACTGATTTGGGCAATCCTGAATCAGGATTTCATGGTTAAATTGGCCGGCAGACCGGTCGAAAACCACGCGTCCACCGATCAATCCAGCTAATCGTCAAACAGCGAATTATTTGTTGTTGAATCCGTGATTGTTAGAAACAGCGGGTTGTGGGGGTGGTGGCGGAGGTTCAGGCTGAGGCTCTGGCCGGGTGTTGATTAGGGTTTTGTTTTGGCGCACTTCTTCCGGCGTCGCAAGTAATGGGGTTTCGACTTCCGGCAATAGTGCTACTCCCCGCTGGCGGGCTGACAATTGTTGCTCGCGGATATAACTGTATTTATCATTGGTATACACAGTACCGGCGATGGAATCGCGCAGAATCACCGGATGCAGGAAAATCATTAAATTGCGCTTTTCCTTGACGGTCTTACGATAACGAAACAGATTGCCCACCACGGGAATATCCCCTAAGCCAGGCACTTTTTGCACATTCTCATTCAGAGAATCGTCCATCAACCCACCCAACACCAGAATTTGCCCGTCTTCCACCAACACATTGGTTTTAATGGAGCGCTTCGTCGTGGTGGGTCCTTGAGGGGTATCGGCGATGACATCTTCTACATCCTGAGAGATTTCCAACTGTACGGCATTACCTTCATTGATCTGCGGCTTAATTCTGAGAGTCAAGCCCACATCACGGCGTTCAATGGTTTGGAATGGGTTATTAGCACCGTCTGCGGAGGTGGTGAAACTGCCGGTGACAAAGGCGCGATTCTCACCCACGACAATTTCAGCCTCTTCGTTATCCAGCGTAACCAAGGTGGGCGTGGACAACACATTGGTATCACCGTCTTGCGCCAGAGCGCTAATGATAGCGGCAAACCGGTTACTACTACTGAAATCGCCGACTCCGAGCGTTAACCCCGGAAAGATATCGCCGGCACCAGGCACCTGACCTTCGGCGATAGCGGCAGCTGTAGCAGCGATACCAGCCAAACTCTGACCGAGCGTGAAATTGGTGAAGCCGACCAGGCTGCCACCCTGACTACCGTCTACGACCCACTGAACGCCCAACTCGGCGGTTTTCTCTGCGGAGACTTCCGCAATCGCCGCCTCGACCAACACCTGAGCGCGGCGCACATCGAGTTGAGCAATCACTGAACGCAGGGAACGAATCACTGCTGGAGGTGCGGTGACCACTAGCGCATTAGTGGCTTCGTCAGCCTGAATATTGACATCGCTACGTCCCTGTCCTTGGGAGACGAGTGGTGTCTGAGCTTGTCCTGGCTGTCCTTGCAGCGTGGTTTTCCCTTCTTCATCCAAATTCTGACTGACGCCCTGCAGGACCGGTACCAAATCAACCGCCTTGGCGTAGCGCAAATAAATCACCTGAGTATCACCACCCCCTTCAATCGGGGTGTCCAAATGGGTAATCAAGGTCCGTAACCGCAGCCGGCCTTCGGTATCGCCGCTTAACAGCACGCTGTTAGTTCGTTCATCGGCCGCCAAGCGCGGCGGCGTTGCCCCGGCTGCGCCGCCTTGCGCGGTGGCAGCTTGGCTCTTGCCTTGTTCCAGAGTATTGACTACGCGCACAACATCAGTGGCCGAAGCATATCGCAACGGCACAATTTCCACCTCTTCGCTGCTGGCTAAATCGACCCGGGCAACTATGGTGGCGATGCGTTCCACATTACCCGCAGTATCGGAGACGACCAATACATTGGTGGGTGCATAAGCGGCCAGATGGCCTTGCGGGGGAATCAGGGGACGCAGAATAGGCACCAGCTGCGCCGCCGAGATGTTTTGCAATTCAATCACCCGGGTGACCGATTGATCCTCCTCAATAGCAACCCCACGGTCAACGGTTGGGATATTTTCCTGCTTAGCACCCGCCGCCGGTACGATTTTGATGACTTTATCGCCGGGAATGGCGGCGTAGCCGTGTACTGCTAGGAGCGCTAGAAATACATCGTAAATCTCATCTTCGTTCATGGGCTTGGCGGAAATCAGGCTCACTCGGCCCTTGACTCGCGGATCAACGATGAAATTTTTGCCGGTGATTTCAGAGATACTGGTTACTAAAGCATTGATGTCGGCATCTTTGAGATTCAAGGTTACGGGGGTCGCAAAGGCCGTCGCTTGCGCCAAAGCGATTAGCAAACCGCTGAGAATGAGGCGGTATCGATACCCAACCTGTGCCTTAAACCCTATCGACATAACGACCTCTGATAAACTTCATGAAGTTGAACGCCGGTTTAGTTGGCATTCAAGGCAAAAACGAGTGGAATTTCAGCGCCATTGCGCAACACCTGTACCGCGATTTGCTCCGCGTTAAGCAACTCCTGAAACAGCGTCAAACCCTGAGTGGGGCTGGTCAAACGTAGCCCATTGATCTCGGTGACGATGTCGCCCGAGCGTAGCCCGAGTTGCTGAAACAGTTTTCGATCTCGGCCCGGCCTTAAGCGAAAGCCGATGAATTGGCCATCTTGCTGATAGGGAGAGGCGAATGCAAGGTCTTCCAAAGCCTGAGGACGTTCCACAACCTCCCGACGCAAGCGGTTAGCGATGGAACTGGCGTCGATGGGCGTATTATTCGCTGCTGCAGATCTGATTTGTGGCAAGGAACGCGCGCTGTTAGTTGGCCTAGCATCGCTGGCTAGTGTGTCTTTCGGTAAGCGCAGGGATTCCAGAACGCCGTTGCGGGATAGAATAATTCGGTCGCGTAGAATCTGTTCCAACTTGACTCCGCCAGGCAAACGATCACCCACTGAATAGCTCAGTTCCTGGCCCCCTGGTTCGGCGACCAGCGCTCGTGCCTTAGCCGGGTTAGCGGAGAAAAAAATACCCGCCAACCGCAGGTTAAGCCGAGTTTCCGGTACCGCCAAGGGTGCGGGGGATGGTTTGGAAGCGTCGCGTTCACCGAACAAGTGCCAGCTGGCAATGATCGCATAATCCACCACCGGTTCAAGTGGTTCTGCGGTTGACGGCGCAGCGCCCGAGCCGACGGAGGATGGCGCTAGCGTATCCGGCAAAGGTATCAGATTCCATGTTAGCCGAGCGAGATCATAGGCCAACAGGATTATTAGTACGAGCGTAACCGGTAAGGCAAATCGCCCCACTGTTTCTGGATTACTAATGAATGACCATCGGCTCATTGGGTCTCATTTCAATTAACTATTTTCACCATGATTGCATCAAGTTTCTTGCAAAACAACTGTGCAATGTTGTCTATAGTGTGTTGTTCTTAAGCGGCGCTGCTGTTTTTTTCCAGCCGACAATTTGCCTAGAATGATCCCGTCGAAGACACGCCGTAACGCGATTTATGAGGCGGATTCTGAAAGTTATCTTGAGGAGCATTGAGTGTTCATGAGCACATTTTTTCGTATTGCCACTGGTATAGTTCTTTTAAGCTTGGTGGGTTGTGCTGCCAACGACCCTTACGCACGCACTAAAGCTGGAGCCGGCATCGGCGCGGTGGCCGGAGCGGTGATCGGCCATCAGATCGACGGTAAATCGGGGCGTTATGTAGGGGCTGCCGTTGGCGCGCTAGCTGGTGGAGCTGCCGGCAATTACATGGACCGTCAGCAACAGGCTTTCGATCAGGCATTGGCTGAGGAGCAAAGCCGTTACAACATGGAATTGCAACGCTTACAAGACGGCAGCCTCAAATTAAATATTCCCAGCGAAGTTTCGTTTGATGTCGACAGCGCCGATATCAAAGCGGCTTTTGTGCCAACCCTGGATAAGGTTGCCAACCTATTGCAGGAATACAATCAGACCACGATTGTCATCATCGGACATACCGACAGTAGCGGCAGTGACGCCTATAATATGGATTTATCACTGCGACGTGCCGAAAGCGTTGCCGGTTATCTGGTGTCGCGTGGGGTTGCGCCGCAGCGGCTGCGTACCGAAGGGATGGGTAAACGTGAACCACGCGCGAGTAATGCCACTGCGTCCGGTCGTCAGTTGAATCGACGGGTAGAAATGATTGTCCGCTCTACGGAACAAGTCCAGCCTCAGCAACCGGCGGGCGGTTACGGTAGTCCGCAGAATCCCCCTCAACAAGCCAATCCCTATACC
>JAZBPA010000043.1:0-5424 GCA_036351435.1 Candidatus Competibacteraceae bacterium
CAGCATCAGTCGATCCAACATGAAACCGATCAGGCCGATGGTCAGCACCGCCACCATGATGCGGCCCAAGGACTCGGAACTGCCGTTCTGGAATTCGTCCCACACGAACTTGCCCAGACCCGGATTCTGCGCCAGCATCTCAGCAGCGATCAGCACCATCCAACCCACCCCCAGCGACAACCGCAAGCCGGTGAAGATATACGGCAGCGAAGAGGGCACCACGATTTTGCTGACCTTGGTGAACCAGCCGAGGCGCAACATGCGCGAGACGTTGATTAAATCCCGGTCGATGGACGCAACGCCCACGGCGGTATTGATCAGGGTCGGCCATAGCGAGCACAGGGTGACGGTAATCGCTGAAGTCAGAAACGATTTATCGAACCATGCACCATCGGAGGTCACGTAGGTGGCGCTCACTACCAGGGTGACGATAGGCAACCAAGCGAGCGGCGACACCGGTTTGAAGATCTGAATCAGGGGATTCACCGCCGCCTGAAAGGTCGGGCTCATGCCGCACAAGATGCCGAGTGGTACCGCGACTAGCGTGGCCAGCACGAAACCAAAGAACACCGTTTTCAGGCTGGTCAGGATCTGATCAAAATAAGTCGGCTTGCCGGTGTAGGGGCGAATTCTGACCTCGGCTTCGGGGTTTTCAGCCAGTTTTTTCGCATTGCGCTGTTCCTGCCGTTCGATGAACGCAACGCCTCTGGCGCGTTGTTTGAAATGGTCGTCAACCAAGCCGCGGGCCGCTTCCAAGACCCCCATCGGTCCCGGAATAGTGCCGAGACTGGTTTGCACTTGTGCAGCGGAGATTTGCCATAACAGCAGGAATGCAGCGAAGGCGAGAATAGGGGCACCGACAGCGATGCCCATGATTTTCAGTTGTTGCAGAGTGTCTTCGCCCTTGACCAGCTTGACGACCGGGATCATCCAGCCGAGCCCGACTCGGCTCATGGTTAATGTGCTCATTGCGTTACCTCTCGTTCCGAATGACTGATTGATTGCCGTTAAATCGCTTTCTCGTCGCCTTTGAGGCCGATCGGGAATTGCTGCAAATACTCATTCGGCTTGCGACCGTCGTAGGTTTTCTCATCAATGAATTCGGTCTGCGGCGCTTTGAATCCATCGGTATCGAAGGGGAAGTCTTCGGCTTTGGCTTTGCCTTCGTCGATCAACTCCTTGGCGGCAGCGAGGTAGATATCGGGGCGATAGACTTTCTTAGCGGTGTCGAAATACCACTCATCCGGTTTTTGTTCGGCAATCTGCCCCCAGCGGCGCATTTGGGTGAGATACCAGATGGCATCCGAGTAGTAGGGGTAAGTCGCAAAATAGCGGAAGAACACATTGAAGTCCGGCACGGGCCGTTTATCGCCCTTCTCGTATTCGAAGGTGCCGGTCATGGAATTGGCGATCACTTCGGCGTCGGCACCGACGTATTCGGAACGGGCCAGAATCTTGACTGCTTCCAGTCGATTGGCGTTGTCGTTTTCATCCAGCCACATACCGGCCCGGATCAACGCCTTGACCACCGCTTTATGGGTATTGGGATTGGCATCTGCCCAGGCTTTGCTGACGCCGAATACTTTCTCGGGATTGTTCTTCCAAATTTCGTAGTCGGTGATCACCGGTACGCCGATGCCTTTGAATACCGCCTGCTGGTTCCACGGCTCGCCGACGCAGTAGCCATAAATCGTACCGGCTTCGAGGGTGGCGGGCATTTGCGGCGGCGGAGTGACGGACAGCAGCACATCGGCTTTGCGCTGGCCGGTGATGTCGCCCTGTTCCGGTGCGTAGTAACCGGGGTGGATACCGCCGGCGGCCAGCCAGTAACGCAGTTCGTAATTATGGGTGGAAACCGGGAACACCATACCCATGTTGAAGGGTTTGCCGGCGGCCTTGTATTTCTCCACCACTGGTTTGAGATAGTCGGCCTTGATGGGATGGATCGGCTTGCCGTCCTCGCCCATCGGCACGTTCGGTTTCATCTGCTCCCAGATGTCATTGGAGACGGTGATGCCGTTGCCGTTGAGGTCCATACTGAAGGCAGTAATCACATGCGCTTCGGTGCCGAAGCCGATGGTAGCGGCGAGCGGTTGACCGGCCAGCATGTGCGCGCCGTCCAATTCGCCGTCGATCACCCGATCCAACAAGACTTTCCAGTTGGCTTGGGCTTCCAGGGTGACGAACAGCCCTTCGTCCTCGAAATAGCCTTTTTCATAGGCAATGGCGAGTGGGGCCATGTCAGTGAGTTTAATAAAGCCGAATTTGAGATCTTCTTTTTCCAGATCGTCGGCTGCCGACAGGGTGAACGAGGCGCTGGTTAAAGCGATGGCGGCGGTCCATTGTAGTAAACGTTGCTGCATTACGAATCACTCTCAGGTTATGAATTGAGGGCAAAAAAAAACGTCCACAGCCCGACCCGAAGGTCTTGCTCTGGACGCCTTTGTCCGAATTGTTCGTTCGACGTCGTCATCGACGTCTTGGCCACCGCCCGCCATTGGGTGTGGGCTGGATACTGAGGATTACTCAGTAAGAAATCAGCGCTGCTGTGCTGTACTGAATGTGCTCATACAATAATTAAGCCAGTCTTGCTTGCCTGAAAGGTTTGTCTTTTTATTTCATGGAGCTATGTTCGATTAGTGAGCCAATCCTATAACTTGGCCGGTCGCAGATTTGGGTTTTGCGCACCTTGCCGGTGCAAGCATTTCCCAACAACAGCGCATCGGTTTAAACGGCTGCAGGACATGTTGCCATCACAAATCGGCTTGACAACGCAGATTGCCGAAACGTACTTTGCGATCCTTGGTTATCCTGATCCGCACGGTTCTGAATATCGGAGGATGCGCCCATGAAGAAGCGTTTTCTAATCAGGATGTTACTGCACGTCTGCATTGCCGGCGTTGCGACGACGCTTGGCTTTGTCCACGCACAAACCCAGCAAAGCATCGCCACGATTTCAGCAGCGTTAAACCTGGCCCTGTCAGCGGAGGCGGAAAAACCTCTGCCTGAAACGGTGCGGTTGGCAAACCTGACGGGAACTTATGTCGGCGCTGCCCGCCGCTGGGAATTCGATTTTCGGGACGGCGAGACCGTGCATCGGGTTCGGGTAGACAGTAACGGCGCCACAAAATCGTCGCAGCGCTACGATGAGCGGGGCGCAGACCCCGACTACTGGTCTCAGATTCCTACCGCGCGACAAATAAGCGGACTGGATGAGTTGCTTGCTGACGCCACACGCAGGGTCTCTGAAGCGGGATTTGAGCCAGCAGGCCCCATGTTGGTGAAATACCGGGTTCCGGGACCGCGTGTGCCCGAGAAAGCGCGGCAGGAAAAACCGGAAGTATTCGAAGTCTTCTTTGAAATCGCGGGCGATGATACCGCGCGGCGGGTGGTGTTTATTGATCGCCAATTCGATCAATTGACCCATGCCCGCCTGCTGAAAATCCAGTTACCGAAGATAAGCCCTCCCCAGGCTAACACTCCGCGTATCCAAGTGCCTGAAGTGCGCGCACCGGAAATCCAAGCGCCGACCATTCAACTCCCTGAGATTACAACTGCCGGCATCAGCGTGCAGGAAAACGATGAGCTGGCGGTAATCACCGTGGCGACGGATATTCTGTTCGATTTCGACAAGGCGGACATTCGCCCGGATGCCGAGGTCGCGTTACAGCAGATTGCAGGGGTTTTGCAGAAGCGGTATGCCGATCAGCAATTCACTATTCATGGGCATACCGATTCCAAAGGCTCCGACAGCTACAACCGGGCGCTATCCCAACGCCGGGCCGGCGCGGTATCGACATGGCTGGCGCGCAACGGCATCGCCGCCGAACGGGCTGGGATTGAAGCGCATGGCGAGTCGCAACCGGTGGCACCCAATGAAAACACCGACGGTTCCGATAACCCGACAGGCCGCCAGCAGAATCGGCGCGTAGAAATCGTCGTACAGCGGGCGCAGAGTTAGCGTTACTCTACCCACCCCTACCCTCAACCACCACCATATTAGAAACCGCAAAGGCGAACTCCAATACCACGACACGTTGCGGCGACCAAGATCCTTCCAGGGTTTCGCATTGCCCGCCACGAACCAGATAACGTCCACCGTAAGCCGCAATGGATTCCGGCACGATGGCTTTATATTCCTCGTAAGAAGGCGGGTCGGTGATGTGCAGATCAACGATGACCTAGGCGGCCATGCGGGCTTTCATGCGGAAAAGGACGGTTTAAAGCGGGCCGGTCTGGCGGCCTCGGACTACATAAGCGTAGATGACAGTGGTGCGCGCCACCAGGGCAGGAATGGTTATGTGACCCAGATTGGCAATGAGTGGTTTGCCTGGTTCAGCATTACGGACTCGAAGAGCCGGGTGAATTTCCTAGAGTTGTTGCGGGCGGGCCATCAGGACTATATCTTGACGGAGGCAGCGCTGGACTACATAGCTGCCGAAAGCACCTTTAAGCCAGTTACGCCACGCTATGAACCAGCGTTTTGCCACCCAAGCCGAGTGGCAGAAGTACTTGTCTGAGCTGTCGATCACCCAACCGCGTCATTGCCGCATTGCTACCGAAGGGGCGTTGCTGGGCAGCGTGTTGGAGCACAGTTTGTGCAATGATCTGGTCAATTTGACGTACTGCTGCAGGCCCTCCTGTGCTGGGTACATGCCGGACGGTTAGTGCATAAGTTGATTCCTCTCAACGCGCTGCACCGTGAAGACCTAGTGCGGGTACGCGCTCAGATTTGGGACTTATATCGCGATCTCAAAGCCTACCAACGCCAACCGGAAGAGGCGCAGCGTGAAGCTCTGGCACAGCGATTTGATGCCATCTTCACGCAGCAGACGCGCTTCGCCACGCTCACTAGAACCCTCAAGGGTATTCACCGCAACAAGGCTGAGTTGTTACGGGTGCTGGAGCAACCTGAGATCCCATTACACACCAATCGCAGTGAGACGGAGTTGCGCGACTACGTAAAAAAACGCAAGATCAGCGGCGGGACACGCAGCGACGAAGGGCGTCGCTGCCGGGATACCTTTGCCAGCCTGAAGAAAACCTGCCGCAAGCTCGGCATCTCATTCTGGCAATATCTCACTGACCGCCTCAGGGTGGCAGAACAGACCATCCCACCCCTGCCAGAAATTATCCGCAAACGTGCCTCTGCACCGGGTTATTGAGAAGTTACGCTAACTATCGAACTTGGGGGAGCTAGGGGTGTTAACGGTCAAGAGGAACTAACAAGTAACACTGATGTTTCGAACCCGAAGCATAGTGCCGATTTACACTTCGAATACGAGCAACTATAGCCGGCGTTCGGTTTTAGCGGAGAACCGACATTCCGCATACCCTCTCGCGTTTTCAGGAATAAAAGGCTTCATAAGCCTGACCGAGCAACTCAAGTAAGCTCTGGTGGTGCTCATTGAGATTGAGGACCAG
>JAZBPA010000044.1:0-29855 GCA_036351435.1 Candidatus Competibacteraceae bacterium
GAATGCAGCAGCGGTTGCGGCAGCGGAAGCATGGCTGCAGGGAGTCGACGCTGGTGAATACTCGACCAGCTGGCAAGAGGCCGCGGAGTATTTCAAAAATGCCGTCACTCAGGAAGACTGGGAACGTTCGCTAACAGCGGTGAGAGCACCTTTGGGTGGCACGGTATCCAGAGCGGTTAAGACTCAGCAATATACGACTTCACTGCCCGGCGCTCCAGATGGCGAGTATGTCGTCATTCAGTTTCAAACCGCTTTCGAGAACAAACAATCTGCGGTCGAAACAGTTACCCCGATGAAGGGCAAGGACGGTCAGTGGCGGGTGTCCGGCTACTACATCAAATAAACGTGGGGTTAATTTTAGGCGGCGACACGTTGCGTTTTGTAGGCTTTACGACTTTGTCTCACTGCATTGCTCTATAACAGCGCATAATTCCTGTAAAAACCACCACGCTGCCTCCACAACATATTGTTTTTATATGAAATAATATAAAGGCATGTGTATTGCTATGTATTCCTAATTAATACAGCGTTTACTGGAGCAATTTTCACATGAGCGATGACGATCTGACTGATACGATTATCAGCGTAGCATTAAGCAACATCGCTCAGAGTAACGCCGATATATCCTCTGAGAGTCCCTTACCATCGGCTATGTTCTCCAAGGCCGTGGACAAATTGGCCTTAGCCATTTGCATCACCGATATCAATGCCAAAATCCTCTATGCCAATGCCGCTTTTTCCCGGCTGACCGGCTATTCCCATACAGAAATTGTGGGACAAAACGCCGCCATTTTGTCCCATAACAGCACACCGGCCCGCGTCTATGACCAAATGTGGAGCCAGCTGAAGCAACAACAATCCTGGACTGGTTTACTAGTCAATCGCTCCAAAAAAGACACCGTTTATCTGGCTGAACTGACTGTTGTACCTCTTACCAACGACGCCGGCGTGACCACCCATTATTTGGGCATGCACCGGGATGTAACTGAAATTCACCAACTAGAACAGCAGGTACTCAATCAAAAGGTGCTGATTGAATCTATGGTCGATGCGGCACCGACTTTCATTGCGTTGTTGGATGAGAACAGACGCATTATCTTGAGTAATCAAGCTTACAAGGCGCTAGCGGAAGATATGCGTGGGCGAGAACCGGCAGCGGAGCTATTACGTTCTCTGCAAGAGATCCTGGGTGAATCTTTTGCACCGGAACAGCGCCGTAGCTTTGCCGATCAAGAAGTGAGTTTCGAACCCGGGGGTGGTGAAGGTACCCGTTGGTTCGCCTGTTCGGGCACTTGGTTTCGGGAGCGGGACGTCCGCGCTGATGCCTTCTTTAAACCGATTCGCCAAACTTATTTGCTACTAATCGCAAATGAAATTACCACGCTGAAACACCAACAAGAAGCTGTGCAAATGAATGCCATGCGGGCGTTGTTGGCGGAACAGGAACGAGTGCGCAGTATGCGTGAGGCCCTGGAAGGCGCAGTTTTCCAACTGCAAGCGCCGATGAATCTGGTTGCTGCAGCCTACGACATGCTGGAACGGCGAAGCGGGGCACGCGGAGAAAACCCTGCTTTGCGTCATGCACTCCGGCAGGCCCTGGATGTGAGTCGACAGGCATTGGATAAATTACAAAACTCCATGCCGGAAATACCGCCGGAGGCAATTGTACCGGTCAATATCAATCATTTGATGCGGGAAGTGTTGAGTCTGTGCACCCAACGCATGTTGGCTGGTGGGGTGGTGGTGGAATGGCAGCCTACCTCGATTTTGCCTGCTGTTCCGGGACGGGAAGGGCGGCTGCGGGGCATGTTTAAACAACTGGTAGACAACGCCTTGGATGCCATGGAACATCATCGTTCCAAACAACGAGAGCTCCATATCGTTACTCGCCTGCAAGACGATATGGTGTTGGTCACTATTGAGGATACCGGACCCGGCGTGCCGGTTGCGCTGCGATTAAAAATCTTTGAACCGTTCTTCACCAGCAAAGACCGTTCCGACCGTACCGGTGTTGGACTGTCCATGGTACAGAACGTGGTCAGCGAGCACCGGGGCATGATTCATATCGACCCGGACTACTCCGACGGTTGTCGAGTTCGGGTCTTATTGCCAATTAAACTCGGAGACGGATTCAGCGAATGAACGCACCGTCGCGATTCCATGAGGGGGTAACGACTTTGCATCGTTCGGAACTCCTGGAAATCGAATTGGAGACACTGTTTCAGGTCAGCCAAGTTCTCAGTGGGCCTTTCAAATTACAAGAAACCCTGCAGGAGTTACTGCAGGTATTGCATGAACACGGCGGTATGCAGCGCGGTATGGTGTCGTTGCTGGACCCAGAAAAAGGCGAATTACTGGTCAGCGCTGTGCAGGGTCAAGATCCTGCACGCAGCCGAGAAATCCGCTACCGGTTAGGGGAAGGAATAGTCGGGCGGGTATTGCAACAGGGCGAGAAAATCATCTTACCCCGAGTGGCAGACGAACCGCGCTTTTTAGATCGCTTGCAGTTGTATGAGCCCGAATTACCGTTGATCGGTGTGCCCATTTCGGTAGGCCGAGACCAACGCGCCGGTGTGTTAATCGCGCAGCCAACCGGTTTTGATGACTTTCTCTGCGAACGCGCCCGCTTTCTGGAAATGGTTGCAAACCTGATCGCGCGCAGTGTCCGCCTATCCTGGGAATTGGAACGGGAGCGCCGTGATTTAACCGCAGAACGTGATAGCTTGCGCCGCGTCGTGCGTGGCAATCATGGGTTTGACAGCCTGGTCGGGCACAGCCGACTGATGCAGTATGTGTTCGAACAAATCCGCCAGGTCTCGAAATGGAATACCACCGTGTTAATCCGGGGCGAATCGGGTACCGGTAAGGAATTGGTGGCGAGCGCCATCCACTACAATTCGCCACGCGCCAGTGGCCCATTCATCAAGCTCAACTGTGCCGCATTACCGGATAACTTGTTGGAATCGGAACTGTTCGGGCATGAAAAAGGTGCGTTTACCGGCGCCACTAATCAGCGCAAGGGACGCTTCGAGCAGGCTCAGGGTGGTAGCCTATTTCTAGATGAGATCGGTGACACCTCACCCGCTTTTCAGGCCAAGCTGCTTCGGGTATTGCAAGAGGGAGAATTGGAACGGCTGGGTAGCAGCCACACGCTGCGGGTGGATGTGCGAATCATTGCCGCCACCAACCGGGAGCTGGAAACCGAAGTCGATGCGGGGCGTTTCCGAGAGGATTTGTATTATCGTTTAAATGTCGTTCCAATTCGGCTGCCATCCCTACGCGAACGGCCCGAGGATATTCCAGAATTGTCGCGTTTCCTGGTCGATAAAGTCGCCCGTCAACAACAACGTCCACTACAACTCACCGATAGCGCGATACGCTTATTAATGCATCATGATTGGCCGGGCAATGTGCGGGAATTGGAAAATTGTCTAGAACGCGGTGCGATTATGAGCAGCAGTTCCGGCGTAATTGATCAGGATGTTATCGAACTTAAAATGCTCAATAATCAGGGAGCTGTCGCGAAGTTGCTACCCAGCCGAGATGAGGTCGACTTTGAGGGAGGCAGTGAACTTGACGAGCGAGAGCGGGTAATTGCAGCTTTGGAGCAGGCGGGTTGGGTACAGGCCAAAGCTGCCCGATTGCTGGGTATGACCCCACGGCAAATCGCCTACCGCATTCAAACTTTGAATATCAAGATGCGGCGGATGTAATTCGAACTGACGGTTTATCTAATTGCAGTTTGTCGGGCAGCAGGCCCTGCTGTCAGTGCCCGACGCAACCAAGCTAGCGGAGCTGCGTCATTGAAAATTACCTGCTGGCCTGTGACTGTCACGCCTAAACGTTGCCAGAGACCGTCCAGATCAACCTCGGTCGGAGCGGCTTTCATCTGCTCGTAAAGATCAATTAGTACGGTTTCACCGGTGACTTTATCTGCCACCTCAAGAACCTGAGAGAGCGGAGTGATTTGCTTGGTCGCCATATTGCCGCCTGCAGCAAGTATAGCTTTCAGTGAATCGTGCAGCGCAAAACGATTCTCGGTCAATTGCCGAATTTCTATATCCGCCAGCAGGCAAAACAATGCTCCTCCCCAGTAGGTGCGCCCCCAAGTGGGGGTATAATCCAGTCCCCGATCAGCCGACTCGGGTAATCCGTTGGGTAGGCCGTTGACCCACCACAACCAAACCTTTTCTTCGCTCAATAATCCTGCGTTGGCGCGGACCAAAGGTTCGATGTAGGTGGCCAGCCCTTCTTCGATCCAATGATGCCTTTTGTGGACGGGTGGAAAGGCGAGATGAACCATTTCATGAACCATTACCCAGTCCTCTTGCAAGGCTGCCTCGTCCACCGAATCACCGACTTGGATCACCAGTACCGGTTCTTCTCCGGCATAAGAAACGCCGCTGATCCTACTTCCAGAAACCGGTGTGATCATCAGGTGCAGATGGGGAACTGGGAACGTTCCGTAGTAATCGGCAACCGCCTGAGCGGATGTGGCTATCCATTGAGTCAGCCGACTCTGCGATAAGGCCAGATCACCGGAATTGAAGGTTAGTTCGATAATCGTATCACCGATCTCAAGCGTCTTGGGTTGTTCTGGAAGAACGGGATCACGAGCCATGACGCTCCCTGACAGAAGGAGAAGTAATCCGGCAACGGCGACTACAAAACACTGCTTCATTGATGACTCCGCCCATTTCGAACCGTGTGAAACAGGTCATAATGAACCACTGCAGTTCATTATGACCTTCTGGTGTTGAGGATTCACCGCAGTGAATCGGGACTAAAAGACTGTGATGACGCCCGTTGAAGCACCTGGCATTAGAAATGCAATTAGCTTGTTGGCCATGCGATAGCCGCGCGTTAGCAGACGCTCGTTTCTAGTGACTCGCACGGTCCTCTCCTAGGTTGGTTGCTCCCGCTCTGCGGGAGCTTTTTTTTGAGCGATCCAAAAACTCGGCAAGAAGCTTAATCCGCCAAGGGTAGTCTGCAGGTGAACAAAGCACCTTGGACAACCGGCAATTCCTCAGCCATCACCCCTCCGCCATGGGCCTCGGCAATCAGCTTGACGAGGTATAACCCCAAACCCAAGTTGTCATTTTCTCTATGCGTCGCATCACGCATGGAGACAAATAACTCGAACATACGTTCCTTGTCGTCCGGCAGGGACGCACCTTGATTAGCAACCGCCAGCACGGCCTGATCGTTTTCTATCTTGGCGGTGATGATAATCGGCGTCCCCAGGGCACAGTGATCCACAGCATTAGCGACTAACTTGTCCAGCAGTTGTACTAGGTGGGTGTGATTACCTAACACTTCGATCACGTTTCCGCATTCGGTTATCAGTTCGGCTTGCGGATATAACGCGTGATAGTTTTGCACTTGTTGAGTGACCAGTTGGGTCAGATCAAGTCGAATATGGGACTCTTGCTGGAAACTCGTTTCCAGCGTGGTAGCGCTGCCCACACTTTCGAGCAAGCGCTGCATGAACGACACGCTGGTGTTGGCGCGTTCGATGTACTTGGCGATTTTCTCATTCTGTTGCGAGCGGCGCTCAATCAGATCAAGCGAACTTTTGATACCGATCGTGGAATTCTTGAGTTCGTGCCTTAAGAAACGCGCCAGATTTTCCAGCCAGAGAATTCGCCGGCGATTGGCTTCGGCCAATTCGGCAGTGCGCGCCGCAATCTCGTCTTCCAATTGACTGCTGTACTGAGCCAGTTTAGCGTCGCGACTCTGAATTTGAGCCAACATGTCATTAAAACCCACTACCAATGCGCCCAGTTCATCATCACTACTGAGAGTGACTCGAACTGAATAATCCTTATCTTCAGATACTTTCTTCATCGCTTCCCGCAGCACCAGAATCGGTGTCGAAACCAAGCGCTGCAACCGCGACGAAATGATTACAGTCAGACCGAAGGCCACTATCAGAAAAAGCAGCACCAAAAACAAATAGCGTATTAAACCGGTCCGGAGTTGCTGCAAATCGGTGGTCATATCGAACACCAAACGCACATCACCCAGGCGTTCTCCATCCAGCATGATGGCTGCGCACACCGGCAACAGTCGTTCCATTTGGTTTTGATCGGGTTCGGGACAGCCATAAGCAACAGCTTGTTCGCGTAGCTGAGAGTCGCGATGACTGGCTTGATACTCAGCGAATAACATGCCATCAGGCCGGTGAATCGATGCCAAAACCAAGTCGGTATCATGGTCCAGGATACGTAATGCATTGAGATTTTCCTGGGCGGTCGCCCGATCATCGAAAATCAATGCCGCCGTGCTTCGTGAGCCGATGATCTCCGCCAATGCCGCGAATTGCTCGGTGCGTTTTTGATAAAGCGAGCGTTTCTGGGTGATGGCTTCGCTGAACACAATCACCACGGCCATCAGTAATACTACAACGGTGGTCGTTAGCAGGGTAATCGCGATCAGCTTGCGGGTAATCGATAGTTTGGCAAGGAAGTGCATTGGCTAACCACTGCCAACGATTTGCGCTAGTTCCAACAGTTTGGAACTAAGCTTGAGGCCGCCACGCGCAACCGCCGCCGGATTAATGGCAAAGCGCAACCGGCGATCGACAGTCAACAATGTGATCATGCCGCCTTGCTGGGAGAATTCTGGAATGTCGCTGACGGTTAGAATCGGCGCTCCAGCTAAATCCTGTAGGATTTGCTCCAGACGCCAATCTTCGGAGCGGCTGACAAACACGATGTGACAACCGGAAATCACCACAACCCTTGGGTAGTGCTTGATCCGCAGCGCATGGCTACGTACCTTGCTGCCGTCTACCTTAGCGAGCGCTATACCGAAGGGGTCTTCCCCGAGCACGCATATATTAAGCGCTGCATCGGGGTCAGCGAAACTACTGGCCGGCCAAGTGGTGAACTTGGCGAAGTTTTGCACATACACTGCCATCAAGGCATAAACATCGGCCGCCGGGGCGTTATCGTCAGCTGCCGGCAGTTTAGGCGGGAGCAGGAACGTCGTGACCAATAGCGCAATGGCGCAATGGGCGTTTAAAACCGCCACTTGATTTGTCCGTAAACGCTCCGTTCGACCTGAGTGGGGAAGGTGTTGTTTTCCTGCAGAAATTCTAAATGAGGTGAATCAAGCAAGTTCCGGCCTGCAATAGAAAACTCCAGGTCGTCGACTAAACGCCACCCCAAGCGGACATCTAGGGTCAGATAATCATCAACCGAAGCGACAGTTGTTGTTGGGGTGGCAACCGTCACATCAGGAATGGCATCGACATAACGTAGCCACAAATCCAAATCGACATCACGAGTCAGATCAATAGACGTCAGTAGGGATAGCTGATGCCGGGGATCACGCTGGTCTCCTAGCCCTGCTGGAAAAATCACTGCATTATCGGGAATCTTGAGTTCAAAATTGGCATGCAAATAACTGTAGCCGAATTGCATTCGCCAGCCAGGTGCCGGACGCCAATCTGCAGCTATTTCTAAGCCGTAAGTGGTGCCCTTTTCACCGTTGACTACCACTACCGGCGCGGTGATAAACCCGGGGCCGGGGACAATAGCGGTCTGGTCAAGCACGGCAAACCGTAAATCGTCGTAATCGTTATAGAACGCCGTCAAGTCCAAGTAGAAATTTTCTTTCGGCCAGAGACGGTAACCGATTTCGTAGGCAATGACCGTTTCCGATTCAAGATCAGGATTGCCTTGCAGCACAACCAGCGTGGGCGGATTAGCTGGGCTGGGTGGTACGGCGATTAGGTCGAACGTCACGTCCTGATCGCCACGTGAGGGAGTTCGGACTGCGCGAGATACAGCAGCCCAGACTCGTTGATTGGCAGCTGGCTTCCACAATGCCCTGATATTGGGCTGCAGTTCCCAGCCAGTGAAGCGATTGTGCTCGATTTTGGCGCCGAAAGTCAGCTCCAGACGATTGTCAAACTTGCGGATTCGATCCTGAATGAAGGTGCTGAACAGTGGGTATTCGCGTTGAGCAGGCGTCATTGTCAACACCTCAGTGGGTGTAAAGTCGTCTCGATTGAAACGGTACCCTAGCCCCCAAATCAACTCGTGATGTTCACCCAATGCAGACTCATGCTGAAAATCAATATCAACGGTATCCAGTCGATAGTTGGTGAACAGATCGTCGCGTCGCTCACGCTGATAATAAACCTGCAAGGTACTGCGTGATGCTAGTGAGGATGTATGTTCCCATCGACCTAGCAGACTGAAACCGGACAAATCACCGTTGTCCAAAACTCGCTCCACACCCGCTGGTGAGGTAAACGAGGGTACGGTAAAATTTCGGTCGATATTTTCGCTGTGCACATCCCCTTGTACCATCACCACATCACGCGAAGAGGCTAACCAATCGACCCGAAAACCGCCGCGTGCCAGATCCCAGTCATCCTCGGCATCATTGCCGGCGGCATCCACTAGACCATCACGCTGAGCGTATTTGCCGTATCCGCGGAAAAAAATACGCTCGTCGATTTGACTGCCATAGCGCAAATCAGCAATGGTTTTTTCATTATTGCCTACGGTCAGGCTGGCAAACCCACCCTGGGTGTCAGCAGCGTTTTTAGTAATAATGTTAATAATGCCGTTCACCGAATTGGCACCCCAAAGACTACCGCCGGGCCCGAGAATGACTTCGATGCGCTCGACATCTTCCAACGGCAGATCCAGGGATTCCCAGTAAACGCCAGAGAATATAGGGGTGTAAACCGTACGACCATCAATCAGCACTAGCAGCTTGTTGGCGAACTGACCATTGAAACCGCGCGCAGTGATTGCCCACTGATTAGCATTCAGCCGGGCAACATACAGACCGGGAACCAACCGCAATACCTCCGGCAACTCGATTACCCCGGAACGCCTGATGTCCTCTTGGCTGATGACAAAGACAGCGGCTGCAGAATCAAACAGCTTTTGTGAAGTGCGAGAGACCGAGGTCACTTCCCGGTTCATCAGCTCTTCGATGTCGAGTTGATCGACGTCTTCGGCTGCAACAGCTAACTGCACAACGCAATGCCAGCAGCAAAGAGCCGTTACAAGGTTTCTGGCTATCATGCGGTTATTGAGTCTCCATTCTGTGGATTAGGCTGCCGGCTGAACGACTAGCTTATTGATGCCTTATCCATCATTCTCGGTAATATTTTCAAAACGTCAATGTGCGGCTCATTCAGCACACTACGCATGGATCAGTTTGGTTTAATTTGAACCGCACTGGGTCATTATGACAGGCCAAATTGGGCTGCCGGCCCCTGTAACCCCTCAGAAAACCGTTGGACCAAGGCTGGTATAGGAAATGCAGAAGAGCCAGAAACTCTATTGTCCCGGTAAAGATTGAGGTGTGTTATGCGTAAGCAAGTGGTTTTTGTCGAAGACGATGATGTCATCCGCGAGAACTACACCGAGTTGTTGACGGATGAAGGGTTCGAGGTCACTGCGTTTAGCGATCCACATGCTGCACTGGCTCATGTGAAGGAATCGATGCCTGATCTGGTGCTGCTGGACATCAGTCTGAAAACTGAACGTGACGCGGGATTTCAACTATGTGCCGACATGCGCCGCCTGTCGCCGGAATTACCCATTGTGTTTCTGACTTCACACGACAGCGAAATGGATAAGATCTCGGGCATTCGGTTGGGCGCCGACGATTATCTCACCAAGGACGTTAGTCTGAATTACCTGGTTATTCGGTTAGAAGCATTGCTACGACGCTTTCAAGGTTTGGCCCGTATCGAAGCTGTGAACGATTGCGCTAAGGCGAAAAAATTTATTCGGGGTCCATTGGCCATCGATTGCGATAATCTAACCGTGTCGTGGCGGGGTCAGACTGCGGAACTCAATATGACGCAGTTCAAGATTACCCAAGAACTCGCCGCTCATCCCGGCCAAGTGAGAAACTACGACAAGCTGATGAAGGCAGCCAGTATCCACGTCGAACCGAATACCATTACGGCCCATATCAAGGCGATCCGGGACCGGTTCAGAGCGATTGACACCGGCTTTGACAATATCAGAACCGAGCGGGGAATGGGTTATCGGTGGATAGAGGCGGCATAGGGTTAGACTGACTCAGTCCTCCAACAGACGCGCCCCCAACCCGGAGGCGCGCACAACTGACTTCTGCACTGCGGTCAATAACACTTTTTGATCACCCCGGATCTCCAACGCCACCCGCGCCCGGGTAATCCCAGTGTAAATCAACTCCCGGGTCAACACGGGCGAATCCTCGTGTGGTAATACTAGCAATACCTGATCGAATTCCGAGCCTTGGCTTTTATGGATCGTCATGGCAAACACGGGTTCATAAGCGGGTAATCTAGTCAATGCGATATGTCGGATAGCACCGTCGGCGGATTGGAAATACACCCGCAACCGTTCCGGTTCCTCCGGATCGGGCAGGGTAATACCGATGTCACCATTGAATAAGCGCAGCGTATAGTCGTTACGGGTAATCATCACTGCCCGCCCGGCATACCATTCTCGATCCACCCGATGCAAGCGGGTTTTCAGCAGAGTTTCGAAGCGTAAATTAAGATTTTCCACGCCCCGCTCTCCGCCACGTTGCGGGCAAAGCAGTTGAAATTCACTAAATTTCGCGATGATCTCGGTCACCGGAGCATGATGCCGGATACTGTCCAGATAGGCTTGATAACCAACCTGCATCCGCCTCAACAACTCATCCAAGCTTTGTTCCTTGGATTGCACGTGCCATTGTACATCAATGGGACTCGTCTTTATCAAACGTTTGATAGCCTTTACATCCGTCCGATTGACTGCCTGTGCCAGCTGGCCGATGCCAGATTCCGCACCGAAGCGATAGCTGTGGCTTAGCAGGGTAATCGAATCCCGCAATGGGTGCTGCGCCTGTGCATCTCCAGCGATGTTTTCCCCGCTCAACCGGCTCAAATAAGCCGCGAAATCCAGCGAATAGCGGCCCGCTTCGACACATAATTCGCCCAGCACAGCACCCGCTTCCACCGAACTCAATTGATCTCGATCACCGAGCAGAATCAACCGGGCGGAGGTCGGCAAAGCCCATACTGTCTTGGTCATCAGCGCCAAATCTACCATGGAGGCTTCATCGATTACCAAGACGTCGAGATTGAGCGGGTTGCTGCGATCATGGCGGAAATACACCCCATCCGGTTTAGGACCTAACAGCCGGTGCAGCGTGGATGCGTCTTCAGGAATCGCGTCCAATACAGTCGGGGATACGCGCTGTACCAAAGTCGTTTTGCTGGCACGTATCGCTTCTTGCATTCGAGCCGCCGCTTTGCCGGTTGGGGCAGCCAGACGGATACGCGGCGGAGTTTCCGCGTGTTCGATCAGCAAGGCCAGAATGCGCGCCAAGGTGGTGGTTTTGCCGGTGCCGGGACCGCCGGAAATCACACTGAAACCACGCAATACCGCTACCGCTGCTGCCACTTTTTGCCAATCCGTCGTGGTTGTCGTTTGAGGGGGAAACAACTGTTCCAGGCTGTTGTGCAACGCTTCTGACTCTATGGGCCACAAGCGCGCCGCTCGTTTTTTCAGATCGGTGGCCAGTTGCTTTTCGTAGTCCCAGTAGCGATACAGATACAGCCGATCCTCTGCGTCCAACACCAGCGGTTTTTCCTCGCCGGGCTGGCCGACCACCGTGCTGTTGTTCAGAGTCTCCCGCCACTTGTCTAACGCTGGGGTGAAAATTGCGGAACGACCAGTATCCGGCCATAACAGCATTTTTCCGGCTTGTCGGTTAAGATCTAAACACACGTCGCCGTCATGCACGGCGCGGCTGACCAGAGCGCAACCCAATAATAATTCTCGGCTGCGATCCCGTGCCAAACCGGCTAATAGTCGGGCGAATTCCATATACAACGCGTCAATGACGTTATGCTGATGTAACACGTCCAGCACATCAGCCATGAATCGCGCCTCGCTGAGTCAGATACTGGTCCAGCGCTGCAATCAAGGCTGCCGGTGGTCGTGCCGCATAGATACCCTGGCCCGGTTGATCGGGCTGCATGCCACGTAAAAACAGATACCGCACCCCGCCGAAATGCCGTTCGTAGTCATAACCGGGCCGTCGCCATTTCAGATAACGATGCACGGCCACCGTATAGATCAGGTATTGCAGATGATAACTGCCTGCCGCCATAGTCAGCGCTAACTGCTCCGGCCGATAATCGGTCGGATTCAGTCCGAGCCAACTCGATTTGTAGTCCACCAGATAGACTTTATCCTCAACTTCGAACACCAGATCGATAAACCCCTGCATGAAACCTTGCAACAGGCTGAAATCGAGCGGTTCCAGCAAAGCCCCCCAGTCCGCGCCATAATCCGCCAACACAGTTTTCAGGCTCTTGGTATCCAGACCTTCGAAACGGTACACGAAACCCAGTTCGGTTAGTCGACGAGTGCGATTCACCTGTTTTAACCGCACTGCATCACCCTCATCCAAAGGCGTGGCCAGTACCCGTTCCACCATATGCACGATCACTTCAAGCCAGGAGTCCTCGAAGCCGAATTGCCGCAAGGTATCCTGAGCAACAAGCTGAATGAGCGAACGGTCTGCAACGAAATCAAGCCGTTCGAACAGTGCGTGCAAACAGCGACCGGCCCGCGTTCCACGCGGAAAGGTGAAAATGGACCGTTCCGGGGTTTCGGCCAAGTTGGTCGTGCCGGGATCGGCATCGTAATCGGGTAGATCAACGCCACGCCGTTCCTGTAAGGCGGAGAAGCTGGTCAATCGCCAGCCCATGCGCAAACGGCCACGAAATTCACGGGCCTGCAACGCCTGTTCGTCACCTTGGGCGGATTGCACGCGTGTCCCGTCGGTGCCGTGCAAGTCGCTGATCTGCACAGCGCCTTGGGAATTCTTCGCAACCCGCTGTAACCGCTCCATTAAACCCTGTTGGTTAAGCTGTTTGACATACTGGCGCTGCGCCTCCAACGGGTCGGCGTCAATCGGCAGAACCGGCGGTTGATAAAGCAACCAAGCCAATGCTGAGGTATCGGCATCCTTGATACCGCCGAACACCGTATAGCAGCGGTATTTGGCGCGAGTCAGGGCGACGTAAGCCAGCCGCAAGCTTTCCGCCAATTCTTCGCGTACCGCATGGGGACGGCGTTCCTCTTGAGCCGGTGATCCCATATCCAACACGGCCTGATAATCATTGTCGGGATCGTGAAAACTAAATAATGTCCGTTTCTTATCGTCTTCCAGTTTTAAATCGCCGTCCCACAGGAAGGGGCAGAACACGATGGGATATTCCAGCCCCTTACTTTTATGAATAGTAACGATCTTGACCAAATCGGCGTCGCTTTCCAAACGCAGCTGTCGGCTGTCCTCATCCACCGAAGGCGTTTCGCGCTGCGCCGCCAACCACTGCGCCAGTCCTTCCATGCCGAGCCGCCGCTGCATATCGACACCCTGCAGCAGTTCGCCCAGATGCAATACATTGGTCAGCCGCCGTTCGCCGTCGCGAAAACGCAATAATCGCCTATAAACATCATGGCGTTGCAAGAGGGTGCGGAACATGCGAATGAAGCCCTGTTCGCGCCACAATTGATGATACTGATCGAACATCAGCAAGGTATTTTCCCACTCCCGGTCGCTTTCCAGCAGCCGTTCCAGTTCCTCTGCCGAGTAGCCCAATAAATCAGTGACTAATGCCGCACGCACGATGTCTTCGCGCTGGGGTTCGGTGATGGCTAACAGCAACCGTTCCAACTCGGTGGCTTCCGGAGTAATGAACACGCTATCGCGAGAATGCTGAACGCTGGGCACGCCTAAATCGAGCAGGGCTTTGCGAATCAGAGCAGCCTCAAAATGGGTACGTACCAGCACCGCGATATCGCCGCCACTCAGCGAACGGCGTTGTCCGTCTTGCTCGAAATAGGCTTTTCCCTGTTCTCCCTGGCTCAGTAATTCCGCGATACGAACCGCCGTCGCTTGGGCGATTTGCGGGCGCACCTTGGTTTTGTCTTGCAACTTGCCGTCTACCGGCGGGATCAGCCAGATTTGCAACGGCGCGGCCTCATCGCTCACCACCAGAGTCGATCCCGGCTTAGCGGCGGCGCGTACCGGATGAAACGGAATCTGCTCCAGCAAAAAAGGATTGGAGCGGAATCCGAACACTGCGTTGAGCGCCTGAATCAAGCCGGGATCGGAACGCCAATTGGTGTCCAACGTGTATTCAGCCCCAGCGTCTGCCTTGGCCCTGAGATAGGCGAAGATATCCGCACCCCGGAAACTGTAAATGGCCTGTTTAGGATCGCCGACCAGAAAAACCGCTTGTTGCGCATTGCGGTAAATGGATTGAAAAATCGTGTATTGAGTCGGGTCGGTGTCCTGGAACTCGTCAATCAGCGCGGCTTTATAACGAATGCGGAGCATTTCCGCTAATTGTGGGCCGCGTTCGGGGTCGGCCAGTGCTTTGCGCAGATTAAGCAACAAATCGTCATAGGACTGCACCTGACGCCGTCGCTTGCGCCGAGGGAGTTCCTGATTGCAATAACTCAGCAGTTCATAACGCAGAATTTGCAGATACTGTTTGAAATAGTTTTGCAGCCTTTCGCTAGCGGTATAAAGGTCGTCGCAAACGGCGAAAAAGTCATGTGCCGGTGGCGCTTTATTTTTCTTGGTAGACCCCGCCAGTTTGGTGGTGGTGAAATTGATGAACTTGTCGAAGGGTTTGGGTTCTAGGGTGTCCTTTTCGCGCAGGTACTCATCCATTGCGATGAACCAGTCGGGCATCCCTTTGTTGTAGATATTGGCTTTCAGTCCGTCGTTGTCCAGTAGCAAGGTGGTAATGGTTTCGCGCTCGGCAGACCACAATGCACTCGCCACACTGAGCGCCTGTTTGAAATCCTCTTCAGCTTTGCTCAGATCTTCGATCTCCTCCAGTTCGCTGACCTGTAAATACGGTTTGCCGAGATAAGGCTGAATTGAGGCTTGGAGTTCTTGTGGGCTGAGATTTTTATTGACGATGTGTTGCGCCAACAGCGGATGCACATCATGCAGTCGGCGACGCCAGAAATCCTCGACGATTTCCCGCAGCAGTCCGGATTCATCGGGCACGATTTCGGTTTCAAACGGCATTTTGCTGGCAAATGCGCTGTCATCCAGTACCCGTTGGCAAAAGCCGTGAATCGTGTAGATAGCCGCTTCGTCGAATGCCAGTACGGCGTTGTTGAGCCGTCGCAACACTGCCGCTTCTTCGTCGGCATGGCGTTGCAATAGCCGCTGATAAAAAAGCTCGGTGCTGGAACGTTGCTGAAACACCTGACGGGCTTCCACTAGGCGGGTACGAACCCGTTCCTTGAGTTCCTCGGTAGCGGCCTGAGTGTAGGTCACCACCAGAATATCGCTGACCCGCAAACCCTTTTCTACTACTAGGCGTAGATATAGTCCAGCAATGGCATAGGTTTTCCCGGTCCCGGCGCTGGCCTCGACCAAATTAACGGTGTCTAGCTGGGCTTCAAAGATGTCTAGCGGTTGGGGCATGTAGGGGGAGTTGCCTTTTTTATTTCGGTGAATAAGGTACGCGCTGCGTACCCTACCGCACTACCGGCACTGGTTAGTTGTGTATTCAGGTTTCATGAACTAGGCATTCGAGCGGGATATGCAGCGAATTGTGGAGTCTGCGAATCATTGGGAGGGAAAGTGAACGCCTGCGATTGAATACCTCGGATACGCGCCCCCGTGAACCGATGAGTGGCTCCAGGTCTTTGCGGGTTAGATTCATTTGCTCCATACGAAACTTGATGGCATCAATAGGATCGGGCAGATCAATACGGTGATGTTTGGATTCGTAGTGCTCTACCAAAACCAGCAGCACATCAAGATGATCACCATCCGGTGTGCCTTCAGGCGAGCCCCAGAGGCGATCAATTTGTTCCAACGCGGCCTCGTAATCGGCTTCAGTTTTAAGAGGATGAATGTCCATTACACAGTCTCCGCATCAATGAGATCATATTGGCGGTGCGTGCCAACGAATTTCACATAACAAGCTTGACGTCCGTAGTCTATTGCTACGATCAGGCGATATTTGTTGCCACTAATATTGAATACGACACGCCCGCCTTTGATTATGCTCGCAGAGCGGAATTGCTGCTTGATTTGCTGGGGTGTTTCCCAGCAAGCCTTCACCGTTTCCGCATGCCATGCTTCCAGCGGTCCCTTGGCATCTGGATGATTATCCCAAAATTGGCGCAATGTTCGTTTGGCTATGACACGCATAGCTTATTGTACAAGCGATCCCTTTTTGGGATCAATTGCTGGGGATGTTAAGAGTCATACCGACACTCAAACAGCGCTCCGAACACCCGCTCGGCCAATTCCGCAAAGGTGTCGTCGATGGGGTCGTCGCCACGAAAAGCCAGTTGATAATAGGCATTGTCCCGTTCTCCGTGTTGATGATCGGAACCTTGCCAAAGGCGGCGCGCCTTTTCTAACGGATCACCTTTTTGCTGTTGCCGTTCCGCTTCGATCAGAGTCAGAGCGCTTCTCGGAAAAAAACGCAGCGGTTCTCGCATCCCTTGCCAATACAATTCCAGCAAATCGTGTAACTGCGCGTCGGGTTCGTCCACAGGTCTTAGAATCAAGCGTTCCCCGAGTCCCAATCCCATGCTGTACGGCTCGATATCCCGTGGTTTGAGGCAATTCAGAATCAGATGACGAATCCATAGTTCCAGATAATGGCGTGCATTCAGCGGGCGCACCGTGTAATCAAGTAATCCCTTGGTCGTCACATTGGACAGCCAACCCGTCAAGCGAAACTCGCCCAGTTGCAGATTGACTTCCGGTTTCGGGCCGGGCGGCGCGGCGGTTTCCCGCAGACTATCCAGCAGTGCTTTGATTCGGCCTTGTTCACGACGATACAGGGTGCGGCCGATTTCCCCGTGCGGAAGCAAGCCGACCGCCCTCACCAGTGCTTGTATTTCACCAGCCGGTTGACCGTCTAGTTGCCGATCCAGCAGGCGCTGGCGGATTTCGCCGTCGGCGAAGGGTTCCAGCAAAAACGGTTCGCGTGTTTCCAGCAGACCCTCTTGCTCCTTGAGAATGATCTTCAACCGTTCCCGCAACAGATAGCGGGCGGGATGCTGAAAGAAGCGGATCAGGTTCTGAAAATCCAATTCCCGATAGGCTTCGTCCGGTTCCGGCAATGCATCCTGTAGAAACGGCAGGGTCTCGGTTTCGCCTCGTCCTGATTGGCGAGCCGCTTCGCAAAGAGTGCCGGAATAACTGAACAGCTGCCGGTCTTGTTGCGAGAAATAGCGTGGACTAAACGCTTGTAACGGGTGTTCGGTGATGATCAACGACAGCGGATTACCGTCCGATTGATCGGCCGGATGAAAACCTTGTCGGACATAATCCAACAATTCACTGACCAGCACCGAAGGCGGAATGGTGTTGTTGTCGCGGATGCTACGCCCGATATAGCTCAGATAAAGCACATCCCGCGCTGACAGCAGAGCCTCAAGAAACAGATACCGGTCGTCGAGTCGGCGGGAACGATCGCCGCGCCGAGGATACTTGGTCATGAGATCGAAATCAGCCGGGCGGTTCGGGCGGGGAAACGCTCCATCATTTAATCCGATCAGACACACCACCCGGAATGGAATACTGCGCATCGGCACCAGGGTGCAAAAAGTCACGCCACCGCCAAGAAATCCGCTCATGCTGGCACTGGCATTGAGATTGCGCCGCAACCAAGCGCGTAGCACGGCGCGCGGCACCGGCTGCGAAAACCCAGCGCTAGTGGCGATTTCAGTCAAACTGCCGAGTACGCTGCGTACCGCTTCCCGTTCGTATTCATAGGTATCATCGGCGACGATGAAATCATCCAACACACCCAGCAGTTCGCGTTGCCAATCGGCCAGCGTTTTATCCCCTGCTAAACGATTCCCAAGCGCGAATAATTGCCGTGCGAAGCGCTGCAATCGTCCCATGACGCGCGCGCTTTCGCCTTCCATCGCATCAAACGGCAAGATACGCTCGTACAAGCGCGTTTCGCCGGTCGGCAGCGCAAAACCCAACAATAGCCGCTCCAGTCCGGCCAACCACGTGTGTTCGGCTGTTCTGGGCAGATCCAGGGCAGCACGATTTTTCGCATCAATGCCCCAGCGAATTGCGGTTTCCCGCAACCAGTGTCGGATTAGCGGCAAGTCTGTTTCGGCCAATGAAAAACGACTGCGCACCGCCGGAACTTCTAACAATGCCAACACCTGATTCACATCGTAACGGCCGTCGGGCAGATCGATCAGGGTCAAGAAAGCATCCACGATTGCGCTTTCTGATTTAAGACTGCGATCGGCGATGTTATGGGGAATACGCGGATCGGCAGTGGCGAATACGGCGCGTATTGCGGGGGCGTAGGTTTCGATATCAGGCGTCATCACCACCACGTCCGAGGTACGCAAATCCGGGTAAGACTCGAACAAAGCCAACAATTGATCGTACAACACCTCGACTTCACGCATGACGCTGTGGCAGACATGGACCTGCACCGAACGATCGTCAGCATTTAAAGGGGTGACCGGAATATCTTGTGTGAGCTTATCGAAGTCGCAGTGCGCGCTGTTCGCGCCCCGGTTGCGCAAATTCAAAATGTCTGACCGCAAACAGTGCAGCAGAGTATCCTCGGGAATGTCTTCGAATAATTCTTCGGGAGCGGCGTCGATGTCGGCCAACAGATGATGAAAATCCCGCCCCTGGCGGCCCAAGGAGGCTAACAAGCGATTGCCGGTTTCCAGATACAGTGCAGCGGCTTCTTCCTCGCCGGAATGGCGGGCGATTTCCCGCTCGGTCTGAATCAGACCCCAATACTGGCGACAGGGGTTCAGTAGATATAAATCAATTTGGCAGAGCCGAGCTAAATGGTGGAAGCTGTCTAAGTAGGCCGCCGGTAAACTGCCGATACCCAAGATAGACACTCGTGCCGGTAAGCCAACGGGTTTTTCCGTCAGCGTGGTTAATTTTGCATTGAAATCCTGTTGCAAACGGGCGCGATGAGGAATTTGATGTTGTGCCAAGCGACGCCACAAAATAGCCTGCCAATGCGCATCATGGCCGGCTTCCCAACGATTAAGCCAATCGGGACGATAGACCAGGTATTGGTCGAATACATCGGCGATCCGCCAGGCGAGTTCGAAGCGTTCATAAGGGTCGGCATCGGCGAGATAGCTTTGCAACGGAGCCGTATTCTCAGTGTGTTCCAATTCCGGGAACAGTTCCAGAATACGCCAGGAGAGAATGTCTTTATCGAACGGCGAGGTTTCCGGTAGATGCGGGAAGACAGCGCGCTGAGCATCCCAAAGAAAGCGAGCGGGATAAGGAAATTGGATATGGGCGCAGATTCCTAAAGTTTGCGCTAATCCCAGGGTAACGTAACGTTCCAAACCCCGACTCTGAATGATGACTACTTCCGGCGTCAGCCAGTCATCCAAAGGGGTTCGGAGAGTCTCGGCCAGCGCATTGATCAGGCTTTCCGTGCGGTTGCTGTGGTGAATGTGGAGCATGGCGGAGTTAACGATTTATAGTGTGGACGCCCGTTCATTGTGACATGCGATGAAGTGGCTTCGCGAGTCTTTCATAAACATACGCTGCTCAAGTGCAATGGCATCGGTTACGGAACAATTTTATGAGCTTCTCCCTACGTATCGGTTTAATCGCCTTGTTCCTATTCGGTTTTATCCTGGCCGTGCTGTATCCTCGCTTACCGGTGTGGCATGAGGACACAGCGCTAGAGCCAGCCATGATTCTGCGTGGTGAACCCAATTGCGATCCCGTTCAGGGCCCCTGTATCGCTTACGGCGAGGGAATCAGTCTGAGTCTCTCGTTACAGGGTCCAGTGCGTGTTCTCACTCCTTTTCCAGTGACGCTGCAACTCGATAGTCCGGAAGCGGTACCCCCAATACGCGGTATCGCTGTTACCTTTTCCATGGTCGGTATGAGCATGGGCTTCAACCGATTTAACCTAGAGCAACGAAACCCGCAAACATGGCAAGGACAGGCAATGTTACCGGTCTGCAGTCTTGGGCGGACGGACTGGCGAATAGCCGTCGAAGTCACTGGAGACCCACCTTACGAGGCAGAATTTTTTACGGTCGTTAACCGTTAGTCGTGGTGATTAGGGTGAAGAACATGCACAACCGCGCAGCGTCATTGTAGGATAACGCTTTTATTTTCTGGAGTGACTGCCCATGCCCTCTTTCGATGTAGTTTCAGAAGTAAACGCGCACGAACTCAGTAATGCCGTTGATCAGACCAACCGTGAAGTGGCTAACCGGTATGATTTCAAGGGTGCGGATGCCCGTGTGGAGCAGACCGAAAACACTTTGACTCTTCATGCCGAGAGTGAATTTCAGATTCAACAGATGACGGACATTCTGTATCAGAAACTAGCCAAACGCGGCATTGATCTAGGTACTTTAAAAGCCGGTACGCTTGAAGCCAGCGGCAAGACAGCGCACCAACCCTTTACCGTTCGTGAAGGCATTGATACTGACTTGGGGCGCAAGATGGTCAAGCTGATTAAAAACAGCAAGCTGAAAGTTCAGGCTGCTATTCAAGGCGATCAAGTCCGGATCACCGGCAAAAAGCGCGACGACCTGCAGGCGGCCATCGCATTGCTTAAAGAAGCCGATTTGGATCTACCGCTGCAGTTCAGTAATTTTCGAGACTGACTCAGTGCGCCACCTTAATCTTACGGACTGGGCATTGCTGTCCAATTCGCTGTACAAGGCGTTAAGCCGTCGATCTCAACTGCGACACCTAACGCGGAAGTAGCGGACTCGAAAGTACCCGTAGCGCTTTCCACGTCGCGGTTAGGGCTGAGGTCAGTGTAGGAGAACACCACTAAATCGCCTTGTTCCTGTAGCGGGATGTCTTCTTGGGTATTTACTTCGACATCACAATCGGCACCAGCGGGGTTCTCTATGTCGATATCCAGGGCGCTGCCATCATCGCATTGGCTGCCCTCGGCTGTGAGCTTCAAACCATCGGCGGACACATTGAAACAAACGCCATCGCCCCGCCATAGACCAGGAGTAATATCTGGCGTCGGACCTCCGCCATTATCATCTCTGCGGACAATTTGAGTGATGTCGTAATCCTGGCTAGCGGTACGCCAATCCAACCGCAGATCATAACGTTGACCTTCGGCGAGCACGTCGTCAATAAAAATGGATGTGCCGTCACTGGACAACATAGCTTCTGCCACGCTAACACTCGCCGGGTCAGCGATAAACGCATTCTCAAAGCGGGTGACGGTAAACATGACGGTTGCCTCTTTAGTATCGTCATTGACATCCACGGCTCGCAAGGTCATGGTGTGCCCGCCAATTGTCAGATTCGAGTAATTGAACGCGAGAGAAAAACCGGATTGATCGGCGCTGGGAAACTCAGGAAACGCCGCGCCCACATCGGCGCGCCGCCCGCCCAAAGGTGCTTCAGTTATAAACTGACCATCGACGTCGAGTTCAACCCGTTTGATTTCAATAGGACCAGTAGCAAATCCCCGCACGTTGGATACGCCTGAATAAACACTGTCATTGAGCGGTTCTTCCACCATCAAAACGATAGCCTCGTTGATGGCGGAATGAGCATGAAAGGAGAACAAACTGAGCAAGGAGAGCAGCATGATTCTTTTCATCGGATAGAGTCCTCTCATGTTAGAGTAAACGTTATTATGCCTGGATTGATTCATCGAAACTTGGCCTAAAATTGAATTTAAGAGGTGAGTAATGACCATTTGGTTAATGACTTTTTTGCTGATGCTGATTGCAGTCACTGGCATGGCCATCGGCGTTGTTTTCAAACGCGAACCGATTAAAGGCAGCTGCGGTGGGCTTAATCAATTCAAGGGTTTTGAGTGCGCCTGTGATGACCCTTGTGAAGCGAGGAAACTTGCCATGCAAGCGGCTGATAACCGTTCAGACTGATGAAACAGGAGCTTGGCCGATTTCGACGGGGTCCTGGTGAATGATGACGTCCGCTCCAGGGAAGGCGCTTTGGAGCGCTTCGTCAACCGTGCTGGTGACTTCATGCGCCTCGACAAACGGCATATCAGCGTCCAGTTCCAAATGTAACTGAATAAAATAGGCCTGACCCGAACGACGGGTTCTCAAATCATGGATACCAAGTACCTGTTGCTGTTGTAACGCAATCTCTTCAATACGCCGTTGGTCTTCCGCAGACAATTCACGATCCATCAACAATTGCACCGATTCGTAACCAATCTGCCAGGCGCTGTAAAGGATATAACCCGCAATCCCGATGCCGAAGATCGGATCTAATCCCGGCCAGCCCCAGGCTGCCAAAGCAAGCGCAACTATAGTGCTGATATTGGTCAGCAAATCCGATGCATAATGCAGAGAATCTGCCTTTATTGCGGTAGAAGCCGTTCGCTTAATCACGTAATGCTGGATCGCCAGCAGCGCCAGCGTTAACCCGATAGCAAACAGCATGACCACGATGCCGACTGCAATATCCTGAATCGGCTGAGGATTCAGCAACCGATCAGTCGCATGTAACACCAGAAAAACAGCAGAACCGGCGATGAACGCAGCTTGGCCGAGCCCCGCTAAGGGTTCCGCTTTGCCATGACCGAACCGGTGTTCTGCATCCGGCGGCATCAGTGAGTAACGAACCGCCAGTAGATTGAGTACCGATGCCGCAGCGTCCATCATTGAGTCGACTAACGAAGCCAGTACACTGACCGAACCAGTCAGCAACCACGCAATGAGCTTGCCGCTAATTAAAACAGCTGCGGTCAATACCGAAGCAGTGGTGGCAAGACGTAATAAACGCGCGGATTCTTTATAGTTAAGTGGTTCCATGGATTCGGGTAAAGTAATTTGCTTTAGCGTCTTGTGCAAAGCGACGATCGCCAATGCCCTGTCGCCCCTCGGTCAATCAGGGGCTTGGTTAAAAGAACTTGCTGTAGGAATACCATTGACATGACTGACACGCCGTTACTGGAAGCGCTGGACGGCATCCTAGCCGGGCTTGCACTCTGTCAAGACGGTCGTCCTTAAGTATTTCCTCAGAATATTTATAAACTTAACTGAGTCTATGGGTTTGGTAAGATACCCTGACATGCCTGTCGTATAAGCCTCTTCTTGTTGCTCGGTAAATGCGTCTGCCGACAGCGCAATTATTGGGGTATGCTCGAATTCCGGATTTGCACGAATGCGCTTAGTTGCTTCAAACCCAGACATTTTCGGCATATGGATGTCCATGAAAATCAAGTCAGGCTTAAGCGCCAACGCTTTTTCAACTCCACTTTCTCCGTCATCGGCGAGATGAACCGATAAATTGAGATCTTCAAATATCGACGTTATCGTAATTTGATTGATCGGGTTGTCCTCAACAACCAATATGATGTTGTCATGAGCAAATCCCAACTGAGTTGATTCAGGTTCCGTAATGTTTTCGGAAGGAATAACTTCTGCTCCAAGAGGGAGTTTCACAGTAAACTTTGAGCCTTTGTCTACTATGCTCTCCAGTTCTATCGTTCCCCCGAGAAAGGTTAGCAACTTTTTTGTAATTGAAAGCCCTAATCCGGTTCCGCCATAACGACGAGTTACTGTGCCATCGACTTGTTCGAAATCATCAAAAATAGCTATTTGTCTATCTTCAGGGATACCAATACCTTGATCTATCACCTGAATTATCAAATCATCCTGATCTTTAAATAATCTCAAATCAATAGCTTTACCCTTTGGGGTAAACTTAATCGCATTAGCGATTAAGTTAATCAGAATTTGTCTTAGTTTCCCAGGATCTGTGAGTATTTTTCTCGGCAGGCCTTCGGCATAATCAAGATTGAAAGTAATTTCTTTCTGAGCAGCTTGAAATTGATATAAAAAAGAAATGTCGTTTATCAATTCTCTTAGATTGGTTTGCTCTATGATAGTGCTGACCTTGCCAGCCTCGATTTTGGATAGATCTAAGACATTATTGATCAGCTCAGATAAGTTTTGTGCACTTAAGTTAATGTAATGAATATTTTCATTAAAATCTTTGGGTAGTGAATAATTAGCAGATCGATTCAATATCACCTCGCTAAGTCCAACAATCGCGTTCAGTGGGGTACGCATTTCATGGCTGATATTGGCCAGGAACTTTGATTTCGCTTGATTGGCGGCTTCAGCTGACTCACGCGCCAAGGTGAGTTGTTCTGTGCGCTGAATCTCCATTTCCCGCAGTCGTTGATTTTCAATAGCATTTTCTTGAAATATCTTTACCGCCTGCGCCATCTCGCCCAACTGGTCTGTACGGTCTAATTCTGGAATAGTTACCTGAGAATGGTCTTTTGATAGTTTCAGCATTGCATGAGTGATGCTAGCAAGCGGCCTAGTAATAGAACGAAGTGCAAGCGCAGTTGCAGCTAATACCGCAGCTAATTGAGTTAACCCAAATAACAAAGTTATCAAAAGCAATCGGTTTCGTTCTTTCAATAGCCTGGAGCGAGAGAGGGTAATAATGAGTTCGCCGATTTTCCTCTGGGAGTCTTCAGTTGCAATGAAAATATCAGATTCGCTTTGCAGGACCGTGTTTTGCGATATTTGAGGTTTTTCGAATTCAGCAAACAAACCTCCCTTGTCATCAAGGACAACAGCAGACACCAAATCAGCCTCAGCTGCGAGACTTTCGAGGATAGCTTGAGCTTTCCGCTGATCCAAGTACCAGAGGCTTGCAGCAATCGCGCCGGCCTGTATTTCTGTCAAATTATTGAGGCGTTCCTGTAACTCACGTTCCAGCCCACGATAATGATATGTTAAGTTTAATAGGGCAACCAAGACTGTCACCAGTGTCAGGGAAGCCCCGATCAGAAGCATTGCCTGTGCGTAGAAACTGCGTTTCCGGCCGGTTGTTATATTGGTAAATAGGAAACCCAAGTTGCACCTTATAGCTAACGAAAAATAACGATGTAACAGTATTGATTATTTAGTGAATAGGATATTGACCATTCAGTACATCATGATGCTCTTCAACATAGGGTCGGGCGATCTTATCAATTAAACCTTGCTGCAGGAGATCGTTATAGCAGCGATTGAAATCCTTCGCTATAGATTGATCTCGAAAATATAATCGTTGTGGGCTGCTGGGAAAGAGTTTTCTGAAGATGACTAATACCGATGGATCAACATACGGTTCCTGGCCTGATCGTATTCTTTCTTGGATCTGCGCAAAGGCATCGGCCATAATCAATCCGTCGCCCAGAATTGCATCGGTTCTTCCACTCATCAGTAGCCGAATCTTTTCAAGATCATGATGGTATTTGACGAAGGCACTGAACTTTGGCACTTGTCCAGTAATACTGGGTAATGTACTTACACTACGTGAGGCCAAGACACGTTTGTTCTGCAAATCTTCAAGGGTTTTTAGATTGTTGAGGTCGGAATCGGCAACCACAAAAGCCCCATATTGCAGATGATGAAACGGCTCTGTGGCGTAACCGGGTATGTCCTGATGCTGAGCATCAGCCATGGCTAATCCGTCGTAATAGGAGGTTTCGATATATTCTCGCCAATGCCGACCAAAGGGCACGATGGTGAATCTAACCGTATGTCCACAGTTTAATAAAGTTACTTTGATCACATCACCAATCCGACCGCGGCCATTCTCATCAATCTGCGGTGGGATGTCGGGAGCGATCATATGGATTTCCTTCGCATACCCAGTCGATAGATAGAGCAGGAAAATAGTCGATAACAACTTGATGATCAAAGCATTCATGTCCCACTTCGTGGTGGATTAAACTATGCAGAACTACCATAAGGAGTGAAGGAAGGATTCTAATCTTTGTGGTCCAACGCACGCCAATAGGCCAATCGCTCACCAATTTTGATTTCTAACCCTCTTGCGACAGGCTGGTAATAGCGCCGTTCCCCCAAAGCTTTAGGAAAATAAGATTCGCCGGCTGCATACCCTTCAGCTTCGTCATGCGCGTAGCGATACCCTTTGCCATGCCCCAGCTTTTTCATCAGTGCTGTTGGTGCATTGCGCAGATGGAGTGGCACTTCTAAAGAACCTTGCTGCTGAGCATCACTTGAGGCCGCCTTATAGGCTGAATACACGGCATTGCTTTTGGGAGCACAGGCTAAGTACACCAGTGCTTGGGCGAGGGCCAATTCACCTTCAGGACTGCCCAAACGTTCATAAGTTTCCCAGGCATCCAATGCGATGTGCAATCCACGAGGGTCGGCATTGCCAATGTCTTCGGAAGCCATCCGCAGCACCCGACGGGCGATGTAACGGGGATCACAGCCACCATCTACCATCCGTGAGAACCAGTATAGCGCAGCGTCTGGCTGACTGCCGCGCACAGATTTGTGTAAGGCAGAAATCTGCTCGTAGAACAGATCGCCACCTCGGTCGAATCTTCTTACATCGCTTCCGGCCATGACTTCTGTCAGGGCCATGGCCATATCGCCGCCGCGTGCTGCAACCAAATCAGCAGCCAACTCTAACAAATTCAGCGCCCGCCGGGCATCACCGTCAGCGATCTGGGCCAGCTGTTCACGTTGCTCTTCGGCGACAGATAACGTCCGTTGCCCGAGTCCCCGTTTAGGGTCTGTCAGGGCATGGTCAATTAGCGCCCGGATATCAGCATGATCAAGCGCTTGCAATACATAAACTCGTAACCGAGAAAGCAGGGCGTTATTCAAGGCAAAACTAGGGTTTTCAGTCGTTGCACCGACAAAAATCAGCGTGCCGTCTTCGACATAAGGCAGAAAAGCATCCTGCTGGGCTTTGTTAAACCGATGAACTTCATCCACGAATAGCACTGTGCGACGTTGTTCATCGCGCCACAGCTGTTTGGCTCGCTCTACTGCATCGCGCACCTCTTTAACCCCGGCCAGCACCGCAGATATTGCGAGAAATTGCGCGCCACCGTGAACAGCGAGCAGACGCGCCAATGTGGTTTTACCGCTGCCGGGTGGCCCCCACAAGATCATGGAATGCGGATTACCCCGTTCAATGGCAGTACGCAGTGGTTTCCCGGTTGCTAGTAAATGAGTCTGCCCGACGAACTCCGTAAGACATTGGGGACGTATCCGATCCGCCAAGGGCCGGTTACTGTGCGGATTGCCCTGCGAATCGGGCGAATCTGCAGAGGAAAACTTACTCGACATCACCAACCACATCGACACCCGGCGGCGGGGTGAACTCGAATTGAGTCGAGTCAATTACTACATTACGTTCCAGCTGGGTAAACGTGAGTTGGGTACGCTGATTAAGCACATCTTCTAGCTCAATGATATGCAACTGATCGTCTTTGAAGGCGATTCTCAACTGGTTAAACTCAGGCTGCTCTTGTTTGGGCTTTAACACGAACCACTCCAACCCATCCCGCACTTCCTGACTGTTGACCTTGAAGGTGTCCTCTATCGGCGCAGCACCACTCAGCAAGGCCAGTGGGGTAGCGCTCAATGCTTGGTCGAGGGCACGCACCGTGATTTGTTCCAATTCGACATCATAGGCCCATAACCGCTTACCATCGGAGACGATGATCTGCTCCGACGGTTGTGCGTAATCCCAACGAAACAGCCCTGGTTTTTGCATGACCATGCGACCGCTGGAAGTCTCTAATTGACGAGATTGGTCATCAAATACCTGTTGCTCGAATTCAGCACTTAACGAACGTAGTTCTTGGAAGTAACGTTGTACCAAGGACTCTTCTTGGGCAGATGCAGAGTTGCATAACAAGACTAATAGGCTACTTGTCAGACAAAGCCATTTACGCATGATATGTGCTCATTGTTGGTTTATAGGAGAAGGATTCTGTTTCCAATAATCGGTTACCCGTTGTATTTCAGACTCATCAACACGGATCGCCCGCAATCGTTTGGGTGTATCGGCGCTTATTGGCAAGTACAGTAATTCATCATCAGCTAAGTGTTCAGCGTCGTCCCGATTGAGCACTAAACGAGAATCTTCGGCGGTGGCTACCTTCGAGACCAAGCGGGACGGAATATGTGTCTTGATCAGTGTCGTCAACACCTCTGCGGATGGGCGTCGGCAAGCTAAAATCAAGTGCACACCAACCGGCGGTCCCTCAGCGGCAAGCTTGGCGAAAATACTCTCTACCCAATCGCCCATGGCATCGACAATATCGGCTAATTCGCTCACGGCCACCACGATTAGAGAAAGAGCTCCAGTTGATAGTTCGATATGTTCAAGACTGTTAGTGTGGGCTTCCTCGGTTGCTGCGTCGATTAGCTGGGAGGAGGAACGATGGTTGAATTCAGCGATGTCAGCTACTTTGGCAGTCGCCAATAGCTGCCTGCGGCGCTCTATCTCTTTCTTGCACCAGACCAAGGTATTGACGGTTTGGTCAACCCGGGTAGTTAACGGGGCCAATAGATGGGGTAGACCGGCGTACGCGGCTAATGCTTCATCCTCACTATCCAAAAGTAAAAGTTGCAACTGTTGGGGACTCGCCTTGTACAACAGACTCAACAACACAACATGCAACAACTGGGTGACCGCCGCGTTGTTGGAGCCGACAATTAGCATATGTGGTAAGCGGGCTAGATCAATCACTAACGGATATTCATCGGCCAGTTCCCCTAAAATCAGGGGCGTGGGCGAGGTATTCGCTTGATAAATCGACGAGGCCAGCAAAACGCTCAACTGACCGGCCTGATAGATTGGCACTAAGTCGGACAATTTGATGGGTGCAGGTTCTGGATCGAACGGTGTTGATATCGCGTCATTCAGCGGAGTATTTTCTCCAGCTTCCAGGGGGCTTTCTTGCGGTGCTTTAATTGATGCGAATGGTGATTCTTCTACTGCTTCGGGGTCGGCTTCCTCCGGGGTAAGCCCCATAACCGGTTCAATCCGCTGCCGTTTTCTAAGCCGAGGTGCTGGGGCTTTGGGGGATGCTGGCGCAACCGGCGGCGGAACTGAGTTGAAAGGGTTAGGTGCTTCGGAGTGTACCGTCGCAGGCTTAGTTTCGGAAATGGGCATAGACTGAGCCGATTCGATTATTGCCTCAGGTTCATTAGTTATTTTCTCGTCCGTTTCAGCTGTATTATCTTCCGCTTCCAACCAGGCTTTCAGACCGGTCAGCAGTTTGCCGCCGCCATTCAATAGATTCAGCGTCACCTTACCGACGGCATCCAATAAATCAAGCCAAGAAAGCCCCGTCGCCAAGGTAAAGCCGGCAGCGAATAACACGAATAAAAAGGCCGTAACCCCCAGAGCATTGAAGGCATTCACCAACCAGACGGCAAGGAAACTACCGAGAATACCGCCAGCCGATGCTTCGGGATGAACGAGCAGAGTTTTTAACAGTAACGTCGCTAAGCCACACCCGCTACCCAAAATGACTACAAACCCGAACAGCCGGAACAAGATAATTTCCGCGTCCAAATTTTGCAGCGTACCCGGCCTACAAAACCGCCACCCACAATACGCAATACCCACCGGAAACGCATAAGCGAGAATACCGAAAAAATAAAACGCGATGTCGGCAAACCAAGCTCCGGTAGTGCCGCCCATATTAGTGACCGCCACACCGGGGGCCGTGTGAGTCCAGGCCGGGTCTGTCGCCCGAAAGGAAAGGAGTGCCATGAGCAAATAGATGGCGATGCTACCGAACACCAGCAGTCCACTGACCCGCAATACCCAGCTTAGATAGGGTAGTATATTGAATCGATAAGATTTCTTTGGAGAAGGTTTTATTCTGTAAGCCTGAGCCACGCGACTCTATCCTATGCTAACTGTCGGAAATGCATTGAATGGGTTGAGTAACCCCCGGTGCTTATAGCCTATCATGCTTGATCGACAAAACAGATAACGATACGCAAGGTAGCGGAACGAACCTGAGCGCGCGCTGAACTAACCTAGTCCTGAGCGCTCCA
>JAZBPA010000045.1:0-2067 GCA_036351435.1 Candidatus Competibacteraceae bacterium
ACCATCCTGGATGGTGTCGAGACGGTGGAAGAATGCGGCCAAAGGATTTTCGAGCGCATTATTGCCGTGGCGTCCGGGGAGCGCACCAAGAGCGAACTTCTTGGTTATGGCGAAGAGGAGTTCTGCCCCTGGGATTTGGGTATCATGCTTTAGCTACCGCCCCCGGGCTTATCTCGACGCGACGGCGGGAAACGGATCGAAAATCGAAGGAATTCTAGTAGCATTCTGTCTCCGCGGAATGGCTCTTAGATATTTGTTTGGCGACTATATTTTAAGCGATTTAAGCGATTGCGCCGTTTCTTTTTATGAAGTATCCGGGTTAGGTCGGTTCAGGTCTTTTGCGGTGCTGCTTCATTTTCTAGAGATTCAATCATTCTCAGTTCAAATAATAATAGAAATGTTACAGGAGATATCATGAGGCTAAAGATTTTGATTGGAACACTAGGGGTGTTTGTAGTTACGGTTATTGGCGTTCAGTTGTACATGAATTCACAGTTGCTGCCGTTTGATGATGAGGCCCGCAAAAAGGCACCCTATAACATGATTAGGTTGAGTGACGGTTATACGCATTATCGGCAATCAGCCGGCGATGGGCAAACCGTTGTGTTGATTCATGGTTCGTCTACGCCTTTATTTATGTGGAATAGTATTTTTGAAAGCCTCGCTGAAGTGGGTATGAATGTCATTGCCTATGATCAATACGGCAGAGGCTGGAGTGATCGTCCCGACGAGGATTACAATTCTGATCTTTTTGATCGTCAGCTAGACGAATTGATAAAAGCCCTAAATTTGCAGGCGCCAGTCGATCTGGTTGGCGTTTCATTGGGGGCGATGATTGCAGCAAACTATGTTGAACATCATCCTGATAATGTTCGCAAAATAGGATTGATTTCCCCGGGTGGTTATGCGATGGAGGTTCCGCTGGTTTTTAGAATTATACAGACGCCTATTATTGGTGACTGGTTTATGGATGTCTTCGGTAAAAAATTAATGCTGCTACCGGTCATTGATGCTGTTTCTCAAGTGAATACCGTGCCGGACTTGTTGGGGCGTTATGAGCAAATGCTCAGCTATCAAGGCTACTTAACGGCAACCACTAGCTTGTTCAGAACCTTTGATTTCAATAGAACGGCGCAAAGCTATAAAAGCGTTGGTGAGAGCGGTAAGCCTACTCAGATTATCTGGGGATCAGCCGATCCGCTTGCCGCTAACGAACCATCTTTTAGGCGTGATATTCCCCAAGCAGAGCAAAATGTGATCGAGAATGGAACTCATATTATTCCTGTAACTCATGCTGATAGGATTTCCGAGATCCTCATTGGTTTTTTATAACAGTGGTCTTTCGGCTGCTGTAGCTAATTAGAATTTCCGGCCTGATATCCAGAGGAGAAAGGGAGTCATGCGAGGAAGAATTCTGCCCCTGGGATTTGGGTATCATGCTTTAGCTGCCGCCCCCGGGTTTACCCTCTTGCGGCCAGTGAAGATTGCCGGAGTCGGTGATGGCGCCGTGGCTGGCCGGCCCCACGCTGGCAATATATTTCTGGGCGTAACCTGCCTTGACCATATACCCCTTGCCGCTGCGATCGCTCGGTTCATGGGCAGCGCGGCGCTCAGCCAGAACAGCGTCGTCAACATCCAGCTGCAGTGTTTTGGTCTTGAGGTCGATAGAAATGCGGTCGCCGTTCTCCACCAGTGCCAGCAGCCCGCCGCGGGGGGTAAAGGGCTGGGCAATATCTTCATCATCCAGTCCCATACCACGTAGTATGGCGCGCGCGGCCGCCATGAGAGGGCCTTTTTTTATTACGTCCGAGCGCTGGGCGCGCGGATTTTCTTCCTGTTGCTCACTCATGTTGGCGCGCTCCTGCTAGCAAGTCGATTTTTGTCGGGGAGCTATTGCACCCAGCATCCGCAGAGCCGCGCAGGCTCCGCCATAGCCATTATCAATATTGGTCACTGTGAGTCCCGAAGCACAGCTGGCCAGCATCGCCTTCAAGGCGGTTTGTCCGCCCTCGGCGACACCGTAACCCACCGATGTCGGCACACCGATAATGGGCGCATCGATCAACC
>JAZBPA010000046.1:0-2925 GCA_036351435.1 Candidatus Competibacteraceae bacterium
CCAACCGCGCCGCAACTGCGGCGGCGGAACCACCTGAAGAACCACCGGGCACGGCTTCCATATCCCAAGGATTGCGTACTGGTCCATAGTAACTGGATTCATTCGACGACCCCATAGCGAACTCATCCATGTTGGTTTTACCCAGCATCACGGTACCTGCCGCCGCCCATTTTTCTACCACAGTGGCGTCATAAGGCGCGATGAAGTTGTCGAGTATGCGCGACCCACAGGAGGTACGCACACCGCGTGTGCAGAACAGGTCTTTATGGGCGATGGGAATACCGACCAACGGTCCGCCATCACCGGCAGCCCGGCGCTGATCTGCAGCTTTGGCCTGGGCTAGCGCCTGTTCGGCGGTAATGGTAATGAACGCATTGAGTGTGCCGTTATGACTCTCAATGCGGGCGAGCAAATCCCGGGTGAGTTCTTCACTGGAAAATGCGCCGGATGCAAGCCCGGCGGCAAGCTGAGCAATGGTTTTATCGTGCATGAGCGTATATGGCTGATTTGTAGACGCGCTGATCGCATCGTGGCGCAAGAGATCGGGATTCCCGGCGGGAGTCGGCAATCGTTATTCGATAACCTTGGGCACGAGATACAACCCGGCTTCGGCTTGAGGTGCAATGGCTTGAAACAGTTCCCGCTGATCGGGTTCGATGGCTTGGTCGGCACGCAGCCGTTGCGTCATCGCCAGTGGATGTGCAAGCGGCTCGACGCCTTGGGTATCTATCGCGTTCATCTGCTCCACCAAATCCAGGGTAGACGACAGATTACGGGCATAGGCAGGAACATCGTTTTCGTCGATGGCAAGGCGCGCCAGATGAGCTATCTTTTTGACCTCTTCGGGTCCCAATGACATGGATACTTTCTCCAACAATTTCAGTAAGGATTACACCCTAGCATATTTGCCGATTGGTTCACATCTGGTGTGGGGCTTGGCGGCGACGTTACAAGTTGAGGCGTGCCAGCACCGGAATCCTGTACACGCACCTACTGTTTTCCGGTTAGTGATAATCCAAATCATGGCCGTAGTCATCAACATATTGGACTTGTTCCGGTAGGGCATTGAAGCTCGCATCGGTCGCGAGTTAGGAGCGCGAATGATACGTTTCTTCCGTCAACCCATCCTACCGGCCTATGGGCCTTAGGCAGCCACCTCCACATACTCAACGTGACTTTGTGGCTGCGGAGGAGAAATACCATCTTCCTTTAAACCTTCTAGGTGAAAGTGGATAGCTTCGCGGATTAGTTTCTCAACTTCCTCTATGGTTGATCCCGTAGCAACGCAACCAAGCAAATCAGGCACATAGGCGGAGTAGTTGCTTTCTGTTTTTTCAATCACGATCGCGTAGCGCATTGTTTATTTCCAACCGGCTTGCTTGAATATGCTGCTAAGTGTACCTGGAGCGACATCGTCGCTTGGTTTTCCCGAAACGGTCACTCGACCTGGTTTTGAGTAATGCTTGTATTGTCGATGACTACCCTTTGTTGCGACGAGGTACCATCCATCCGCACCTAGCTTTGACAATACCTCTGATACTTTCATGCGCTTCCTTTGCGATTACTTATAGCAAAAAAACGGCTAGGCGGGCATAAGCCCGTGGAGGATGTACTGACGTAGGAAGCGCATCATTCGGATTATTCATCACCACGGATTGGGTACATTTTATCAACGCCCCAGTTGACCGGACAAATACCGTTAGCTACGCAGCGCTGGAAACTAAAGTAAGGCCAGTCAGCCACCTGCTTATACGCAAACACTGATTAAACTTAGCGTTAGGTTTCGGAGCCATGACGACTCATATACTCAATTGCTGCTTGTGCTAAAAAGCCTGAGCGTGTTTCACCATGCGCTGATGCATGGTGATCCACTTGTGACAATAGCCGCTCCGGTAACGTAATGTTGATACGCTTAGATTTACCCGAGAGCTTGGATAGATCAATCTGCACTAAGGCCCAGGTGCCACCGGACCATTCCTGGTTCGCTTGGTGCATTTCTAACTCTTTAGCCGCAGGCACAGCTTCGCCATCTATCAATAACCCTTCTATGTGGCATTCTATCGCTTCCTTAATGTTGTTTAACGTCTCGTCCAGGGTTCGACCCGCCGAAAAACACCCCGGCAAGTCAGGCACGCTGACGCCATAATCAGATGCTGCATCTTTATGGATTACAATGGGATAAATCATCTGTGCTAAGGAGGCCAATTCCAACCGGCTTGCCGATAGATGCTACGAAGTGTGCCGATTGGTAGATCTCTCTTGGGATGCGGAACAGTCACCCGCCCTGGTAAAGTCGAGTGCTTATATTGGCGGTGACTCCCTCTCGTATGATGAAGTTGCCAGCCCTCTCGCTCCAAACGAGCGATCACTTCGCGGCTTGTCATGCCACTAAATTATACACACGATGTGTATTAAATCAATCTCTGCAATGAGATCAACGCAAGGCTATCTGATCGGTCAACGGCCTCTGCAAACCCGTTTAAAATGTAACGAAGGGTGTGTCGGATTGACGTTTAACAGTGAAAAATTTTGACGCGCGAGCTGCTGAGTTTCTTGAGGTAGAACACTGAAACATTGCCAGAATTTCGTTGAAGCGTAGTGCTTCATCAAATCTCTCGTGATTTTCCTGCTTCATGTTCTGCAAGTGCTTTTTCTGCAAGGGCATCAAGTTTTCCAGCTGCAGCATCACTCTCAATCTGGGCATCCCAAGCTTCCGCATCAAATGCCGCAAACCAGCGTCGGAAATCAGCTAATTCTTGCGGTGAGAGTTTTTTGATCTCTTGTTCGATCATTGCTACTGAGGTCATTTGATTACCTCTACATTATTCTTAATGGATTCCGAGTTCGTGTAGGATGTGCTGACGAAGGAAGCGCATCATTCGAGTGGTAAGCCTGCAATAGAGCCAAAACAATGACCGAATATCG